>WRJA01000005.1 GCA_009782435.1 Oscillospiraceae bacterium
GTCCTCTTTGGACGGCGCCCTGGAGGATTTTGTCCGGAAATATCCCCGTGTCACAAAGCCCTTCCAGGAGGCGATTCGTCGGGAATGCGAACAGGCGGCCAAGGCAAAAGCCAATGGTTTTACTCTTGCCCGCGTAAAAAGACTCACCAAGAACCTTTTTGGCCTAAGCGACGAGGCTGTGCGGATATGCGAATACGCGTTTATTGTCGGAAATTTCGGCAAAGTGGAAAGGTATTTTGAGGATAGCCTTGAAATTCATTCGTACGCGTCAAGACACCTGATGATGAAGATCCTAGATATCCCGGTCTCGCGCTATAGCGCGTCCATCAAGGAACTGACGGACAGCGGCATTATTGAAGCCGGGTCTTGCATGTTCCGTCTACAGGACGAACTGGCGGCACTCTGGCAGGATGAAAAGGGCGCAAACGTCGAGAAGCTGTTTTGCCGTCCTCTTGCAGGGGAAACGCTGCCTCTGGCGAACTTCAGGCTCCCTGCCGGCGATATTGCCCGCGTCACATCGCTGCTGGAAACGGACAGCAAGCTGCCGGTGCATATTCTGCTGTACGGCGTGCCGGGAACAGGCAAAACCACCTTTGTCCGCAGTCTTGCCGCCGCTTGCAAGGTCAAGGGCTGGGCGGTTCCCTGCCGTGACGATGATGACGAAAATGATCGCCGCGTTTCCTTGCGCGCCTGTCTGCACATGGCCTCCCGGCATAAGGGCTCGTTTGTGCTGGTTGATGAAGCTGAGCGCATGCTGAACACGGATATGTTCCTATATCAAAATACCCAGCAAAAAGCGTGGCTCACCGGCTTGCTGGAGGAACCGGAGCGACGGATCATCTGGATTGTCAACGATATTGACTTTGTCGATCAGGCCGTGCGCCGCCGTTTCACGTACAGCATCCATTTCGAGGAACTCGGCAAACGGGAGCGGCGTTCGGTGTGGCAGCAGATTCTCGCGCGGCATCGTGTGCGCATGTCCGAAGCGGAGATTGAAAAGCTGTGCGAAGCGTACAAATCACAGGCAGCGGTGATTGAGGCCGCTGTCGTGCGGAGCAAGGAGATCGGCGTCAAGAAAACGGAGTTTGCCGCCAGCGTGGAAGGCTTTTTACGCGCCCACAATACCTTGCGCCGCAACGGCAGCAAGGAGCGCGTCAAGAAAGCGGAAGTCGGGCCGGACTACAGCCCGGAAGGCGTGTGCATGGAAGGTTCGGTGGAAGAACTGCTGCAAGCCAGCCGCGAGGCTGATGCCGAACTGCGGGAAAAGAACATCCTTCCGCCGGCAAGCGGCAATATGCTTTTCTACGGCCCTCCGGGCACGGGCAAAACCGCCCTTGCCCGCTACATCGCCAGGGAATTGGACAGGGAATGCGTGGTCAAACGGGCAAGCGATCTGCTCAGCAAGTGGGTGGGGGAGTCGGAAAAACAGGTGGCGGACGCTTTTGCCCGCGCGGAACATGACGGGGCCGTGCTGGTAATCGACGAGGCCGACAGCTTCATTTATTCCCGCGACAGGGCGCAGCGTTCCTGGGAGAGCACCCTGGTGAACGAATTTTTGACCGCGCTTGAGGAATGCCGGGGCTTTTGCATTTGCACCACCAACAGGCGCGACACGATGGACGCCGCCGCCATGCGCCGTTTCAGCGTCAAAGTCGCGTTCACCTATGCGCGGCCGGAACAGATCGCGGCGCTCTATGACAAGCTGCTGGCCCCGCTGTGCACGACAGCCATGCCGCCCGACTTGCGGCGGGAATTGCTGGCCCTGCCGCGCCTGGCGCCGGGAGATTTTCATGTTGTGCGCGCGAGTTGCGCGGGCAGGTTCGGCAGATCCGCGACAGCTCTTTCGCATGAGCGGCTCGTTGCCGCCCTGCGAAAGGAGCAGTCGCTCAAGCTGCGTGAAGAGGAAGGGGGGCGGATGGGATTTTGTGGATAGGTTTACTCTGCTGCTCAAAGCTTTTGAAAATTTTCTCTCGTAAAAAGTTCGTCAAAGATTACGGAATCTGAAACGGCGCTCTTCCATACTACTCTTTGAGTAAGCGAAAGTAAGGAGTATGGTCATGAGCAGGCAAAGAAAAGATACATTCTTTGAGCCCCACGCTGATGCGGGAATTACCGAGCGCTTGATCGCCGCCATTGAAGCCGGGGTCGTGACTGAAACAACAAAGTCGCGGCTGGTAGAACTGGAAGCCGAACGCGCAAACATAGAAAAGGGCATCACAAAGGAAAAGATCGCCACGCCGCACCTCGACCGGGATCAGGTTGTTTTCTTTTTGGAACGGTTCAGGGACGCGGATATGGGGGAGGATAAACACCGGGAACGGCTTGTAAAAACATTCCTGAACTCGGTCTTTTTATACGACGACCCGGACGACCCGAAAAAGGGAAAACTCGTCCTGTGTATGAACTACACCGACGAGTACGGTCAATTAGGTAAGATCACGCTTCCGATAATGGAAAACGCTGTATTTCACGGGGGCGGTGGCTGTTCAAGTTTTGCGCCGTCGTCCGCACCAAAAGGAAGCCCTGTAGTTTCAATAGCTACAGGGTCATTTTTTATGCTTGTTTCAGAGCCGATATCCTTTTGTTTGCCCATAACAGATTTATTGGTATTGACTTTAACACTTGCAGGTCGCATTGCTAAACGATGAACTTGACAAACAACGTTGCTCCGGTATAATTAAGGCCGAAACGGGAAAAGCGGCAACGGAATAAAAGAAGGTCCGGATTCGACCGGCAGACGGCTTCTGAGCCGGAAAAATCAATTTAACGGGGCGCCATAGCCAAGCGGTAAGGCAGCGGACTGCAAATCCGCGATCCCCCGGTTCAAATCCGGGTGGCGCCTCCAAAGAAAATGCCTGCAGTTGCAATAACTGCAGGCGATTATTTTACTCAAATTCAACGCATTCTTATTCGCCGGCGACAGGAGTCGAGGCTTCGTCCCAAAGGTGTTTCGTTTCGCGCATATATCGGCTTGTCACATTGAGAAATCTGTGCTTTTCAGCGACAGTGCCTCTGCCGCCCACAGGGTCATTCCAAGTGACGTCCGTGCAGTACCATTCGCCGTCTATTCTGACCATGTTCCAAGCGTGTTCTTCGCCCGTGGCGGTATATGACCCCTTAACGGTGATACACTCGATCTCAAGCATATCCATTAACAGTTGAAATGTTGAAGAGTAGCCGGAACACACGGCTTTTTTATTGATTATTGCACCGTAAGGATTGTCATTATCGGGATCGGGGCTTGCGTCCGGGGAATTGCTGTGAACTTCTTGGTCATAGTCCACCCAATCGACGATCCAATCGTTCACGGCAGTTTCTTTTTCGAAATCATTCATATTCTCGTCGATTATCGCGCCTGTTATTTCAAGGCAGGCTTCCAAAACACGAGCGCTTTTTTCCGACAGGCCTGTATTGTCACCGCTGCGCCACGCTTTTAAGACAGCGTCCGAATCAAAAATATTTTCAACGATAATGTCGTTTTGGGGCGGCTCTTCAGCGTCATGCAGCGGGTCGGACGCCGGTCTTTGCGTCGGTTCCGGAAGGGGCGGAGTTTTTTCGACCGGAGGCGGCGATATGATTTTTTCTTCATTTATAACCGGAGGACTGTCGCTGAAACACGCCGTAAATACCGCTTCGGCTATTTGAGGTTCTCTGCATATCAAAAGCGCGACATAATTGCCGTTGTTGACTACTGAGCCGTTTGCGAGTATGGCGGCTTGTTCGGGCGCATAGCCCGTGAAAGCGTATTCGCGTTGTTGTTTGTATTCCGTAAGAGTATCTTTTACATACTTGACGCTTGCGTTGTCCGAGAGCAAAAAGACGGCGATCTCATCGGCCGCCATTCCCTCGGCATAGCGGATCGCTCCGGCTGTGATCGAATCAACAGCGTCGGACTCGAACCGGTAAATGTTTCTGAGATATTCTTCGAAGTAATCATCTTCCGGCATGAGGGGCCGCAGTGCTGAAATGCCGTCCTGCGCCGTTATGATCGCTTTGGCTATCTGGTCGGGAGAGTATGCCGTATAGCTTTTTGAAGCTGAGCCGCAGGAAGCAAGAAAAAGAATTGCCGTTATCGCAAATATAACAGTTTTGACAGTTCGCCTAAATTTCATTTTCCTGTCCTTATTCCGATGTTGGGCCTTGAAATCCCGTTTATCGGCGCTTATCATCGCGCCGCGGTATTGTAGCTGTCTTTCAGCGCGACCGAACGATTGAACACCAAGCGGCCCGCGCGGGAATCTTTGCTGTCCGGAGAGAAATACCCGAGTCTTAAGAATTGGAAAGCCATGGGGGAGCTCGCCGTTTCAAGCTTTTTTTCCATTTTGCAGCCGGTCAATGTCTTAAGGGAATCGGGGTTTATAAATTTTGTAAAATCTTTGTCGGCGCCGTCGGGATCGGGGTCGAGGAACAGATTTGAATACAGCCGCACTTCGGCGTTTACGCAGTTTCCGGCGTCCACCCAATGTATGGTGCCGCGAATCTTCCGGCCGTCCGGAGTGTTGCCGCCGCTTGTTTCCGGATCATACTGAGCCGTTACGGCCGTGATGTTGCCCTCGCCGTCTTTCAGACAGCCGGTGCATTTTACGATGTACGCGCTTTTCAGGCGTACCTCATTGCCCGGATACAGCCGGTTGTATTTTTTTTCCGGCGTCTCGGTAAAATCGTCGGCTTCGATCCAAAGTTCACGGGAAAACGTGACAAAACGCTCTCCGGCCGACTCGTTTTCCGGATTGTTCTCGATTTTGAATTCTTCGGTTTTTGTTTCCGGATAATTTGTGACTATCAGTTTAAGGGGCTTTAAAACCGCCATAACGCGTTCGGCGTTTTCGTTGAGGTCTTCTCTGAGGCAATGCTCGAGAAAAGAGTATTCAACGGTGCTTGCCGCTTTTGAAACGCCGATTCGTTCGCAAAAATTACGCAATGAGACAGGAGTGAATCCGCGCCTTCGCAGTCCGCTTAGAGTCGGCATACGGGGATCGTCCCAACCGGAAACATATCCCTCGTCGACCAATTTTCGCAGCTTGCGCTTGGACATTACGGTATATGTCATATCCAGCCGGGCAAATTCTGTCTGCCGCGGTTTTGCAGGCAATGTGCAGTTGTTTATCACCCAGTCATAGAGCGGTCTGTGATCTTCAAACTCAAGAGAACACAAGGAGTGTGTTATGCATTCCGCGGCGTCCTCGATAGGATGGGCAAAGTCGTACATCGGATATATGCGCCGGTTGCCGCCTGTGCGGTGATGAGGCGTGCTGTTGATACGGTACAAGACCGGGTCGCGCAGGTTGAAATTGCCGGATGAAAGATCGATCTTTGCGCGCAGTGTCATAGCGCCGTCGGGAAATCCTCCGTTTTTCATACGCTCGAAGAGAGCCGAATTCTCCTCCGTCGGCCTGTCTCTGTAAGGGCTTATCGCCGGTGTGTTTACGTCGCCGCGATACTCGCGCATTTGTTCGGGCGACAGTTCGCACACATACGCGAGGCCCTTTTTGATCAGTTCCGTCGCGCACTCATACATCAGATCGAAATAGTCTGACGCGTAATAGAATCTGTCTCCCCAATCGAACCCCAGCCATTGAATGTCCTCTTTTATCGCGTCGACATACTCGACATCCTCTTTAGCCGGGTTAGTGTCGTCCATCCTGAGGTTGCATAAACCGCCGTATTTTTTTGCCGAGCCGAAATCGATGCAAAGGGCCTTGCAGTGGCCAATGTGCAGATAGCCGTTGGGTTCGGGCGGAAAACGGGTGTGTACGGTTTTTCCCTCGAAACGCCCTCCGGGGCCTGTGTCTTCTTCAATAATATCGTGAATAAAGTTTCCGGTCTGCTCGTCCATGCTTATGATCGTTCCTTTCAGTGCTGACGCGGACAAACCGCCGCCCGCCTTGTGATTATACATCAGTTTTTTTGTATTTACAATAACAGGGCCGTAATATATAATGACCAATAATGTAAAAAAGTTCAGTGTATCAAAGCGGAAAGGCGGGGGTCACATATACCGGACATAATAGTAGCAGGCGGCGGCCCGGCGGGGATTTCCGCAGCTCTGACCGCGAGAAACAGAGGCAAATCGGTTGACATAATAAGCACAAACCCGGAAGAATCGCCGCTGTGCAAAGCGAGCTCGATCGACGATTATCCCGGTTTTCACAGCGTGACCGGAAAGGATTTACTGCGAAAAATGACCGATCACGCGCAAGCCTCGGGAGTGAAATTTACAACCGGCCGTGTGCTGAGCATATCGCCGATGGACGAAGGCTTATGGGTTTCCGCCGGGGGAGGCATCTTTGAATGCAAAGCGGTGGTTTTAGCTTTGGGCGTGAGTCTTACCGGCGTTTTTCCCGGAGAACGCGAATTTCTCGGCAATGGAGTCAGCTACTGCGCCACCTGCGACGGTATGCTGTTCAGAAAAAAGCGCGTCGCTGTTTTGGCTATGTGCAAAGAAGCCGAACATGAGGCGGAGTTTTTAAAAAGCATCGGCTGCGAGGTCATGTATTTTAACGAGCCGAAAACTTGCGAGATACGCGGAGAAACAACAGTCAGGGAAATATCCGTCGACAAGACGGTATATCCCGCGGACGGAGTTTTTATTTTCAGAAACAATGTCGCGCCCGACATACTGATACCCGGAATTTCGCAGAGCGACGGGCATATCGCGGTCGACGAAAACATGAGTACGGATATTCCCGGCGTTTATGCCGCCGGTGATTGCGCGGGCAAGCCGTACCGGATAGCCAAAGCCGTGGGGCAGGGCAGTATCGCGGGTTTGTCGGCTGCCGAATTTATTGAAAAAGGGAGGGACAGAAGTGCCGATAATACATTTGACAACCGAAAACTTTGAAGAAACCGTTTCCGAGGGAAAATGTCTTATTGATTTTTGGGCCGATTGGTGCGGGCCGTGTAAAATGCTTGCCCCGGTCATTGAAAAAATCAGTGAAAAATACGAAGGTTCCGTTAAGGTATGCAAGGTGAATGTCGATGAAGAGGGAGAACTTGCGACACGCTTTAAGATCATGAGCATACCGACGGTCATGGCGTTTTCGGACGGCAAGGAAACCGGAAAAACCGTGGGGGTAAAACCGCAGGCGGAGTTGGAAAAACTGTTATGAGAGAACTGCCGACGAGGTATGAACCTGAAAAAAGCGAGAAGAGAATCTATGATATGTGGATGGAAAAGGGATGCTTTCGCGCCGCGCGGGACCCTTCAAAAAAGCCGTTCACCATCGTCATACCGCCTCCGAACGTAACGGGACAGCTGCACTTGGGCCATGCGTTCGACGAGACCATACAAGACGTCCTTATCAGATACAAACGTATGCAGGGTTACAGCGCGCTTTGGCTGCCCGGGACAGATCACGCGGGCATTTCCACGCAGATAAAAGTTGAGGAGAATCTGAGGGTCGAGAATCTTACGCGCTTTGACCTCGGGAGAGAAAAATTCACAGAGCGTGTTTGGGACTGGAAAAACAAATACGGCGATCGCATAGTCGAACAGCTCAAAGCGTTGGGATGCTCGTGCGACTGGGACAGAGAGCGCTTTACCATGGACGAGACCTGCGGAAAGGCTGTGCGCGAGGTTTTTGTCAGCCTTTATGAAAAGGGCCTGATTTACAAAGGCAATCGCATAATCAATCGCTGTCCGGAATGCGCGACCGCGCTCTCGGACACCGAAGTCGAACACTCGGAACAGCCCGGGCATTTGTGGTATATTCGTTATCCGGTAAAGGATTCTCAAGAGTTCATTACGATAGCCACGACAAGGCCGGAGACGATGCTGGGCGACACGGGAGTGGCGGTGAACCCGAATGACATGCGCTACTCTCACATTGTGGGAAAATCAGCGATACTGCCGCTTATAGGCCGCGAATTACCGATAGTGGCTGACGAATATGCCGACCCGGAATTCGGCAGCGGCTGCGTTAAAATAACGCCCTGTCACGACCCGAACGATTTTGAGGTGGGCTTGCGCAATGATCTTGAGCAAGTTCTTATCATGGACGAAAAGGCCCGCATAATTAACAGCGGAAAATATGACGGGATGGACAGATATGAAGCGCGCGAGGCTGTTGTTCGCGATTTGGAGGAGTCGGGATATCTCGTTTCGGTCAAAGAACACAGCCACAGCGTCGGCAGCTGTTATCGCTGCGGCACGGTGGTGGAACCGGTATCGTCAGAACAGTGGTTTGTTAAGATGCAGCCCCTCTCGCGCGAAGCCGCGAGGGTAGTTGAGGACGGCACGATCAGATTTGTGCCGGATCGGTTTTCGAAAATATACCTGAATTGGATGGAAAATTGCCGAGACTGGTGTATTTCCAGGCAGCTTTGGTGGGGACACAGGATACCTGCGTGGTATTGCGAAGACTGCGGTCATGTGACCGTATCGCGCGAAGACGCGGCCTTTTGTCAAAAATGCAAAAGCGGGAAAATAAGGCAGGACCCGGACGTCCTCGACACTTGGTTTTCTTCCGCGCTTTGGCCTTTTTCAACTCTCGGGTGGCCGGATAAAACGGCGGACCTCGAGTATTTTTATCCCACGGATGTGCTGGTGACCGGTTACGATATAATTTTCTTTTGGGTTGCCCGCATGATTTTTTCCGGAATGGAGCACATGAAAAAGGAACCTTTTAAAACAGTGCTTATCCACGGTCTCATTCGCGACCCCCAAGGTAAAAAAATGTCCAAATCCGCGGGTAACGGGATAGACCCCATGGAAATGATCGACCGTTTCGGAGCGGATGCTTTGAGATTCAATATCATAACCGGAAACAGCCCCGGCAATGACATGAGATTCTACGCGGAGCGCTGCGAAGCCATGCGCAATTTTGCCAACAAGCTCTGGAACGCCGCGCGTTTTGTTTTGCTGAACTTGACGATCGAAAAAAATGAACTGCCGCTCAAACCGGAAACCGAAGACAAATGGATACTCTCAAAGCTCAATACTCTTATAAAAGACATAACGGAAAATTTGGACAAATATGAATTGGGCATTGCCGCCGATAAGATAAATAATTTCATTTGGGACAGCTACTGCGATTGGTACATTGAATTGACAAAGCCGCGGCTGAACGGCGAGGACCAGGAGGCGAAACTATCGGCGCAAAAAGTCCTGCTCTATGTGCTTACCGAAACGCTTAAGCTTTTGCACCCGTTTATGCCGTTTATAACGGAGGAGATATACTCGGCGCTTCCGAATGGGGGAGAGGCGCTGATGACGGAAGAATTTCCGCAATATACCGATAAATACGATTTCCCGGAAGACGAGGCGGATTTCGAGACGATAATGTCCGCCGTAAAAGCTCTGCGCAGCCGGCGGGCCGAAATGAACATACCGCCTTCAAAAAAACCGAGGCTCATAATCGTCACGGACAGAAAAAAAGTCTTTGCCGACGGCGCTTCCTATCTCACGAAGCTCGCGTACGCGGGAAGCGTTGAAATTGCGGACGAAACTCCGGATGACACATCGCAAACGGTCTCGGTGGCTACCGAAGGAGCGGTTATGTATATGCCCTTGGCCGAGCTTGTAGATTTTAAAAAAGAGAGGGAGCGCATTGAAAAAGAGCTCGCCAAAGCGCGGCATGATCTGGCCGGCCAACGGATGAAGCTCTCAAACGATGAATTTATAAAAAAAGCGCCGGAGCGTGTTATTAACGCCGAGCGTGAAAAAGAAGCAAAATTGACGGCGCTGACAGAAAACCTTGAAGCGAGCCTTAACGGCCTTGCGGACTGACAGCAAAGCAAAAATACGCTCCGGAAAGGGACACCGGCCTCCCGCTGTAATAATCGCCCGAGAAACAAACGCAGCTTGTTTCTCGGGCGTTAAATCATATTTCCCGTTCCAAGGCTTCTTCGGCGTTTATGGAGTCTAACAGATGTTTGTACCAAATAAGAGAATCGATAAAGGCGTTGGTTATTTCTTCCAGTTTAATATTGTAGCGCACCATTTTAACGGCGACGCTGTCCCAATTTGCGTGTTCATAGGCGTATATGAGGTCTAAAACCTCATAGAGATCGCCGTCTTTTTCCACAAGAGCGCTGCTGACCCAGTCGTCCAGAGCGACTTCCGACACCGCTTCCGACATGGGTTTTTGCAATATGGCGTCCAATAGGGAAAACAAGCCGACCATAAAAAGGCTTGAAGCGAATATACCCATTCCGAAAACAGGAGCAAGATTTTCGGCGAAGCGGGCGCGAATCAGGGAGATTCTTGTATATTCACTCGGCCGGTCTTCCGCGAGCCTGGTGGAAAGGACGGCTGTAGCCCATTTTTTTACTTCTTTTTGCCCCAAAATTGCCACGGCGTTTTTTATGGAGTCGATTTTTCTGCTTAAACCGGTAATTGAATTGTTTATGAATTGCAACAGCGACACTGACAGGGAAAGGTCCTGCCCGATGGCGGAGGCTACGACAGAGAGGTCGAAATCTTCCTCGTTGATCTGCTGCATAAGCGTCATGGCGTTTATTTTTACCGGAGACAGTTCGGCTTTTTCGTTTGTTACGGGCCGGTTATAAAAATAACCGGAATATAAGGCGCCGCTGAAATTATTGATTATGCCGAAGGTTTCCATGTCAGGTACGTTTGCTGCGAGCACCCGCTTTTTTTCGGTCATCGAACGTAATAAGCCGATAAGCTCATTTATGCGGAATTCCTCGGTATTAACAACAACATAGTCTGCCTGCTCAAAAAACGGACTTGTCATAATTCCCGGAGACCACTCTATCGCAATGCCGTAGCCCAATTCTTTGAGCCTTTTACACCGGGAAAGGATATTCTCATCGGAATAAACAACGCCGGTCAAAAGGCATATGAGTTTATCCGGCGGGATATTGAGGTCAGTAGGCGCCCCGACGAGCAGTTGGAATTCATTGATTTCGACAAAAAGCGGCCGCCCGCCGGTGAAAGGCTCGACCCCCAACGTTTCAACCAAATCAAGGCCCGGAGACATCATAGCGTCACCGATGCTGTTATGGTCCTGAAACGAGCCGAAAAGTTGTTTTCCTATGCGGTAGCACAGCCTGTAAGCCAAAACGGACATATCAGAACTGAAAAGCGGGATTGCCGCGATAAATGTGTTCATGACGATTACGCTCCCGTCACGCTGCTGACATACAAAAATCAGCCGTTTGACAAATCATTATTTTACATAAACGCTTGCCAGAACCGGTTAAGAATAACAGCGAGTTCTGCTCTTGTAATGTTCCCGGAGGGTACAAACGTTTCCGGCGTGCGGCCGTTGAGGACACCGGCTCTGTAGAGGTCGTAAACCGCTCCGCGCGCCAAAGAATCGATATTCCATTCGTCTGCGAAAACGGGGGCGTTGCGGACAAAGTTATATCGCATGTTCTGTATTGAAATGAAACGGGCCAAGAGCAAAGCGATATCCTGACGCGAAATGGCGCCGGTCAGATTATATTGGCTTCCTATCGGCAAAATGCTTTTGGAGAGCACCCATGCGTATGACGCTTCTCTGCCCTGAAGGGGATAACCGTACATCGAGATCATGCTCGGGGAACCGGCCATCATATACAAGGCGTCTATGACTTCTCCCTGTGTCGCGGGGTCGCTCGGCCTGAAAGACATGGAGTCAAAACTCGAGGAACCCATCCATCCGCGGCTGCTGACGAAACTCACGCTTGAGTAGTACCAGTCTGTTGAGTATACGTCACTGTATGAGGTGGCTAACGGCCGGGAGCTGACTATAGTGAACACCGCCGAAATCGACCTGTTGTCGCCGAAATTCACGACCATCGTGTGAGTGCCCTGACCCAAGGTGTCAAGGTATCCGTTTTGGAAAGTTATCTGCGTATGACTGTTGACCGCAGAGGAGAAATAGTGCTGGTTGCGAACGAGTATCCTGCCGTCCAAGGTGATGCTTCCGGCTCTGTTGAAGAGCTGATAGTCCCTCATGACGACTATGGAAAAAGGCGCTCCGGTACCGGTGGTGTAGGCGCTGCCGGCTGAGAAGTAGTATTCGGTGTTCGGCAGAACGACCTCGGGTCTTACGGCGTATCCGCCGCTGCCGCCGACGTAGTAGTATCCTCCGCCGTTGTATTGGTAATTTCCGGTGTAGGGGTCGTAGTAGTAATCGTTGTAATAAGGATCGGAATTGTATCCTGAGTTCGGGTAGTAATTCGATCCTCCGCCGGTGTTTCCGGCTGAGAGCCCTGTATATGTGAAATAGGCGTAAACGGTCGTTTTATTTGAGGGCATGGTGAATTCGGTGAGTATGGCCTGCGTGTCTTCAAAAGAACCTCCGTTTGTCGAGGACCAGCCGGCGAACTGATAGCCGGGTATCGGCGAGGCGGAGACCGTAATTTTCTCGTTGTTTGAGTAGTCGGCTGAGTTTGAACCGCCGGCCGGCGCGATTATGACCGTTCCGCGCGCCGAACCCGTGCTGCGGGCGCTGCCGCCGGGGGTCGCGTGCAGCGTGAAGGAAAAGGGTTCGTATTCCCTGACAAAGACGATAAATTCCCGGGTCAGGTCTTCGAGCATATCGGAGTTGAGCAGACCGTTCTTTACGGTCGCCTTTAAGATCACGACTCCCGGCCTTTGGGCGATCATTTTACCGGATACAGGGTCGATATAGGCGCCGGTGTCGCCGGGATCCAGTTCCCACTCGATGTCTTTATAGGTAGCGCCGGTGGGGTTTACGGTGGCTTTCAGCTCAAACGGCTCTCCGACGAAAGCAAATCCCGGAAGCCCCGTGATGCCTGTGGCGGGAGCATAGTTTCCGACGGTTATCGTGAAAGTCTTTTTATAGCCCAAATCAGAGGAATAACCCCAGTCCTCTGAGTCGGTTACGCCTTTTATCACTTCCGCCTCAAGCACCACCGTTCCGGTTTTTCCCCATTCGACGGATAAAACGCTGTCGGGAAGGATACCGTCGGAAGCGGCGCTCAATACTTCGACGGTCGATTTGTCAAAGTCGACGCGCCATTCGATCGGAGACTTGTTTGTGGCGTTAGTGGGGCTCACGGTGACGAAATCGTTGAGTTTGACCGTCGCGCCCATGGCTATCGTCATAACGGAAGAGGCGAGAGTGAGGTTAGATACCGGAACGAAAGTGGGAACAGCCGTTACGGTAACGGTACAGGTCGCCCTGAGCTTGCCGTCGAAAGTCCTGACCGTGATCGTCGTTGTGCCGGCGGCCACGGGGATGATTTTGCATTTGTACGCAATTTCGTTGGTTTGACTGTTATATTCTGTGTACGGATATGTATACGCGACTTTGGTGTTGCTGCTCTCCCATACGAGAGTTTGATCGGTGGCGTTATTCGGGTATAAAACAGCCGTTAATTCAACCTGTTCGTCTAAGGGTACATCGTTCGGGTCCTCAGGCATCGGGATAGTCAGCCGGGTCTCGTCCAGGCGCAGATTGCTGACGGGAATGATCTTTTCGGTGACTATCACAAGGCTGCTTGCCGTCGCCGTATTGCCGCCGCTTTCCGCGACCGCGTGTACGGTCGTCTCGCCGACCTCAAGCCCGTGTACGACTCCTGTAACGCCGTTTGCGGTCTCGGTGCTTGATATCCGCGCCACGGCGCCGTTATCGACATACCACTTTACGGATTGTTTTACCGTTGTCGGATTAACGACGGCGCGAATCTCCGCCGTAGCTCCTTTCTCGATGTAAACGACGTTTTTATCCAAGGTGACGTAAAAATTGCTGACGATCGCCGGATAAGTCTGCGATGAGCCGGGACTCCAATTCGGAGATGTCCATCCCGTGCCGCCGGGATAGTAGGTTATGGTGAAATCAGAATGAGCGCCCTTGAACACGTCGTTACCGAACGAGCGGGGAGCGTTTCCTTGAAAAACGGCGGTTTTCAGAGAAGAACACCCGGAAAACGCGCGGTCGCCTATCGTCGTAACAGAGGACGGCAAGGTCACGCTTTCCAAACCGGCGCAGATCATGAACGCTTCGGCGTTTACGGTTGTGACGGTGGGTTCGATCTCATAAACACCGCTGAGAGTTGCCGAAGCCTTGATGATTCGGAGCGGAGTGCCGTTTGCGTTGTTGTTGTTCTTTTCGATCAGAACGCCTCGGGGATCGATATAAAATCTGCCGGTGAAGTCCGGCCCGCTGCTTCCGCCTCTTATGAAACTCAGTGTGTTGCAGCCGATGAACGCATTGGTCCCGAGCGTTGTGATGTTATTTACGTTCGATAGATTCAAGCGTTCAAGTTTGGCGCATTTTTCAAATGCGTAATTTCCGATCACGGTCAGATTCGCCGGAATGAGAGTTAAACCGTTGTGGTCGTTGATGTCCGTAAGGTCAGCGCATCCGGAAAAGGCGTAGTTTCCGAAGCGCGTTATATTTTTTTGAGTCGTATCAACAGTGACTTTCTTAAGATTTCCGAAATCCGCGAATGCGTAGTTGCCGATAACCGCGATGTTATCCAGCTTTATTTCTTCGACCATAGCGCGGTTTGCCTGCCACGGCGCGCCGTAGCGGGAATAGTCGTTGATCGTGTTGACTGTGCCTTTGCCGGTTATCGTGAGGACTTTTGTATTGTCATTTATTATCCATTCCAAATAGTTGCCTGTTGAGACAGTACCGACAGTGCCTTTTATTTCCGCGGCGCTTGCCGAAGGCGGAAAAGCCGCAAAAAGCGAGATCGCGAGCGCAAAGGTCAAAATAAGGCTCACCGAACGGTTTTTTTTGTACTTCATCTGTGTTGCCTCCTCCGCATATATACGTCGGAACAATATCACAAATCCTGTTTTCTGTCAATGCCGGCGCAGTATAAATTCGCCCGGTATGACTGCCGGCCGGCCGTCCCTCAAACGCCCTTTTTAAGGAAACATTCGCTTGACTTTTTTTTGCGTTTGTGTGAAAATTATGTATAACTGCGAACATGGTTTGTTGACGCCTTTTATTTGGAGGTCTTGTATAAATGAAAAAACTGAAAAAAGTGTTTTCGGCCCTGCTTGCCTTTGTTATTCTTTCAGGAATGGTACCGCCGGAGATAATGCCGCAGGTATTGCGCGTGACACCGAGTGCCGAAGCTTACTACTATGACGTGGACGGGCATTGGGCCGCCGGCGTTATCAACCGCTGGGACAATTTCGGGTTTATCGATAAAGAGGTTTTTCCAGAACCGGATTTTGACCCGGACGTTTTCATAACCCGGGGAGAATTCTTCTCACTTTTGGTCAGGTCTTTGGGCGCGAATATAGCGAGCACGGATTTCATCGACCCGTACAGCGCGCCTTTCAATGATTTGTGGGAACTGCCGGATAACCTCTATGACGTCGTCGCCGTGGCCTATCAAATGGGCATTGCGAACGGTTATCCCGACGGCACCATGCGCCCTTACGGCAATCTGCTCAGACAGGACGCCGCGACCCTGACGGCCAGAGCGCTCGGAATGAGTACCATGGCCGACTGGGAACTGTCGCGTTTCACCGACTCTTTCATTATTGCCTCTTACGCGAGGACTTATGTGGCGGCGTTTGTCGCGAAGGGCCTTTTAAACGGCTACGGCGACGGAACGCTCCGGCCGGAAAACTATTTGACCCGCGCCGAAGCAGTAAAGATGCTTGACAACATATTTACCAACGTATATTTACCCGAAGCGGGATACCGCAACATCTATCTGCAGGGCGATCTCTTGATTCAAACGCCGGGCGCGGAGCTTCGAGACGTTGTTATCAACGGCGACGTTATTGTCGGCGACGGCGTCGGCTTCGGCAATGTCGTGTTTGCGAACTGCGACATAAACGGCCGCCTCATCATACGCGGGGGCGGGCCGAACAGCATTACGCTCAACAACACAACGGTGAGCCAAGGCATGTATGTAGCCAGCTTCAGCGCGGACACTCACATTTCGGTCACCGACAGCTCAACGGTCCCGATTTTGGAAGCTGTTTCCGGCTTTTCGCTGTCCGGAGGAGGCGTGGCTGCGCTCACTCTGCTTGAAAACGCGAAGGTCAACGCCATCGTCAACCTCGACGGCGTCAGCTTGGACGATCTTGTGATCGGCGGCGCCGGCGCTACTGTGAATTTGAATTCCGGGCACGTGATAAACGCCCGCTTCGACGAGGCCGGGCAGAACGCCAATCTGATCATGGCGCCCGCGACTTCCGTGGCGCATATGATGATATTCGCGCCGAACGCAAAGATCACGGGCAAGGGCAGAATAGCGAATTTGGTGATCAACAACGCGGGTGCGAGCGTTGAGCAAGCACCCGAGACTTTTTCTCTCGGCGCGAATATCAACGCGAAAGTGGGAGGCGCGGACGTGTCCGGCCCCGATTCCCAATGGCCTAACGACAGAATAGACAGGATAAGCGTCGGCAGCACGTTGAAGCTGCAGCTCTTGGACAATACAAGCGGTCACGCTCCTTTCGATCAGGCTGCCTTAGCGCTGAACATGGCGGCAGGCGCCGCCTCAGCGGAGGCATATGTAACTCAGGCCGCGGCCAGCCGCATACCGCTGACGGACAGATTCGGCAGATTGGCTTATTGGATAGGCTTCTTTGTGCCGGCTCCGCCCGACGCCGCCAACATGGCGTCCGTGTATTATGAGTACATCCTCGGCTCGCCCGTTACCATTCCGCCGAAAACCCTCGATACCTACAACGGAAGGCAGGGCCTCATAATCTATCTGCCGGTGTTCATCGTTCCCGGCACCAACACCGGTTATCTCAACGAACTGCTGCACATCAACTGGGGCGGGCAGCTGACCGAAAACATCCGCTTCATACCGGGGACCGCAAGAGCCGCGGCCGGGACCTCGGCAGGGTCGGCGGCTCCGCCTTCGATACAGACCCCGCTCTTGCAGGTGCAGCCTCTGAACTCCTCTCAGAGAACGATATTGGAGACCGATTTCAACAACAGGATCATGCGCACCGGCTTCGAGGGATACGAGCCTTTTACCGGCGGTGAGGCGACGCGCCGGATACTGAATTCGGATAATCCGCTCGGCATACCGACAAGCAGCAATCAGGGGCTTGACGCCATTAACCGCGCATTAACTTCAATGGAAGCTCAAGGCGTTTTGGAAGACCCGAAATTTGCCTCCGATCTGACGGTCAACACGTCGGTCAACAGCCAGTATTCAAGGCTGTCGAACGCCGGAAAGCTCTGGGTGGCCGGGGAAGTCCTGACCGCGCGGAAAACGCAGTACGCCAATCCTGCGGCGGTCAAAGCGGCCTTTGATAAAGCCGTACAGACGCGGCTCGATCAGGAGACTTCGCTCCTGAGAAAAATCAACGAATCCGGAGATTTTTCACTGCTTCGTACAATTATCGAAAATTCCGCAAACGCCGCCATTCTGGAATTCCAGACCGGGGCCGACCCTTACAAGAGCTTTTCGAACTCCAAAAAAGACGATATGGCGAAATATCTGTGGAACCTTCGCCAGTACAACTCGATACAGGAAGTAATTGACGCCATACGCAAATATTTGGGCGACCCGGCTAACGCGTTGCCGCCGAGTTCCGGCGGAGACGTCGACATACGCGATTTTGTGATACAGCGTATTTCCGTAAATGTAACGCCGAACAACCTGTCGCTCGCTTTCCGCGAGACAAGGACGGTGACCTTGTCGGTTGAGCTGACGGACGGGACTTTTATGACAGCGGCGCAGATCGGCTCACTGATAGGCCAAAAAAGAATCAATTACAAATGGGACGGCGCGGCTGAGGAAAACGTGCCGAAAGGAGCCGTCGGATATCTTGAGAGCATGGGTTCAGGGAATCTCAACGCATATAAACTGACCTGCGACAACCGCGGCCTTACCGCTCAGGGCAACACGGACAAGCTGACATTTTCTTTGAGAGACGCCAACAACAAACTGTTCACGGCCTCGGTGTCCTTTACCGTGCGGCCTTTTGTCGCCGCCACCGACGTTTTGAGGGTCGTACCCGATGAAGTCAGGATATTCCTCACCGAACCCGCGCCGATCAGGCAGCTTGAAGCGGTCTTGGCTCCGCCGAACGCCACTGAAAAACCCAAGTGGTATTCAGATAAGCCGGAAGTAGCGGCTGTGGATGAGGATACCGGAATAGTCACGGGTATATCTTCCGGCATCGCGATGGTGAGAGCCGAGATCGATAACGGGCAGTTCAAAGAGTGCCGGGTATTTGTTTTCAGGAACGCGGACGACGTGGTCGTGGATCCCGACAAGGTGATACTGACTCCCGGCGGCTGGGTCACGGTGACGGCCTATCCGGCTACCATAACAAGAGGCATAACAGCGACGCCGGACGATGAAACCGATACAAAAGTAACGGCGACATGGTCAGCGACCACCATAACGATAAGAGCCCCCTATGACGCCGAGATCGGCACCACATGGGTCTATGTGAGCGCGTCGCCCAACTCTACCGGGATATTCGCGACGATAGAAGTGGAGGTCAAGGAGAGCACCGGCGTTGAAATGTACATAAATGAAGGCTCCGTGCTCCAAGCGGGAGAAAGATATGAACTGATGTTCAATCTTGACGAAGACATGATTAATCAAAGGTTCTATGTGAGAACACGGCAAATGACGGACGGCATGGCTCTGGCCGCTTATTTTGTCGGCGGGGAAACCACTCCCGTAACCTCCAAGGACAGAAAATGGATACAGGCGGACGCGAAGGGTACCGGAGAAGTCAGGATACAACTGTTTACTGTGCCGACCGGCGGCACCGCCGTGGCGGAGCTGTTCGTCGTTGTGGCGCCGGCGAGTCCGGAACTCGTTACTTTCAGCCATACCGGCACGACAGGCACATGGTATCCGACTCCGGGTAATCCGGAAACGAGGAAAGTTCCCGCCGGCACCATAGAAAAAGGCAATTACGGCAGAATACTGCCCATGCAGATAAGCGACGCCCCGAGGGTCACCGCCAGCAATCCTCTGGGGAACCTGAGCTCCTCCATAGACTGGATTCCCTTGGTCAGCAACGAGTGGAGAAAAGTGCTGTATGAAGTCGACACTACCGCAACCGGCGGACTACTCAACAGAAACGGAGAACCGGTAACATTCAACGGAGCGGCTGTTGATTTCGACGATGTCTTTAACGGCAGCGGAGGACCGATTTGGATAGCCGGCCAACAGATCCCGGGCGCCCCTCTCGGTACCCTTTATACCGACGACTATTATGAATTCCACACCCCGAACAATTTGCCGGGCGCAACTTTAAGATACGGGTTTTTAAGAGAAATCAGCACCTACGCGGAAGAGGCGAGACAATTCGCCGTTTTGCGCGGCGGAGGTCTGCGTAAGGTGGGAACACCGCTGTTATCATCCGAAAACGGTAACCTGATAGCCTTGAACCCCATTGAAAACACTTTGGCTCCCGGCGTGGCTACCGGGCTTGCGGCTGTGGCGATATCGCCCAAGCGCAATATAACATCCGTGCCTGCGGCCCGCGAATGGGGCGATCTGTTTTTCCAAAAACTCTCCCTTTGGGCGCCGAATCCGTCCGGCGGGCAGCGCATATTCAATCCGGAAATCGCCGAACAGTCCGGATTTGTCGCGCAGTACAGAGACGGGAGCGAGTGGAAAGACATCGATTACGGCAATCTGCCCGCGACCTGGCCTTTGACAATTACAAATATATACGACATTACGGAAAATCTTGTATCGGGAACAAACGCCAGGGACTACAGGATAGCTGACAAGAACAGGGATAACGGGCTTGTTTTATCGGAAGAGCCGGATTCTGTCTCCGCCATAAGGGTGGGAGACCCCAACCGAGAAGATAATGTCTTTTATGTCAGGATACTCCCCGACCCGATTATCAGACCGCAGGATGCCAACACAACCGAAGTCTTCTCCTGGGAATACCTGACGGCGCAGGATCCCACCCCTCACCCCGACAAAGTCTATCCGAGGCGTATACCGTTCAGACCGGGCAGCAATGACCGCTATGATTACGGCGACGAGCATTTGCTGGTTTACCCGAACCTTGTGGCGAGTGCGGAGGCTGTTGCGGATAAAGGCAATTTGACGGTTATGGGAGTGGAAAACCTTTCCGGCGGCGTCAGTTTATCCTATATCGTGCGTATACTCTCGCAGCTTGATTCGGACACCCCGGCCCCGCCCGCCTTTATTCACGAGTACAACTATCTGTACAGCATAGTGCAGGTTTCGAGGCGCGGCTTCGCTCCCGACCCTTCGTCCGGCATGGGCGGCAGCGACAGACAAGGCGTTGAAGCCTCGTCGACCTATACCAATCAGAATCCGCAGCTCTTGCAATATATACTGCAAGTGACGCCGCCTTCTACGGCGGATCCGCCGACCGTGATGTTGGCGGCGGGCACTGTCGCTTATGATTTTATTAACATAACCAGAGTAAAGGAATATCTGTTGGATAACGGTATCAGTGGTACTGACTGGCCGAATGTCACGCTTGCCTTAGCCGGGATAGCAAATGACGCGAGAGTGGAATTCACAGGCCTCGGCGGAAGGCTGGTATCCATACCGGCAAATGCCGTGACCGGCGCTTCGACATTAGTAACGGTAACAAGCACTACGCCGGCGGCAACGGTAAACTTCCGAATAATGGTAAGCGCTGCGGGAAGCATCAATCCGCTGTCCGCACTGCTGCCGTTCACATTCATTGACCTCGATCCCGGAAACGCCGGACCGGTCGATCCCGGACCGGCCGATCCCGGAGGAGCCGCGCCCGCCGCGCCGGACCCCGGTGCTGCCGATCCCGGAAGCGGACTTGTTGCTCCGCCCATCGGCATATTGCCCATTGTCGGAGCTTCCGCTATGATATCGGACGACGCCTCGGTAATGTTCGCTTTACTCTCCGCCGGCATAGACCCCGCGGAGGCCGTATACGAGAGCCTGACTGAAGACCTCCTCACCATCGACGACAAGGGCAAAGCGAACTTCCGCGCCCCGGGCAAGGCCAAGGTGGGGATAAAATCCAAAGACGGCAAAAAATCCGCCGAAGCGACGATAGACATCAAAGCCTCGGCCGCCCCGCCGCCCGCCGTGTCATACGCCGTTCCGAAAACCCTAAAGCTTCGTACCTCGGCCACGGTGGTACCGGGAAGCAAACTGGCGCTTACGCCTTATTTTGACATTTTAAACGTTGACCCCGGCACTCTTGAATGGACGTCTTTGAACGCCGCCGTCGCGACTGTCGACGCGAACGGCGTTGTCACCGGACAAAAAGCGGGGTCGGCAAATATTGTACTCACGGTGAAAGACACAAAACTCAAGGCGACATGCAAGATAACGGTCATCGCTCCCAACGCCGGAGCGAGCGGCATCACCGTCAGCAAAACTGAGCTGGCGCTGGGAGTTGGGGCGTCTTCAACGCTGACGGTCAAATACACCCCGACCAACGCCGCCGGGCGGGGCGTCACATGGCGCTCCTCTGACGAGAGCGTGGCGAGGGTAAGCCCGACCGGCGCCGTTACCGGCATAAAAGCCGGCGTCGCCGTCATAACGGCGGTATGCGATCTGTCGGGCGTCACGGCCTCCTGCGCCGTCACGGTCAACGTTCCGGTCAAGGGTATAGCATTGACCGAAAAGACAAAAAGCATGAAAGCCGGTGAAACCGCCCCGGCCTTGGCATTTACCTTCAATCCGGATAACCCCACCAACACGGCGGTGACATGGAAATCAAGCAATTCAAAGATAGTGGAAGTATCCGAGAACGGCGCGCTTAAAGCGTTCGCCGCCGGGACCGCAACGATAACCGTAACGAGCGTCGACGGCAAAAAGAACGCATCCTGCAGAATCACGGTAACAAAATAAAAATCCGAAAGAGAATAAAACGCCGAGCCGGCGCGGCGCGGCGTTTTATTTGCCGTAAAAATGCCGGTTGACGGCAACATGATTTGAGGTATCGGAAAACTATGAAAAATAAAAGCGTGAGATTCAAGATAACAGCGTATACCATGGGCTGTTTCGTTATCGGCATGATCATTATTTTGGCGGTATTATTCTTGAATTTAAGGTCCGCGTTTGACGTCGACAACCGGGAGATTTTCGTGGAAATGGGAGAGCGGTACGTAAACATGATAGACAACGCGTTTGAGAATCCGGTCTCTTTCCTTTCCGGCATATGCAGCGTCGCGGAAGCTCAGATAAAAACCGGCACCGCTGACAGGGAAGTCCTCAGGGAATACATATTCCGCGCTTTTGACAAATACAAGATATCCGAGGGTACGGCATTCATGATGGAGCCGAACGTTTATGACGGCAAAGACGCGCTTTATAAAGACACCGACTACGGCACGCCGACCAGCGGACGAATATCATATTATTATTTTCGTGAAAACGGCATAACGAATTGCCTGCCTCAGACCGAAGAGGACGATCAGGAATTTGTTCAGCCGTATTATCTCACGTCAAAGTCAAGAAAACTTCCAACCTATTCAGACCCCTACCTGTACACTTTTGACGGTAAAACCGTTTCGATGATAACGGCTTCGTATCCGATGAAAGACGACGCGGGGAACATATTGGGGATCGCCACCGTCGATCTGTATCTTGACAGTTTGCACAAAAACCTCTCCGATGTCAAAGTATTTGACACCGGTTATATAGTCGTTGTCAGCGAGAGCGGCAGCATACTCTACTGCCCCGATCTGAGTTTGGTGGGAGAAGACGCAGAGAAAGCCGGACTCTCTTATGAGAGGCCCTTAAGCGGAGAGTCGGTGCGTATCTCCGAGGTCTCATCATTCGTCAACGGAAAGCCCTCGACAGTCGCGACCGTACCGCTGAGACTGTCTTTGGCTGACAGCACGTTTTACATTTCGGTGGTCGCTCCCGACGACGAGGCGAACGCGGAGAATAACAAGATGCTGTTAATGATGCTGATACTCTTCATTATTATCGGATTGGCCATCTCATTTGTGGTCAGTATCACAACGGGGAAAATAATAAAGCCGCTTGTTGTCTTTACCGGCTTTATAGGAAATGCCGGCACGACCGGCGATATATCCGTTACGCCGGAATATAAAGAGATAACGGAAAAATATGCCGGCGTCGAAGATGAGATAGGGCAGTGCATAAACTCGACTTCAAAGCTGGTGTCGCATCTGCAGAA
Organism: Oscillospiraceae bacterium; assembly: GCA_009782435.1. Taxonomy (GTDB): domain Bacteria; phylum Bacillota; class Clostridia; order Oscillospirales; family Oscillospiraceae; genus WRJA01. The sequence continues at coordinate 23,006 of WRJA01000005.1, forward strand.
CATGGAAAGGGCACTTAAAACGATCTCGGAAGGCGACCTTACCGCCGAGCTTGAGATACTGTCCGATAAAGACTCCGTTGGCATATCAGTCAAAGCGATGACGGACAGGCTGAATAAAATGTTTTCCGAAATTACTCTTTCCACAGATCAGGTCTCGAACGGCGCCAAACAGATAGCCGGCGGCGCGCAGTCGCTCGCGCAGGGCGCCACGCAGCAGGCGGCGACCATTGAGGAGCTTTCCGACTCTGTTTCGGATATCGCTCAAAAAACGAAAGCGAACGCGGCGACCGCGGGCAAAGCCGCGGGACTTGCGGGGACCATTATTGAAAACGCCGAAAAGGGCAGCCGACAGATGGACGAAATGATTTCGGCCGTACGTGATATCAACGAAGCCGGCAAGTCAATCGAAAGGATCATAAAGACCATTGACGACATTGCCTTCCAGACAAACATTTTGGCGCTCAACGCGGCGGTGGAGGCTGCACGCGCCGGTCAGCACGGCAAAGGTTTTGCCGTGGTCGCGGAGGAAGTGAGGAATCTTGCATCCAAAAGCGCGGAAGCCGCAAAAGACACCGGCAATATGATACAAAACTCGATAGACAAGGCCGAGCTCGGCTCGCGCATTGCCGGAGAGACCGCGGAAAGTTTGGAGGAAATAGTCTCCGGTATCAACGAGAGCAGCCGGCTGATCGGAGAGATCGCAAGTTCTTCAAAAGAACAGTCAACGGGCATCGACCGGATCAACATCGGCATAGACCAGGTGGCGCAGGTTGTTCAGCAAAACAGCGCGACCGCGCAGGAGAGCGCCGCCGCTTCGGAACAAATGAGCGGACAGTCTGATCTGCTTCAGGAATTGATCTCGCAGTTTAAACTTAAAAACGCCGGTTCCCGTTTAAAGCTTCCTTCCGCTTCGGGATTTGCCGGTAATAAAACGCCTCCGCCGGAGGAGCCGCCTTCCTCTGCGCGTAATGACGCGGGAAGTTTCGGAAAATATTGATCAAGAGTTCAAGCATTTCCGGAAAACAGACATAATTTCCCGTCTTACCGGACAAGACGGGAAATTTCATGTGCCGCGAGCCTGTTATCCCGGGTATCAATAAGATAAATGCAGAGGATTCAACGGAAGTTATTTACGAAACGGGTGAATGAATGACCGAGTTATTTGAAACAGGGGACATAAACGCGCGCTCCGCGTATATCGAAAAAAGTTTTTCGCGCTTGAACGAGATGCAAAAGAGCGCTGTTACCGCAACGGAAGGCCCGCTTTTGATTTTAGCCGGCGCCGGTACGGGAAAAACGACGGTGTTGATAAACCGCATAGCTATGCTTCTTCTGTGCGGCGGCGCGGGCATGCGGGTGGAACCTTGGCAGATAATAGCCATCACTTTCACGAACAAGGCGGCGGGCGAGCTGAAAACGCGGCTTGAAGCCCTTTTGGGAGCGAGCGCGGCGGGTATTTGGGCGCATACTTTCCATTCGGCCTGCGTGCGTATACTGCGCAGGGACGCGGACAGATTGGGCTACGGCAAAAATTTTACCATATATGACGCCGAGGACAGCCGCAGCGCTGTGAAAAAAATCCTTAAAAGCACAGATACGGACGAGACCGTTTTTCCGCCGAAGTCTGTTTTATCCGAAATAAGCAGAGCAAAGGATTCGTTTCTGCCGGCGGCGGAATATCTTGAACGGGCCGAACAGACAGGCGATATTCGCAAGATTCGGACCGGAGAGATATATAAGGAGTATTCCGAGCTGCTGAAAGAAGCGAACGCGATGGATTTTGACGACCTTATCATGAACGCTGTAAAACTCCTTGCCGAGCATGAGGATTTAAGGGAATACTACCGGAACAAATTCAAATATGTGCTTGTTGACGAGTATCAGGACACAAACAAGCTCCAATATCTTTTGGCCTGCGAACTTGCCGGAGGACACGGGAATATCTGCGTTGTGGGAGACGACGACCAGAGCATCTATAAATTTCGCGGAGCTGTGGTGGAAAACATACTTAACTTTGAAAATGAGTTTAAGAACGCTCGCGTTATCAAGCTTGAGCAAAACTACCGCTCGACCGGCAAAATACTCGACGCGGCGAACGCTGTGATCGGCAATAATACATCGAGAAAAGGGAAGACCCTCTGGACGAAACAAGACCCCGGGGATAAAATAGTCCTGTATACGGCCGGAGATGAGAATGAAGAGGCCCGTTTCATAGCGGCAAAAATAAAAGACGCGGCGGCCTCAGGCGGTAATTGGCGGGATAACGCCGTTTTATATCGAATGAACGCGCAGTCGAACCGCATCGAATACGCTTTCAAACAGAGCGGAATTCCCTACAGGATCATAGGCGGCACACGCTTTTTTGACAGAGCGGAAATTAAGGATATGCTCTCTTATCTCTCGGTGCTGCAAACGCCTTCGGACGATCTTCGGCTTCTGAGAATAATAAATACGCCGGCGCGGGGCATAGGGCGCGCGACGATAGAGGCGGCAGCCGAGATCGCGGAGGAGCGCGGGCTCTCGCTCTTTGAGACGGTCAAAAATGCCGGTGAGTATCCGGAACTTAAACGCTGCGCGGAAAAACTGAGCCGCTTTACCGAGATGATCGAAAAACTGGCGGAATCGGCAAAAATCCTTCCGTTGGACGAACTTTACGACGAACTGATCGAAAAAACCGGTTATATCGCGGCGCTTGACGAAAAAGGCTCGGAGGAGAACAAAGCGAAAGCTGAGAACGTGCGGGAACTGAAATCGAGCATGATCGCGCGAAAAATCGGCGCCGGCGACGATTCACTTGCCGGTTTCCTCGACGAGGTCGCGTTGTATACTGATACCGATAATTACGACAGGGACGCGGACTGCGCCGTGATGATGACCATCCACTCGGCGAAGGGCCTTGAATTTGACACGGTGTTCATAGCGGGGGCCGAGGAAGGGGTGTTCCCGGGGCTGCGGGCTGTCGGAGAAAAAGACGAGATGGAGGAAGAAAGACGCCTGTGTTATGTGGCTATGACGAGGGCCATGCGCAGACTGTTCATCACAAGCGCTGAGAGACGAACGCTTTTCGGGCTTACGACAGCTAACAGACTGTCAAGATTCGTTGAGGAGATACCGGATGAACACATCGAAAAACCGCTCTTGTTGTCCGCAAAAAAGCAGATTTACGAATTTTCGCCCAAAATCTCCGATAAGGCTTTTGTAAGACGCCCGGCGAGGAGTGAGCAAAAAAAGGAGATATTGGTTTTCGATACGGGCGACAGGGTAATACATAAGGCCTTCGGAAAAGGCACGATTGTCTCGATGACGCCTATGGGCGGCGACAGTTTGATCGAAATCGAGTTTGACGAAGCGGGAAAAAAACGGCTGATGCTCCGCGCAGCCGGTGAAAATATGATCAGGGAATAGGGAATTCAATTGTCAGAGAAAAAAAATGCGGCGGCATTGGGCCGAGCGGCGCTTTTTATAACAGCTTTTATTTGGGGCACGTCGTTCGTTATTCTGAAAAACACGCTTTCAGGCATGTCTGCGATGTATGTGCTTGCTTTCAGGTTTTCCGGAGCCGCTGTTTTGATGGCTCTTTTCGGGCTGAAGCAGCTGCATAAGATCGACAGGGCTTATTTGACGGCCGGAGCCCTTATGGGTTCGTCCTTGTTTATCGCCTATGTATTTCAAACATACGGTCTGGTATATACAACTCCGGGGAAAAACGCGTTTTTGACCGCGACATACTGTGTGATCGTTCCTTTTTTGAATTGGCTGATCAACAAAAAAAAGCCCGCCCTGCGAAACGTCATTGCCGTTGTACCGGCCATGGCCGGTATCGGTCTGGTGTCGCTTGACGGCGATTTTATGATCGGAAAAGGGGATATGCTGACCGCGTTTTGCGGAATTTTCTTCGCGCTCCATATAATTATAACCGCGCGTTATCTGCCGGGCAAGAGCCCCTTTCTCTTGACAGTGCTGCAATTCTCCGCGGCGGCGGCGCTTTCGTGGATATTCGCTTTGATTACGGGACCCTTTCCTATCGAAGCAGACGGCGGCGCCGTGACGGGGATAATCTATCTCTGCGTTATGTGCACCGCGGTGTGTTTCTTTTTGCAAACGGCCGGCCAAAAGAATACGCCGCCTTCTGTCGCCTCCCTGATACTTGTTTTTGAATCGGTATTCGGAGCGTTGATATCCGCGGTGTTTTACCGCGAAGAGTTTACACTGCGGCTTATCTCCGGTTTTTTTGCCATATTTGCAGCTGTATTGATATCCGAAACCGAATTGGGACTCAGAATTAAAAGGAGTGATTTTATATGACGCGACCGGTACAGGTCGGCGCCTCGGGCGGCGAAGCGTATTTGCTGATGACCGATCAAAAAACAGCTCTTGTCGATACGGGTTTCGCGTATTGCGCGCCCGTAATGATACAAAACATAAAAAATGCTTTGGGCGGCCGGGATTTGGATTTTATACTTCTGACGCACTCGCACTATGACCATGTTTCCGGCGCGCCTTATTGCAAGGATGTATGGAAAAATTGCAAAATCGTATGCAGCGAATACGCGGCAAATGTATTCACGCGGCCCGGGGCGCTGAAACTGATGGCGCAGCTGAATGAAACGGCGGCCGAGATCGCGGGCGTTAAGGAGTATGAACCGAGCGTGAGCAAGATCGCAGCCGATATTGCGGTCAAAGACGGAGATACGGTGGATATGGGCGATATGAAGCTCCGCGTACTCGAAATGCCGGGGCATACGAAATGTTCGACGGGTTATTTTGAGGAGAACGAAAAACTCCTGATAGGCTGCGAAACTCTCGGGGTATGCGTGCCGCCGGACAAAGACGTCATTCCCTGTTTTTTGGTGAGCTGCGAGTCAAGCATAAAGGCGATAAAAAGGGCGCTCGAGCTGAAGCCGGATAAACTCATAATAACTCCTTACGGCTATATGGAGGGGGAAGAGCCGGCGCGCGTTTTGAACCTCGCCGTAACACGCGCGGTCGAGATGAGGGAATTTGTGACCGCAAGACACCGATGCGGTATTTCTGAAGCCGGAATAGCCCGAGAACTGAAAGATAAAATCTATACCGAGCGGTACGCCAAGTATCAGCCTGAAGGCGCTTTCATGCTGAATACGGAAATCATGGTAGAACTCCTGATAAAAGAATACTCAGACCGGTAAAAACAAAAAAGAGCAAATAAAAACGCGCCTCCCCGAGGGGAGGCGCGTCAACGGTTTCCGGCCGCACCGGTGCAGACCGTTTCTGTAATATTAAGCTGCCGAGACCAATTCGGAAGCCTTGCGGGCCGCGCTGCCGGCGTCTGCGGCATACGCGTCGGCGCCTATTTTTTCGGCAAATTCAGGGGTGATGGGCGCTCCGCCGACCATGATCTTGACCTGTTGTCTGAATCCCGCTTCGGTTATTGCCTTGACCGTAGCCTCCATCGCTTCCATCGTCGTCGTCAAAAGAGCGGATAAACCGACGAGCTTACAGTCCGGATTTGCCCTTATAGAATCGACATATTGTTCGGGCGAGACGTCGACTCCGAGATCGATCACCTCAAAACCCGCGCTTTCCGTCATCAGCGCCACGAGATTTTTCCCGATGTCGTGATGATCTCCGCGGACGGTGCCGATTATCAGCTTTCCCTTTGCCCCTATGCTACCGCTCATAAGCAGAGGGCGCAGAACGGCGACGCCTTTTTTCATGGCCATTGCGGCGACCATCATTTCAGGAATGAAGACTTCGTTGCGCTGAAATTTATCGCCGACGATTCCCATGGTTTCTATCATTGAACTGAGGATGCCGTCGGGAGACTCGCCTTCGGCAAGAGCTTTTTTGACCAACTCTTCGATTTCCTTGATTTTTCCTTTTTCCACGGCGGTCATTATTTCAGAAATCACTAAACCTCGCCCTCCTTTATTTCGGGTTTCAGAGTACTGTAATCAGCTGATAATATTTTTTCTGCAACAGAGGCGTCCGCGAGATATACAGGGATCTCGCCCTCAAGCCGGACATACGCTCCGGCGTCGTCTGTCTTGCCGAAGAGGAAGGTAACTGTGACCTCTTCTTCTTCATCGTGCGGTATATATCTTACTGTCATTGAGCCCGGTTTGTCAAGGCCGTATTCGGCAATATCGCTCTCTGACGGCTTGTAGTTTACGCAGGAATCCATTCTGAGAGAGTATACCGAGGCTTTGAGGTTGGACATTTCGGAGGAACTCAGAGGCCACAGAGTATCCTTGCCCGCGACTATGAACCAATCATAGTCGTCGTCGATTTCATCGTCATATACCGTTTCTATCATTTTATCGCCGCTTCTTATCGTTATGGCGTTTATGGTGTTCATGGTCTTGAAAACGTTGATGACGGCAAGGTCCAAAAGCTCGGAAGGGAAAGCGCCGACGAGGGCTTCGCTGACCATGAAAATGTTATCGCCGCCGCCGAGCGTCAGGTAGTATTCCCTCGTGACCGCATTTTGGTTTCCGATATTTATGACCGTTGAGGCGCCGTCGGCTGAGATCGCGGTTATTATGCAAACAGGGTCGTCGAGGCCGTAATCGCCGCTTCCCGCGGAGCTGTCGAACCGGCGGGAGGCAGTCAGGCCCTCGAGCTGTGAGATCATGGCTTCGGGATAGCTTTGGTCAAGAGGAAAAGAGGGGTCGTCCGCGTAAAACCAATAGCCGTCGGAGCCTTTTTCAAGACTGAGCGTTGCGCCGCCCGACTGCCAGTTTACAGCGGTGAGCGTGCCCGGAGAAAAAACGACCGGTATGATCGCGTCGTCGGCGTCGGGCATATCGTCATCGCTGCCGAAAAGAGAACCGGCGGCGATCACGCCTGCTGTCAAAACCGCCAATATCCCGAGCAGGACGAGAAGTTTTTTTGCCCTCTTCATTATTTGCGTCTCCTTCTTAAAAAGACGACAAGACCCATGAGTATGAACACAAGAGGGACAACGCCGATAAAGAGCAGCCCGAGTTGGTTTACAGCCGCGCCGGAAACTCTCAGATGAGCGGTATCCAAGCTCTTCGCGTGTATCGAGATGGCGCTGTCCTTTTGGCACAGCCATCCGATGGAATTGATGAAAATGCTCCGGTTTGCGCCGGAAACAATGCTGTCCGCGGTATCGGACATCATGGAAGCGGACGAGTACCATACGAGACGCGCTTCATTTTCCGTGCCTTCGCCGGCGGTGACGGCGACGCCTATCGTAAACGGGCCCTCGGCGTCTCCTTCCTCTTTATCGAAGCTCTCGGAATTGTCGAAAGCTTTTGAGTAGGAAGCGCCGGAGGTCATCAGCAGTTCGACCGTCGTGAGGCCGGGCGTGTAGGTCGTATCGATGACATGGGCAAGAGGAGAAATGACTCTGTAGTCATGCTGCAGGAGCGGAGCCGTTATGGGGTGCTCGGCAATATCGGGCAGAAGATAATAAATATAGCCGAGCGCGCAGTGATCGGGATCGCTGTCGAATACTATGCCGCTGTTCGGGGAGACGCCGAAATACTGCATGACTTCCGTGAAATGCGGGTAGCTTGCCGCCACGAAATCGGTATAGACAAGAAGATTGCCTCCGGCTTCGACGTAGCTCATGAGCAGCCCTTTGTCGATATCGGACAGATCGCTTGTCGGATTGTTGATCAAAATCGCGTCGGCGTCATTCGGGACGCCTCCGACGGAAATGAGGGAGAGTTCTTTTACGATGATATTTTGCTTGTTGATCGCGAGTATCCGGGCTTCTTCGAGAACGGCCTCGCCGTGCCCGGTCAGGTAATACAGCGTCGGCAGATGCTCGTTTGTAACATAGTCTATGGCCCTTGTAACAGCACGCTCGCCGTCGAAATCCACCGTGTAGTTGCCGTCGTAGTAATATGTGCTGAAATCATAGAGGTAGATCTCATTGTACGCCACATATTCCGACACGTCGCCGTTAACTATGATAAGGCTGTTTTCGTAAACCGTTTCTTCGGTATACTGTTTACTGAAACCCGGATTTAAGATTGGGTCTACCTTTTCGAGCCTGATATAGGAATTCAACGCAAGATACCTGTCAAGAAGCATTTCTATAGACTGATCTTCTCTGTTCGTCTGCGTTATCCAATATATATCGAGCGGGCGGTCAAGCCCCCTGACGATCTCTTCTGTCTGTTCGGAGAGCTTGTAAAGACCCAAGCTTGTGAAATCGAGTTTGGTGTACACAGGCGGGATCCGCGCCGCGAAAACATTTATCACGACCGCTATCGCGATAACCACAAGGGTGACAGCGATACTGTAGGTCCCCACCTTAAATCTGCGGGTCTTGAGTGAATCGGTAAATTTACCGAAAATCGAGAGGTTTCCGTCCGGCTTCATCAACTCCACCTCCTCTTCTCAAGTGACTGTACGGTAAGAAACAGGAATATGAATATTACGGAAATGTAATACAAAACGGAGGTCAAATCGAAAACGCCGGTCACAAAAGAATAGAACCTGTCAAAAACCGAAAGCCGGCTGATAACGGCGGAGAACAAGCCGTAAAACTTCGCCTGCCATATCATGTATGCGCCGGTAAGCGTAAGCTCGCAGATGATCGTGAAAATTATTGAGACTTGGGTGTTTTTTGTCAGCAGGTACATGATAATGCCGAGCAGCAAAACAACGACGACAAAAGCTGTGAATGACGCGGAGGCGGCGGCGGGGACAAAATCGGCCAAGTTTGCTATAAAGTAATTGATCAGCAAGACGGCAATGCATAAAGCCGCCGCAAAAGCTTGGTTCTCGGTCAAGGAGGAGACAAACAGACCCATGGACACAAGCGTTGAGCCCATGAGAAAAAACGCGAAAAGCGTGCTGTATACGGTGACGAACGGCACCTCGCCGAATGAAGCCAATATCAGCGGGTAACAGGCGAGGACGATCACGGGGAAAGCCAAAACCGCAAGCATGGCGAAATATTTTCCCAAGACGATCTTGGCGGAGCTTAGCGGAAGGGAATAGAGCAGGATATCCGTTTTCTGCCTGCGCTCCTCTGCGACGGAACGCATGGTCAAAATCGGAACGGCGATAACCAAGATGATGCACAGCTGAACGATGGTATATTCGAAGTTCGCCATTGCTCCTTTAAGATTTGTGGCCACAGTATATATTCCCGCGAAAATCAGGATCACAGCGGAGAAAACATAACCGATAACACCGTTGAAATAGGAATTGAATTCACGGTTAAATATCGCTTTCATCAGCATTTACCTCCTTTTTCCCATCGGGAGCGGCGGATTCCCGGTTGTCGCCGGGTTCGGCTTCGTTTTCCGGTTTCTCCGCCGTCAATTCGATGAATACGTCCTCTAAGCTCGCTTTCACGGTGTTCATTTCGAGTATCGGCAATCCCGCCGCGCTGAACGCGAAAAAGACCGCCTCGCGGATATCTGCGTTGTCTTTGACGGAAAGCGAGACGTCCGTGAGCCCCGAAACATCCTCAGCGAATTTTACGCCGGAACAAGCGTCGATTTTTTCAAGCGCGCTTTTTATTTTGTCCTCCGGGGCTTTTACCTTCAGCTTGACCGTGGTCGAACCGGTAAAATAACTCTCGAGGTTTTCGGGTGTATCGCTTGCCGCGAGCGAGCCGTGAGAAATGATCATAACATGGTCGCAAACCGCGCGGACTTCCGAGAGTATATGGCTGCTCAATATCACGGTGTGTTCTTTGCCGAGCGATTTGATAAGTTCGCGCATTTCTGTTATCTGTTTCGGGTCGAGACCGACGGTGGGCTCGTCGAGTATTATTACCTCGGGGCTGCCGATCAGGGCCTGAGCAATACCGACGCGCTGTCTGTAACCTTTTGAGAGATTTCTTATCAGCCTGTCTTTGACGTCTGTTATTTGAGTCAGCTCCGACACTTGCTTTTTCTGAGCTTCCGTCTCGGATCTGTCTACGCCTTTCGCTGCCGCGACGAAATCCAAATACTCATACGGAGTCATATCCGGGTATACCGGCGGCTGCTCCGGAAGATAGCCCAACAGTTTTTTCGCTTTTTTCGCGTCCTCAAAAATATCGAACCCGCCGATTTTTACATTTCCGGACGTTGCCGCAAGACATCCGGTGACTATATTCATCGTTGTTGTTTTCCCGGCGCCGTTCGGGCCGAGGAAACCGTAAATATGGCCGCGCTCGATAGTAAAATTGAGGTCGCGTATGGCCGTGTGAACGCCGTAATATTTGGTGAGCCCGCTTACCTCGATCACTGCATGTCCTCCTAACCGATCAGTATTGATGTTTGTCACTGAAAATATTATAAGTATCCTGTGAATAATATGTGAATATTACGTTAAATATTCTTAAAAGTCACAATACGCTAACAATTATCGCATATTTACCTGCGGTTTTCAATACAATTCTTCATGTTGAAATCAATTTTTGATGTCATTCGGGCGCCTTTTCGGTCATCTGCGCTTTACCGGCGGGCGGACTCATGTTATAATTTCAAAAACTCATTCGGAGTGACGGTAAAGGGAAGTGAAGAAACTGAAGATCGCGGACGGGTTATCCGTCTTAATCAAAAAGAAAACAAAACAGCCGGCAAGGAGCGAAAGACTGCCTGTTTTTGAGGCGGAACCCGGCGCAGGGCTTGATAACGACCTTGTCGCCGAGCGTGTTCGAAAAGGTTTTGCAAATACCGCCGTCGAGCCGCCGACCAAAAGCGTCGGAAAGATCGTGGCGGATAATCTTTTGACATACTTCAATTTGGTGTTTTTTTCGCTTGCCGCCTGCATAATTGCCGTCAGGTCCTGGAATGACCTCATGTTCATGATCGTTGTGCTCGCGAACATCGCTATAGGCATAATACAGGAATTGAGATCCAAAAAGACCTTGGATAAACTGAATTTACTTTCTGTTCGAAAAGGGATCGCCGTTCGCGGCTCGAAACAGATCGCTGTAAATATTGAAAACATGGTGCGTGACGATATAGTCATTTTTGCCGCGGGAAATCAGATATATGCGGACGCTTCGGTGGTAGAAGGAGAGGTCACGGTAAACGAGGCGCTGATAACCGGAGAGGCGGATGAAATAAAAAAAGTGCCGGGCGCCGGTTTGATGTCAGGCAGTTTTGTTGTCAGCGGGATGTGCCGCGCGAGGCTGACCGCCGTGGGAGAGGAGTCATATGCGGCGAAACTCACGACGGAAGCAAAAAAAAGCGCGAAACGCAAACAGTCCGAAATGATGCGCTCCCTTTCAAAATTGGTGAAGTGGATAGGCATCGTTCTGTTTCCTTTCGGCGCGGCTTTGGTTTATAAAGAGATATACATATTGGGGAGGTCGGTCGAGGAGGGCGTCACCTCGACCGTCGGAGCGCTGATTGGAATGATACCGGAGGGATTGTATCTCTTGACCAGCGTTGCGCTTGTGGCGGGGATAATGCGGCTTGCCCAAGGGAAGACTCTTGTCCGGGATATGAGCTGCATTGAGACTTTGGCGCGTGTTGACGTGCTTTGCGTCGATAAGACCGGAACGATCACTGAAAATAAAATGATAGTTGAAAAAATCTCCCCTCTGTGTGAAGAGCGCTATTCAAAAGAAGACATTGCCATGATAATGTCCGACTACGCGGCAGGCATGGAATCCGATAATGAAACTATGGATGCGCTGAAGCGTTATTTTACCGGGGAAATATATCAAAGGCCGGAAAAGGTCATGCCTTTCAGCTCCGTAAAAAAATACAGCGGCATATCCTTTCACCCTGACGAAAACTATATTCTCGGCGCGCCCGACGTAATACTCGGCAGCCGGTTTTCCGAATATGAGTCCGAGATCGAAAGGTATTCATCCGAGGGATGCCGGGTGCTTTTGCTCGCGCTTTATGACGGTGATATTTACGATGAAAAACTCTCTTTCGGATTGCTGCCCGTTTCGCTTGTGCTCTTGAACAATAAAGTGCGGCCGGAAGCAAGCAAGACGTTCGAATACTTCAGCCGTCAGGGGGTCGCCGTTAAGGTGATTTCCGGCGACAACGCATTGACGGTGTCGGAGGTGGCCTCGCGCGCGGGAATCGAAAACGCGAAAAAATATATAGACGCCCGAGTGCTCGACACGGATATGAAGATCGCCAAAGCGGCAGAAGTATATACAGTATTCGGGCGTGTTACGCCGGAGCAAAAAAGAAAACTCATAACAGCCATGAAAAAAGCCGGACATACCGTTGCAATGACGGGCGACGGAGTTAACGACGTATTGGCGCTGAAAGAAGCGGATTGCAGCGTTGCGATGGCGTCCGGAAGCGACGTTGCCTGCGGCGTCTCAAGCATAGTGCTTTTGAATTCGGATTTCTCGTCGATGCCGGTGGTGGTGGCTGAAGGAAGAAGGATCATCAACAACATAGAACGCTCTGCGTCTTTGTTTTTGGTGAAAAACATCTTTTCATTTTCACTTGCGCTTGTTTCTCTGTTTTTTACGCTGCCGTACCCCGTGACTCCGGCGCAGCTTTCACTTGTCAGTATGCTGACGATCGGAATACCCTCGCTCGTTCTCGCTCTGGAACCCAATAAAAATCTTGTTTCCGGCAAATTCTTAAAAAATGTACTGTACAGAGCGCTGCCGGGCGGTTTCACCGACTTCTTTTTAGTCCTTTGCGTTTTGCTGTTCTATTTGGCTTTCGGCATGGATTTTGATGAGATGGCGACCGTGTGCGCCGTTATTTTGGGGATAGTCGGTATTTTGGTTATCCACATAACCTGCGTTCCTTATACAAAACTCAGAAAACTCCTGATCGTTTGCGTATGTACAGCGTTTTTATCGGGCGTTCTGTTCCTGAGCGATCTTTTCGAATTGTCGCGTCTCTATTTCTCCGGTTTTCTCGTGCTTGCCGTCATGGCGCTTTTGGCCTATCCGGTCATGCATGTGTTTCGAAAAGGGCTTGACAGATTAAGAGATGCTGTTGTCGAACGCAAAGGAAAACAATTGAATAAATATAAACAAGGAGACAGGCAAAAATGAAAAGAGCGGCGTTTACCGGGAACCCAAAATTTGTGAAGAATGCGGTGATACTGAGGGCGGGCCGCTCGATCCGGCGTTTTTGGCGATGGGATTGATTTCGAAGCCCGGCTGTATCCGGGCAGACAGGGCGGGGGGTGACTCCCCGCCCTTATTCTTTTCTCGCGCCGGGAGTGGAATGCCTTGATGAGAGCTCTTTTTTTATGTCGCCGACGGTGATGCCGCTTTGCGCCATCATCACCAAAACGTGATAGCAGAGATCGGCTGTTTCATAAACGATCTCATCCTTATTGCCCTTCATCGCTGCTATTATGACTTCGGAGCATTCTTCTCCGGTTTTTTTCAGTATCTTTTCGATTCCTTTGTTAAAAAGGTAAGCTGTATAGCTGCCCTCGGGCTTTTTTTCTTTGCGTTCGAGAATCAGCTCATAAAGCGCGTCGAGCGAAAGACCCTTTACGCTGTCATCGTGAAATACGGGATTTGTAAAGCAGCTTTCGGTCCCGAGATGGCAGGCGGGACCTTCTTTTATTACTTCAACCAATAATGCGTCGTTGTCGCAATCGGCGGTTATCGATACAACGCGCTGCGTATTCCCGCTTGTTTCGCCCTTGCGCCAAAGTTCTTTTCGGCTGCGCGACCAAAAACAGCTGCGTTTTTCGTTTATCGTTATTTCCAAACTCTCGCGGTTCATATACGCAACGGTCAGGACCCGTCCGGAATAAAAGTCTTTTATTACCGCCGGAACGAGCCCGGCTTCGTCAAATTTGATTTCGTTGATATCGATCATTTCAAATACCTCTCTTTTACGCGATCAATTATTCACCGGCCGTATCGGGATTCCGTGACTGCTCAAATATCGTTTTAATTCGCCGATATCCGTTTCGCGAAAGTGAAAGATCCCCGCGGCAAGACCCGCATCTATTCCGGGTATTTCGAAGAGTTCTTTAAAATCCTCGGCTTTTCCGGCACCGCCGGACGCGATTATCGGTACAGTTACCGTGCGCGCCATATCGGACAGCATGGGCAGGTCGAAGCCCAGTTTTGTGCCGTCGGCGTCTATGCTGTTGAGCACTATCTCCCCGGCGCCGTTTCGCTCGCCGAACAAAGCCCATTCCAAAGCGTCTCTTCCGGTATCTTCGCGCCCGCCTTTAGCGAAAACGCGGTATTTCCCGCCGACGCGCTTAACGTCCATGGACAAAACAACGCACTGATTGCCGTATTTTTTGGCGGCTTCGGAAATAAGCGACGGATTCTTGAGCGCTCCCGAATTGACGCTCACTTTATCCGCTCCGGCTTTGAGTACTCTGTCAAAATCATCGATCGTGCTGATGCCGCCGCCGACGGTCAGGGGGATGAATATTTCAGAGGCAGCCGCTTTAAGTATGTCGATAAACAGCGGCCGGTCTTCAAAGCTTGCCGTTATATCATAGAATACAAGCTCATCCGCACCTTTTTTATTATAGAATTCGGCAAGTTCCACGGGGTCCTCAACGTCTTTTATATCCTTGAAGTTAACTCCTTTGACCACCCGCCCGCCCCGAACGTCCAAGCAGGGGATTATACGTTTGGTCAGCATGACGCCGCCTCCGTTACCGCTCTCAGCGACAGCATTCCGCTGTACAGCGCTTTGCCGATAATTACCCCGCTTACGCCGAGCTTGCGCAGAGCCGTGATCTCATGCAAAAAGGATACTCCCCCGGAAGCGATTATATCCAATCCCTCGATCTCTTTGAGAGTTTCATATATTTCGAGATTTGTTCCGGAACAGGCGCCGTCTTTTGAAATGTCTGTATAAATCACTGATTTTACACCGATATCGCGCAGTCTGCGGCAAAAATCAGCGCCGCCCAGTCGGGTGACGTTGAGCCAGCCGTCGACGGCGACACAGCCGTCTTTAACATCAACTCCGACGGCTATTTTCAGACCGTATTTCTTTATCATATCGGTTAAAAAATCAAAGTTTTCAACAGCCGCCGTCCCCAATATCACACGGTCCGCTCCTGCCGTCAGATATTTTTCTATCCCTGCTTCATCGCGAATGCCGCCGCCCACCTGCGTGAACAAGCCGGAGGCTTTGATAACGGCGGAAATAACGCCGAAATTCACTATGTTTCCGTCTTTCGCGCCGTCAAGGTCGACCAGATGAAGACAGGAAGCGCCGTCACGCTTAAACCCGAGAGCTGTTTCAACAGGTCCGGTATCATAGCAGGTTACACTGTCGTAATCGCCGCGCAGCAAACGGACGACTTTGCCGCCTTTCAGGTCGACGGCGGGAAATATCCGCATATTAACCTCCCTAATTTATTTCCGTGAAAGCCCGGAGGATGTCGAGCCCTGTTTTTCCGCTTTTTTCAGGGTGGAATTGACAGCCGAAAACATTACCGAGAGCGACGACGGCGGGTATTTTAACTCCGTATTCCGTGTCGGAAACGATATATTCTTCGCAGCTTACAGCGTAAAACGAGTGTACAAAATAAACGCAGTCGGCGTTTTTTGTGAATTTCATCAGAGGGTGTTCCGGTATTCTGACATCCAAACTGTTCCAGCCCATGTGCGGGGTCTTGAGAGCGGAAGTCTGCCGAGGAAAGTCATCTGACAAGGGCCGGATCTTTCCGGGAATGAAGCCGAGACCGAGGTGTACTCCGTATTCCGAGCTCTCTTCAAAAAGAAGCTGCATACCGAGACATATGCCGAGCAGGGGTATTTCGGATCTGACTGCGTGATCGAGCGCGGGTATCAGTCCCGAAGCGGACAGCTTTGCCATGGCGTCGCCGAAAGCGCCGACTCCGGGAAGAATGATCCTCTCGGCGTTTCTTACGGTTTCCGGGTCTCCGGAAACCGTGCAGTCTGTGCCGATATGGCGCAGTGAAGATGAGAGACTGAACAGATTTCCGACGCCGTAGTCGATTATAACAGTCACTTAGTTTTGTCCTTTCACGGAACGGCTGCCTTTTCCGGCGCGTCCGGTCCCTTCCCGCCGACTTATCAGATCGTTCCTTTGGTCGAAGGGATATCCCCTTTGAATCCGGTATCCTCGGCGACTGCCGCGCGCAGGGTCCTTGCGAGCGCCTTGAATGCGCACTCAATTATATGGTGAGTGTTTTCGCCCGAAAGCTTTCGCATATGCAGGGTGATACCGGAAGAGCGTGAAAAAGAAAGCAGAAATTCCAAAAGCAGTTCCGAGTCGAAGTCGCCCGCTCGTTCTCCCGGAAGAGAAATGTCAAAACCGACAAAAGACCTGCCGCATATATCCGCCGCCGCCAGAATAAGCGCCTCGTCCATGGGCAGTATGACGCTGCCGTATCTTGCGATACCGCGTCTGTCCGAGAGCGCTTCGTCAAAAGCCCGGCCGAGACAGATGCCGCAGTCTTCGACGATATGATGAAAACCCGTGTGTTTATCGCCCTCGCACATCAGATTTAAATCGAATTTGCCGTGGAGAGTAAAAAGCTCGAGCATGTGGTCAAAAAAACCGCAGCCTGTCGAAATGCTGTATTTTCCGGTCCCGTCGAGGTCAAGCTCAAGGTCGATACGGGTCTCTTTTGTTTCCCGTTTAACGGACGCTTTACGCGCAGCTGAGTCAGGCATATTGACCCCTCTCTTTCAAAATATCATTTGTGGCCGCGAAAAACTCATTCATTTGCTCATCTGTTCCTATCGTTACCCTGACGAAGTCACGCAAGCGCGGCGCGTCAAAATACCTCACGAGGATCCCGCGCTGTCTCAGCGCCGCGCAGTATTCAAAGCCGGAAATCCCGGGAGGCCGGATAAAAACAAAATTAGCAAGACTGTCGGTAACGAGCATGCCCAAACCGCGAAGACGCTCGACTGTGCGCTCGCGAGCAGCCATGATCTTTTCGCGGCATTGATCGAAATAGGCGGTATCCCGCATTGCGGCGGCGCCTGCCGCAAGGGATAACCTGTTGATATTATAGGGGTTAAAGCAAAAACGCATCGTGTTAAGGTCGGAAATAAGCTCACGGTTTCCGAGCGCGAAACCGACGCGGCCTCCCGCCAGCTGACGGGATTTGGAAAAAGTTTGAACTATGAGCAGGTTGTCAAAATCCTTTAAAAGCGTATACGAGCTTTGAGCGCCGAAATCGATATAGGCTTCGTCCAGCACCAACAAGCGGTCGGGGTCTTGCCGGAGAACAGCTTCGATTTGCAGTATGTTTAGGTATATGCCCGTGGGGGCGTTCGGGTTTGCCAGAAACACGGTCCCCTTTTTGCCGATATAGTCATCCGGGGCCGTCGTAAGATCGCCGCGCAAGGGTACGATCTCACTTTTTACTCTGAACATGTCGGCCAAAACGCGATAGAAGCCGTATGTGACGTCCGGGAACACGGCGCCGCTGCGGCAAAAACCGTGAAAACAAAGAGCTAAAGCCTCGTCGCTGCCGTTGCAGGGGAACACCGTGTCGGAAGGCAAATCAAAATGTTCGGCAACAGCGGAAATAAGCTTGTCACAGTTCGGATCGGGGTACAGTCGCAAATCGTTGATCTGTTCTCTGTCGATGGCGGCGACTACTTCCGGACTCGGAGGATAAGGGCTTTCGTTCGTATTGAGCTTGATCAGCTTGCCGGGTGTTCGGGGCTGTTCGCCGGGGGTATAGGGAATAAGAGAGCCGGGAGCGAAATCAAAAAACCGACTCATCGGTCGCCGCCTTCCTCGAATCTGACGGCAAGGCTTTCGGCATGACCGTGCAGACCTTCCGCGGCCGCGAAAGCGGAAACGTCGTCTTTGACGCGGCGCAGCGCATCTTCGGAGTAATAAATGTAATTGCTTTTTTTAATAAAATCGTCAACTGACAAAGGACTTGAAAACCGGGCCGTTCCCATTGTCGGAAGGACATGGCTCGGGCCCGCCCAATAATCGCCCAAAGCTTCGGGGGTGCAGCCGCCCAAAAAAACGCATCCCGCGTTTTTGACCGAAGGCAGCAGATCGAAAGGGTCCGCAGTACATAACTCAAGGTGTTCGGGCGCAATTTTGTTTGCGGCTTCAATGGCGTCTTTAATACTCGGTACAATGATTATCTTTCCGTTGTTATTGATGGACTTCTCGGCGATCTCGGCGCGCGGAAGCCGCGCTGTGCGCTCTTTTATTTCGTTTTTTACCGCCGTTGCGAATTTAAAGCTTTCGCATATCAAAACAGCGGAGGATAAGACGTCGTGCTCGGCCTGACTCAGCATGTCAGCCGCAACAAACCTCGGATCGGCCGTGTTATCCGCAATTATCAGGATTTCGCTGGGCCCGGCTATCATGTCAATATCCGTAACGCCGAATACCATGCGCTTTGCCGCTGCCACATAAGCGTTGCCCGGCCCCACGATCTTGTCCGCTTTCGGAACGGTTTGCGTTCCGTAAGCCATTGCCGCTACAGCCTGCGCGCCGCCCATTTTGAATATATCGCTCACGCCGGCGATATTTGCCGCCGCGAGGATGGCCGGAGCGATCTTGCCGTCTTTCCCCGGGGGAGTTGCGATCATGATGCGGGAGACGCCTGCGACTTTAGCCGGTATAACTGTCATGAGAACGCTTGAGGGATATGCCGCGGTGCCGCCCGGAACGTATACGCCGACAGTCTCCAAAGAAAGAACTCGTCTGCCCAAAATAACCCCGTCGGCGTCGCCGGTCTCAAAAGCTTCCGGCTTACCTTTTTCGTGAAAGCGTCTTATATTCTCGGCGGATTCCAAAAGCAATCTTGTAAGATCGGAGTCTGTCTTATCGAGAGCTTCGGCTATTTCCGCTTCGCTTACGGTCAGTGACGAGACTGCCGCTCCGTCAAATTTCCGCGTGTATTCGAAAACGGCGGCGTCCCCGCCTTTTCGGACCGCGGAAATTATTTCGGCGACGACGGCTTCGATCAGGGGCAAAGCTCCCGCCGGCGCGCGCGCGAGTATTTCTTCCGGTTTTGCCGAGGCATAGTCCAATATTTTAATCACGCTCCGGTCGCCTCCAATCCTTTCATTATAAGGTCGATACGATCCTTTTTGAATTGATAACTGCTTTTATTCGCAATCAGCCGAGCGCTCGATTCCAAGATCGTCGCAAAAACGCACAGATCGTTTTCTCTCAGTGTCGCGCCGGTTTCAACGATGTCTGCAATTACGTCGGAAAGCCCCAATATGGGAGCCAGCTCAATGCTGCCGTTGAGTTTTATTATTTCGATCTCACGGTTTTGACCTGAAAAATATGCTGATGTGATGGAGGGATATTTTGTCGCCACCCGCAAAGGGAGAGCGGGATCGTCGCGCATATTTTTTTTACCCGCCACGGCCAAAACGCATTTGCCCTCGCCCAAATCCAAAAGCTCATATACGTCAGGCGCGGTTTCTTCAAGCACGTCCTTGCCGACCACACCGATATCGGCGGCGCCGTGTTCGACATATACGGCGACGTCGGCGGGCTTTACAAGCATGTATCTGACGCCAGGATCGGCATTTTCAAATACAAGTTTGCGGCCGGCTCCCGTGATTTCCGGACAGTCAAATCCCGCTTGCGCGAAACGCTCGTAAACAGTGTTGCCGAGCCGGCCTTTAGGAAGCGCTATGCTGATCAAGCGGTTCCACCTCCGTTGTGCCGTCAGGCAAGAGTCTGTATGTCTGTCTTGCGGAAATGCCGTTCGGACGGTTTTTTTCCGTTCGGACGGATTTTCCGGTTTTTACCAAGTCGTCGGCGACGCTCATGACCAACGGAGCGGACGCGTCATCGTATATAAGAAGGATATCGGCGTCACAGCTTTCATCTTCCGAGAACAACCTCGGAATTTCGCCGAGGTACAAAGCGAAGCCTACGGCTGACTGCGGTTTATTGAATTTTCTCATAAGATTGTCATACCTGCCGCCTGAGAGCACCGCCCGCGGCAGATTTTTTATAAAGCCGCGAAAAACGACGCCGGTGTAATAGTCCAAGTCGTTCACCAAGGTAAAATCAAGCTTTATCCGGTCAGGGTCGGCAGCCCGGGACAATGCGCCGAAAAGAGCTTCGATCTCGTTTACTGCGGCGTTCATTTTTTCCCCGGCGGAAAGTGAACGAAGCGTTTCGACGGCTTCGCCGACGGGAGAGGATAAGCTGACAAGGGTTTCGAGTAATTTCAGGGTTTTGTCCGTAACAGTGTTTTTGCCGGCAAGTGATAAAAGCTGCGCTTTGTTTCTGCTGCTCAGAGCTTCGGCAGCCTTGGCAGCCGTATCGCGATCGAAGCCGCAAATGTCAAAAACCGCTGAAATAAAGCCCATATGACTCAGGCAGATGAGCCATTCGGAATCTATTGTTTCCAAAGTCTTCGCCGCGAGGGCTATAACTTCCGCCTGACGAAAACAGTCGCACTCGCCGACGGATTCCAAGCCGATTTGACTGATTTCGCGATATTCCCCGGAGCCTGACGTCATGCGAAATACGTTTTCGATATAAAACAGCTTCTTCGATACGTCATCGGGGCGGATGCTTTTAACTATGCTCATGGTAACGTCAGGCTTTAACGCCATGAGTTTTCCTGTTTTGTCGGTGAAGGTTATCACCGTGTCGCTTTTCAGAAAATTGATGTTCTCACGGTACATGTCGTAGGGCTCGAATTTGCCCATGCGATACTGTCCGTATCCGAAGCTTGTGTAAAGCTCCTTGAGCGATTGCTTTATCAGGTCTTCTTTGGCCAAACTCTTGAATCCGTTCATTTCGGGTCGTTCCTCCGTATGCTCATGCGCATATGATACATCGCTTATTCACTTTAGTCAATTAGCATAATAAACAATTAAATGCGCCGGCAACCGGAGTGTTATCGTTGATGTGCCGGATTTGACGATTGACGACGAGCGCGGTATAATCATTGTGAAAGGCGGATAACCTGTATGTATTTTGACACTCACGCTCATTATGACGACGAAGCGTTCAAAGACGACGCTGAAGAACTCTTGAGCAGCATGCCGGAGCACGGTATATCATTGATACTGAATCCCGGCAGCGATAAGCTTTCTTTGACTGCGGCGGTAAAATCGGCGAAGCGTTTCGAATTTGTATATGCCGCGGTCGGAATACACCCTCATTACGCCGATGATTTCGGCGGCGACGATCTTGATTTTATGAGGCTGTCGGCAAAAGAAGAAAAAGTAAAAGCGATCGGAGAGATCGGCCTTGACTATCACTATGATCACTCGCCGCGAGATTTGCAAAGATCGGCTTTTGTAAGCCAGATGGAACTGGCCCGTGAATTGAAGCTTCCGGTGATCGTTCACGACCGCGAGGCCCATGGGGATTGTATGGAGATAATAAGGCGGTTTCCGGACGTGCCGGGAGTGTTCCACTGCTATTCCGGGTCGCCGGAGATGGCGGCGGAGATCGTTGATATGGGTTGGTATTTGAGTTTTACGGGAGCCGTGACATATAAAAACTCAAAAAAGGCGGCGGAAACAATAAAAAAGACGCCGATCGAGCGAATAATGATAGAGACGGACGCGCCTTATCTGACTCCCGAGCCGCACAGGGGAAAACGAAATGACAGCCGGTATCTTCCGCTTGTCGCTCAAGCCGTAGCTGACTTGAAAAATATGAGCGTTGAAAAAACGGCGGCCTTAACAACCGGAAACGGCAGACGCTTTTTCGGTATCGATTGAATCAGCCGAAAATAATGTCACTTCCGGTCGGCACTACAGCAATATAAGTTTTTCCGGGTTTGAGTTCAAGCTCATCTCCGTTTTCGAGCGCATAGAAAAACTGCGCGCCCGTACTGTCGTGCCTCCAATTAATATCGATATATTTGCCTTCGCGCGCGTAGTGCCCGGGTCCGCTGCCGATCAAGTCAATGTTGCGCCGGCCGTAGTTGTCGATGACCCTTGTGGGGGTATAAATAATAAGTATATTGTCAAATTCCACTTTTTTGCCCGTGTCGCCGTCGATGTAATCCACGTTGTGCTGTATTGCGGTGTATATTTCTTTATCCGCGTCATATTTCAAATACGTCATCTTCTCGCCGCCGAAATCGACGTTGACGGAAACTGCCGAAAGCCCGCTTAAAGCGGGGACTTCGCTTTCGAAAAACCGCAGACCGTAGTCAAAATCATCCTCTGTATGTTCTTCACGGTATTTGAGTTTTTCGATTTGCTCCGAAATCCTTTTCGGAGTGGTAAACCAACTGTGTTCGGTCCCGTTATACCTTCGGTTCGGATCGCTGTAAAGAAAACCGGCGCCCGGGCCGTTAACGCCGCAGATGTTGTCGACGCCTAAGTTTTTTATGTCTGTGTAGGCCTGCGGACTCCCTCCGGCGTGTACAGTAATAGCGTCGAAAGCAAGAGCGACTTCGATGAAATAAGGCCTTATACTGCGTATGCTGCCGATCGATTTGGCTTCGCTCATATCCGAATAAATGCAGATCATCCGTGTTACGCCGCCTTCGGCAAGTATCTCATAAATGATATCGGCTTTTGAAACGCCGCAATGCGGGATGGCGTAAATGATATTGTTTATCATGATCGCGTAGGGTCTTGTGTTGCCCGGATCCTCCTCGTATCTTTCTCCGTTAAGTTTATTGACAAACGGCAGGGGAGTGGGCTCGGGAGTGGGAGTCGGAGTAGGCGCGGGAGGCCGCGTCTGCGGCGGGGACGCTGTAGACGGAGCGACCGGATCGGGGGGCTCTTCCTCTGCTTCTTTTGCGCAGCCCGAAAAAAGCGCCGCCGCCAAAAGACTTATTGCAATTAATCGTATTATGTTTAGTTTCATGGAATATTACCTCACATACTGCCGAAAACAAGGGTATAATACTATCCGTACCCGTTATTGTCAAATTCACGCCGCCTTATGCGTTTAGCCATGCTGCCGGAAAAAGGAGTTGTTTTTATGGCCGTTTTATATGATGAAATTGAATTATCCGCGAGAAAAGTCGCCGAAGAACTCATAATAAGCCCTTATCTTGCGCCGGGAGACGTAGTTGTGGTGGGTTGTTCCTCGGGAGAGATATGCGGCAGGGGCATGGGGCGCGGTCCGGATGCGGAGGCGGCTTCTGCGGTTTTTCGCGGTATAATGCCGGTTTTCGGCAAACATGGCCTTTTTTTGGCCGCTCAGTGCTGCGAACACTTGAATCGAGCTCTTGTCATCGAGCTTGAAGCGGCGGTCAAACACGGCTGTGAGATCGTCAGCGCCCGCCCTTATCCCGATGCCGGCGGGGCTTTCGCGGCGGCGGCATATGACGGCATGTCAAGGCCTGTTCTTGTTGAGAGCATAAGAGCCGCCGGCGGTATCGATATCGGGGGAACGCTGATAGGGATGCATATAAGAAACGTGGCGGTGCCTCTTGCTTTGTCGGTCAGGGAGATCGGATGCGCTCATGTTACGGCCGCGTACTCCAGACCCAAGCTGATAGGCGGGGCCAGGACAAAGTATGAATGAGAAAAGCATCAAATTGACATGCTGAGAGCTTTTTGTTATTTTTTTCGGTTTTTCTCCCAATACCCGGCAATCACGCGCGACACAAGCACATAGACGGCTATCAGTCCTATGGCGTGGTACCAGCCGAAACTGACGCCTATGTAGAAGGCCGCCACTATCAGACCGAGTATCGAGATAATAATAAAAGCTGATTTGATTTGTACGATCACGGCGTTGCTCAAAAAACAGAGAGTAACGATAAGCGAGGCGGCAAAGGTCGCCAGATAGAGTAAGATGACCATATTCATAAAGACTTTCTCCCGTGTGTTCAATATCTGTATTTCAGAAACCTGAGTTTTCTCTTCGATGTATTATATTCTTTTAGTCGCTGCGCTTCAAGATAAAATAACCGCTTGCGATTTGTTTTGCTCAAATGTATAATAACCGATATCGGCGCAGATCGTGATACTGCGGCGGATCAAGCGCGCAAATCAGTTGAAAATACCGTACGAAGCGCGGGAAAATACATCATGATTTGATTGAGAGATAAAAGGAGGTGAGACTATGTTGCTCGTTACTTGTGTCTATAAGATAAAACCCGGGCTGCGGGATGAATTCATGAAAATCATTTATAACGACGGTATCTTGGCGGAGACATTAAAGGAAAAAGGGAACCTCGGATACTCTTACTACTATCCCGCGGACAACGAAACGGACGTGTTCATTATGGAACAGTGGGCCGACAGGGAAGTATGGGAAGCTCACAAGGTTGCTCCGCATATTCAAAAGCTTCAGGGGATAAAAGAAAAATACCTGACGGGATTTGAACCGGGGCTTCTCGGTGATTTTTCGGAACAAAAGTAAATAATCAATATACAAGGAGGAATCATCCGTGTTATTAAAGGGAAAAGTCGCGGTGATCACGGGGGCCGCCTCAGGCATGGGGCGTGCAAGTACCCTGTTGTTCGCGAAGGAAGGCGCATCCGTTGTCGCTGCCGATCTGAATTTAGCCGGCGCCGAAGAGACTGTCAAAACTGTTAAGGATAACAAAGGGACCGCCATTGCCGTAAAAGCGGATATTTCGTCTGAGGAAGACGTTAAGGCCATGGTCAAGGCGGCGGTTGACACTTACGGCAGAATCGATATTCTGTTTTGTATCGCGGGCTTCCCGGAGGCGGCGCAGAAGATAGGCGAGATCCCGCTTTCTCAGGGTCAGAAAATATTCAGCGTCAATGTTTTGGGAACGTGGCTGTGCTGCAAATATGCCTATCCGGAGCTTAAGAAGACAGGCAACGGCGTTATTTTAACAATAGGCTCAGGCGCGGCTTTGCGTCCGCGCGGCGGCACCGCCCTCTATTCGGCGTCAAAAGGCGCTATCGTAACCATGACAAGGGCTCTTGCCAATGAATTCGCGCCGGAGGTGCGTGTGAATTGCATCATGCCCGGAGCGACCGATACTCCGATGATGAACCAATTCATACCGGGCTTCAACGACACCATAAAAAAGGCCGTGGCCGATTCCGTGCCGCTCAAAAAATTCGCTCAGCCCGAGGATATAGCTGAAATGGGCCTTTACCTTTCGTCGGACAAGGGCCGCGCGATCACGGGCGTTGAATATCTCGTAGACAACGGGCTTTCGATATCAAGAGGAAAAGAGTAAGAAAAAGAATTCACGGAGGGATGACAATGAAAAAGAATATTAAAGCGATGATCAGTTTGGTTTCGGTTGCGGCAATGGCGGCGCTTATTTTCGGCGGCTGCGCTCGATCCGGCAATAACGCCGGACCGGCAAGCGATCACCCGACGCCGGAGAACCCCCTGACTCTTAAGCTCTCAATGCCTTTTCCCGAAATAATAGACATAGGCGAAGGGTATATCAAAGCGGCGGAAATGATAAAAGAAGGCTCGGGCGGCGCGCTTGAACTGAAAATATATGCCGACGGTACGCTTCTTGCTTTTGACGATACTTTTCAGGGCGTGTCGACGGGCGTGGCTGATATAGGCTGGATCGCGCCGGCGAACATAGATTCAAATCTGCCTCTCAACCGGGTGTTCAGCATGACTTATCCGTATGTTCCCGGAGATATTTTCGTTCAGCGCAACAGCATTCTGGAAGCATATGATAAAATCCCGCAGCTGAGTGAAGAACTTGCTAAATTCAATTTGGTTTTATTGGACGCTCAAACATGCAGCCCGTGCGTAGTCGCTACAAATAAGACGTCGGTAAGGACAATGAACGACATAAGGGGACTGAAGCTCAACACGATAGGTATCGCCTCCGACTATTTTGCAAGCTTGGGCGCCGCGGCTGTAACTATCTCTGCGGGCGACTATTATCTTTCCATGGAAAGAGGCGTGATCGACGGCATGTATGACGGCGTAACGACTTTCCATACCTTCCAGATGATGTCGTTGGTAAACAATATTTTGGTTTTCGGTTCGGAAAATAAAAGCAATACTTCGATCGTAAACGGAATGTCTGCCTGTCCGAACCCGACAGTCATGAATCTTGACACATGGTCAAAACTCAGCCCGGAGCAGCAAGCGCTTCTTAAGAACTCTATCGCTTTCGGAGTCGAGCAGGTGACCATGACGATTTACGACGCGGATACAAAAAAGGCAATAAAGGAATTTGAGGACAGCGGAGTGGTATTTACATTCCTTGAGGGCAATGATCTTAAACCTTGGGTCGAAGCACAGGCCCCTGTACTGCAGCAGTGGATAGACGATACCACAGCGCTCGGCTATCCGGCCCGGGAAGTCTATGACGCAGTCAATCGCATCTACGATTCCGCCAAATAACAGACCGGGATCGTCAGCAGTGAACAAGGGCCGGTAATTACGCCGTCCCTTGTTCAAATAAATCGCAAACCAAAGGCCGGCGGCTGTCTGCCGGCCGGGAAAACGGAGTGATCGTTACGGAAAGGCTCATGAAAGTCACAAAAAGACTTATAGAGGCTGTTAATGTGCTGTCCTGCGCGGCCATGGTCATTATGATGCTCACGATAATTGCGGACGTTTTTCTTCGGATGTTCAGCCGTTATGTGCCGGGCCAATTGGAGATAGTCTCCTGCGGAATGGTGTGCGTTGTATGGTTCGCGGTAGGCAGATGCGCGCTTAAAGAGGAAATGATACAGGTGAACATATTCAAAGTCGGACCTGTCGTTGAATTTATAAATAAGCTTATCGTCATTGCTCTTTGCGCTGTGGCGACGATAGGAGCAGTTAAAGAAGGACTGATCGCCATGCGGCTCGGGACCGGCAGCAGCATTCTGAAAATACCCAAATACCCCTTTATGTGGGTGACGGCGTTCGGATTTTTCACTGTCATTTCAGCTGTTTCGGTTCTCCTGCTCTATGCTCGCCGAAAAAAACAAGACCCTGAAGCCTTGCCTGAAGAAGAATTAACCG
>WRJA01000006.1 GCA_009782435.1 Oscillospiraceae bacterium
TTTATTTTTTTTATTTTTTTTTTAAAGGGGGGAAGGGCGAAATATGAAATTGCCGCGGGGGTTTTTTTTTTTTCAAACAGATTTACCTTAGGCCCGCAAGCCGCAGCCACCCATGCCGCTTCCAGACCCGCCGGACCTCCTCCCGCTACCGTCACTTTTTTCGGCTTTACCGACGGCCTGATCTTCATTTCAGTTTCATTGCCGCAGAACGGATTAACAAGACAAGTAGTTGTATACAGTATATGGTCTTCCGACCCGGGTTTTGGATATGCTTTGTAACAGCCTTGGTAGCAACCTATGCAAGGAGCTGTTTCATCAATTCGGCCTTCAGCGATTTTTTTGGGCAATTCCGGATCCGCTAAGGAACCGCGTCCTATAGCTATTATATCCGCCTTACCGCTCTCCAACACATACTTTGCCATATTCGGCTCATGCAGTTTGCCGGCGCATATTACCGGCACAGATACTTCCCTTTTAACTTTTTCCGCATACTGCACAAGATATCCCGCCGGTACTGCGGGAGGCGCGGCAATAAATTCACAGCTCGGATTAAGTGCAGCCGTAACATTAATAATGTCTATGCCCCACTCTTCGAGCAACCTGCATATAACCACCGTCTCCATGATTTCTCTTCCGCCCGGCACAAGCTCATCCCCGCTTATCCTGAAAGACAGCGGGTAGTCCTCACCTAATTTTTTTCGCACGTTTTCGATGATAAGCCTGCAGAAGCGCATCCTGTTGCTGAAACTGCCGCCGAATTCATCGATCCTTCTGTTTGTTGCGGCAGACATGAAACCCGCGAGAAGATATCCGTGTGCACCGTGTATTTCCACAATGTCAAAGTTTGATTTTTTAGCGACAAGCGCAGCGTCGCCGTATCTCTCGATCATTTCATATACTTCTTTTGTCGTCAGTTCACGCGGTATATATCCGTTCGTCGGACATGGAACCGGAGAAGGAGCGACCAAAGACCCTCCGACTATTTCAGGCATTGTTTGCCTTCCGGAATGTCCTATCTGAGCGCCCATTTTTGCCCCTGCCGCATGAACGGCGCCGGTCATCTTTTGAAGTCGCGGAATAAATTTGTCGTCGTAAAAACCGGGCGAATGTGTACAAACGTTACCGCCCGGATCTACGCTGCTGTTTTCCAGCATTAAAAGTCCGAATCCGCCCTTGGCTCTCGTCACCCAGTACTCCGTCAGCGCATCCGTAACATAGCCGTTTTCGTCCGCCAGATTGCTTTCCATCGAGGAAACCGAATATCTGTTTTTCAATTCTGTGTTCTTTATTTTCAGCGGTTTAAACAGTACGGAAAAATCACTTTCTATCATAAATCCTCCTGATCTGCAAAATTAAGACCGGCTCAAGCCGGCATATCAGACCGCATAATCTGCTGTTGCCTGTATCATTGCGTCAACATTATCGTCTTTGGCGTTAATCGGATTGTCGCAACCGGAACTCACAATCAATCCGGTTTTCGGACCGACGTCTTCAATCAGTTTTGTTACATAGTTATATACTTCGGAAGCCGTGCCGAAAGCGAGCAGTCCGGCGGGGACATCGCCGAGAAGGCACATTCTGTCGTCAAGTATAGCCCGCGCTCTGCGCATATCAGTTTTTCCGTCCAGCATCAGTATACACTTGCGAGGCGGTAATTCTCTTAAAGTTTCGATTTCCCTGTCCCATGATGAATCAAAATGCAAAACCGGTACAACCCCGAGTTCAGTTGCGGCAATGATTGCGGGCTTTAAATATGCCCAGGCATATTTCGTCCACATTTCATGAGACATCAGTTCGGGAGCGACGCGCCAGCCGCCTATCCAAGTTGCTATCGGTTTTTGTCTTTTAACGGCGCTGATGAATTCTCCGAGCAGATATTCCTGAACTGCGTCAAATACTCTTTTTATCAGATCGGGTTCTTCATGCAGATCAAGAAAAAATTTCATAAGTGTTCGTCCGCCGCAGAATCTTTCTAAAGGAGAGGAATAACTCACTCCGCTGAAAACAGGTACGCCGGCTTCGGCTACTCTCCTGACAGCCTCCGGCTGATATTCAAAAAAACCCTTTGCTTTACCGAGCGGATCACCGAGTCTGTTTTTCAGCACTTCGTCAACCCACGGTCCGTAACCCGTTTCAAGGATTTTATTGTAATCGTCAAACAAAAGCACTTCTCGTTCGTCTACTTGCCATAGTTCGTCATCCGGCAGTTCAATACCCGGAAGACATACTTTTGAGAGCCATGTTGTTGAAATCAAATACGGAGCCGTTATCGGAGTGTGAAGCGAGTCTATACCGGGATGCGCTTTAAGAAAATCAACAACGGCGCCGGCGGCTCGCGGAAAATCACTTATATAATCCTTCATCGGAAGTTTCTGTCGTTTTGCTACATATGCGGGGCCGCTGTACGAATACGGGATTTTATCAACAGGTTTCATATCGACTGCTGCAAGCGTTCGTCTTAGCCTGCTGTAATAGTCGTTCATAAGTAATCCCCTCTGCTGTTTAACAGGCATACCCCTTCAGGCTCGGAACTTTATACTAATTATAATATCATTTTCCCACGGAATTTGTCAAATTCTTATAACATATATACAATTTTACGGGACGCGCCTAAAAAACGCATTATCGGAGACGGTTCAAGCATGAAATTTAGTATACGCAGCTCTTAAGGAAGTATATATCAATTTATTTTTCAAGAGAATCATAAAAAAGCATCACCGCGTCCTCATGACCCGGTGATGTTTTCCTTCAGTTTTTTATTTTGTATTGAATATTTTGAAAATACTTTCAAAAGGGTCTTCCTCCGGTTCCGACGCTGCTTTTTTCGGTTCGGGTTTTATATCGTCCTGTATTGTTTCGGAGTCAGCTTTATCAGTTGACTGCGGAAAGGTCGGAAATGTGACCGAGGACGGTTTGCTGATGCGATCTATCAATTTTTTTGTTTCTTCGGGTGACGATAGCTTTTTCTCATCAAAACCTGTTGCTATAACCGTTACTCGAATTTCGTCTTCCATATTCTCATCAAAAGTTGCGCCGAAAATAATATTTGCGTCCGGATGCGCTGCAGCTTGGACTAAAGTAGCTGCAGTCTCAACATCTTCAAGCCCCATATCCATGGACCCGGTAATGTTTATCAAAACACCTTTTGCACCGTCAATGGACGTTTCCATAAGCGGACTCGCAATAGCTGCTTTTGCCGCCTCTTCAGCCTTTTCCTTCCCTGCCGAATGCCCGACTCCCATGTGTGCAAAACCGGCGCCTTTCATAATTGTTGTGACGTCCGCAAAGTCTAAATTAATAAATCCGGTATTTTTTATCAAATCGGAAATACTGGTTACAGCCTGGCGAAGCACATCATCCGCTATTTCAAAAGCGTTGGCAAATGTAACTTTTTGATCTGTTGCGTATTTCAGTCTGTCGTTCGGGATAATCAGCAAAGAGTCAACTCTGCCGAGTAATTCAGAAATACCTCTTTCAGCTTGCTGCATACGTTTTTTACCTTCAAATGCGAAAGGCTTTGTAACAACGCCTACTGTCAATATTTCAGATTCTCTGGCTATGTCTGCGATAATAGGCGCGGCTCCCGTTCCGGTGCCTCCGCCCATACCGGCTGTTAAGAAAACCATATCGGCGTCCTCAAATGTCTTTGCTATGTTGTTTCTGCTTTCCTCGGCGCTTTTCCTTCCTATTTCCGGGTCGGACCCCGCGCCTTGACCGTGAGTTAATTTTTCGCCTATTTGAACTTTTTGGGTCGAATTTGAAACGGCAAGCGCTTGCTTATCGGTATTTACGGCAATAAAATCAACGCCTTTCGTTCCCGAGCGGACCATTCTGTTAACGACGTTGTTCCCTGCGCCGCCAATGCCCACTACTTTTATTATAACAACATTTTCGGGACCGGTTTCAAATTCGTTAGCCATATTTGCAGCCCTCCAATTAATTCTTCGAATGCCGAGCGCATTTTTTTAACAAATCTGTTGGCGCCATGACAGTCAATGTATCAGAGTATTATTTTATGTATTTTATATCTTTTTTTTCTTCAGGTCAATAGCGGATATTATCGCTTTTTACATAAAAAAGCACTTCCCGGTAACCCCTGTGTTCAGTTTGGGCTGAAATGTACTTTTTTATCAGCTGAAAGATCAATAATGCCTGTGTCTCCGGAAGCCAATCTTCTTACCGAGCCAAGCAACATATCGAATTTATAATCGATGTTTTCGTTTTTACCTATGCGCACCGTAAATCGTCCGAGATACTCAAACTCCGGACTTGATATATTGGACATATCTATTTCAGTAACATCCCGGCACATTTCCTTAGCCGCCATTTCTCTTAAAACAACAGAGAGAAACTCGATTTTTGAGATTTCGGAAATATCTGTTTTTATAATTTCACCTGCAGCGGGAGCTTCCGGAGCTATCCCATCTATTCTAATCAATTCAGAAGCTTCAGACTCACTAATGTTGCCCAAAAATTTGCATCCGCGATCTATTGTCCACAGCTTTCCGTTTACGTCTATATATGCCAAGGCCGCTCCTTCCGATATCTTAATAACTAATTTGTTCGGAAGAGATCGTATTATTCCGACTTCCTCAACATACGGCAGTTTGGAAAAAATCTTGCTTATAGCCGTAAATCTGTCTACAAAAAATAAATTATCACCTTTTGATATTCCCGAGGCTTCAATAACCTCATCGGTGGTGTATATACTTGTACCTTCAACTTCAATCTTTGAAACACGAAAAAAAATACTTATCCCGAAAATCAAAGTGGCGCAAATTATTATAAATGAAAGATACTTATATGCGGCGCCGTGTTTCTTCTTTCTGCTTCGGGGCTTTGGTTGCACATCCGCCACTTCCCCCCCTCCTGTCTGAGTATTTTATAATCGTGCATTATGTCGGTAAAAAATTGATTATTGAATCATGCCGGTTTTTTTGCCATTTCCAACAGTATCTCCGTTATTTTTTCAGTCGCGTTTTCACCGCCGACTTTTTTCGCCGAACCGGACATTAATTCCAACAGATCTGTGCCCGCCAAGAGAGATGATACTTCACCAAGTAAACTGTCAGCTGAAAAACTGCCTTCAGGCATCACAACGGCGGCGTTCGCGCTCTCCATTACGCGTGCGTTTTTCTCCTGATGGTTTCCGGTAACATTTGGTGAAGGTATCAGGATCGAAGGTTTTCCCAAAGCACAAAGTTCACTGAGTGTTGACGCCCCCGATCGGCACAGAACAAGATCCGCAGCCGCCATGACACGCGGCATGTCAAATATATATTCCCTTACGTCTATATCGCAAGCCTTGAGAAAATCCGCTCCCTCAATTTTGAGTTTTTCAGTCATATCGGCATATCCCCGACTGCCGGCCGCATGGATAAGACTGAAAGAAGGCTTTCGACAAAGTCTTTTAATAAAATCGGACATTATACCGTTCATAAAATCCGAACCGAGTGAACCCCATACAGAAACGACAAGGGGTTTGTCAGCCGGCAGGCCCAATTCAGATTTTGCTTTCTCCCTGTCTGCGCAAGTAAATTCGATCCGTACGGGAGTACCTGTAACAATAACTTTGGCAATATCTTTATAATTTGACAAGCCTGCGTCAAAACCGGCAAATATTTTATCCACAACATTTTCAAGCATTCTTGTCGTCAATCCGGGGACCGCGTTGGATTCATGTATTACGGCCGGAACTTTTAAAGCGGCAGCCGCTCTTAAAACCGGGTAACACACATAGCCGCCGGTACCGATCGCAACGTCGGGAGAAAACTCTCTGATTATTTTTTTCGATTCTCCGTATGCTGTTATGATATTTTTGAAAGTATTAATATTATGAAGTATTTTGTCGGGCTTTATACTGCGTTGAAGGTTGGATACGGTAATTGTTGAAATCTTAAAACCTTCCAAAGGAACAAGCTCAGTCTCCATGTTGCCGGCTGCGCCGACAAAAAGTATTTCTGAAGCCGGCATCAACTCTCTTATTCGCCCCGCAATACCGACAGCCGGATTAATATGGCCCGCAGTGCCTCCGCATGTAAATAAAAATCTCATAATAATTCACTTCCCTTCATGCGCCTGAAATTTCCAACGGGAAACAACACTTTTGCGGCATAGTATCAGTCTTCCGTACGATAATCTTGTTTTTTCTGCGGAATGTCTCTTGACATGCTGAGTATAATCCCGGTTTCAGCCATCTGTATCAGAAGCGCCGTTCCCCCGTAGCTGAAAAACGGCAGAGATATCCCGGTTGCCGGCAGCAAATTTGTTACGACAGCAATATTCAGTATGACCTGTACGGCAAGCAGTGTTGTTATTCCGGCGCAGACCAAAAAACTGTAACGATCACGCGCATGCAAGGCTAACCAATATCCGCGTATTATCAGCAGTGCAAATAAAAGAAGTATAAGTATCGCTCCGATAAAACCCAATTCCTCACATATAACAGAAAAAATATAGTCGTTATGTTCCTCCGGCAAATACAGATATTTCTGTCTCCCTTGGCCGAGGCCCAATCCTGTCAGTCCTCCGGAGCCGACGGAAAAAAGTGATTGAACTATTTGATAACCTGTATCTGACATATCGGAAAACGGATCGAGCCAAGCAGATATCCGTTTTGATGTGTAGTCAAAAACTGAGAATACCACAGCGGCGAGCCCTGCGACTGCGCCGCCTCCGATTAAGAACCACTTCAGTCTTACACCGCCGAGAAACAGCATAACAGCGCCTATTGTAATTATTATTACCGCTCCCGAAAAATGTGGTTCCAAAATCAAAAGACCGACGATCACTGCCCAAATCGTCGCAAAAGGCGCTAATCCGTATTTTATTGTTGCCATCTTATCTTTAAATTTACAGATCAGCGTTGAGAAAAATAGTATAATGCTGATCTTTGCGATTTCGGAAGGCTGTATTGTTGTAAATCCGAGATTTATCCAGCGACGCGCATCATTTACCTTTGTACCGATTATGAGTACCAATACAAGAAGGCCAACAGAAACAAGTAAAACAGTAAATGATATTTGACGGTAGAAACTCATTGGAAAGCGGGAACAGAAAAACATAACTACTATGCCCAAAGCCGCGAATATAAGCTGCTTCATAAAGTAATATGTTGCATTTCCGTCAGTTTCATTAGCGATATCGTAATATGCCCTTGCAAAACTGGCTGACAAAACCATTATAACACCTATTGTCAAAAGAAGCATGGTCAGAAGCAGAAACGGAGCGTCAAATGACCCGCGTTCACCGTCTTGCGCTTCTTCCGTGTAATCCGCCAATCTCATGTTTTGATATTCCATCAGTTTTATCCTCTTTGTTTATAAGCCGTATCGTCTGAATACCCCGGCAAAAGCAATTATTGCAAATACCGACGAAATCCCGGTAAACAGAACGAACAATTGCTTTTCACTCCATTTTTTGCCGCTGAAGCCGCCAAGTTCGAGATGATGGTGTAAAGGCGCCATTTTAAACACTCTTTTACCGCTTGTTATTTTGAAATATGTAATTTGAATAATGTCCGAAAGGGTTTCAATAATAAAAATTATGCCCAAAGGTATCAAAATCAGAGGCATATCCGTCACAAAAGCAGTTGCGCATATAGCTCCGCCGAGAAATAACGAGCCGGTATCACCCATAAATATTTTTGCCGGATAAAAATTATGTATCAAAAAGCCCATAAGACCGCCGGCAAGAGCGGAAGAAAAAATACCTACCGAAAGAAAATCACTTCCCCAAGCAAAAGCTGCGGCGACATAAAAAATACAGCCCGGTAAAGCTGAACCCGCAGCCAAACCGTCCGCTCCGTCTGTGATATTGACAGCGTTTACCGTTCCGACAATGACAAACAACGCAAACACAAAATAAATCGGCTCAAAAATCGGAATTGTCTTATTAATAAACGGCAGGTAAACAGCGGATGTCATGCAGCCGAATTGCCTGAACATAAATATAATCAAGACCGCGGCAATGAATTGAAGAAGGAATTTTTTCTTTGCGGTAAGTCCGAGATTTTGTTTTCTTTTCAGTTTGCTGTAATCATCCAGAAAACCTATAAAACCGAATATTAATGCTGCGGCTAAAATTAATATATGTTTATAAACACCACTTGCCATCTCTTGAAAACCGGTGGTCACGCAAACTGCGGCAACGGCAACAATAAACATTACGCCACCCATGGTTGGGGTACCTGATTTATTGATATGCCAGGCCGGTCCGTCTTCTCTTATTGTTTGCCCTGCTTTTATTTTCCGAAGAAAAGGTATTAAAAAGA
Source organism: Oscillospiraceae bacterium (assembly GCA_009782435.1). GTDB lineage: Bacteria > Bacillota > Clostridia > Oscillospirales > Oscillospiraceae > WRJA01. Next base: position 8,273 of record WRJA01000006.1, read on the forward strand.
CGCCTGTTCCGGCTGAAATGAAGAAAGATATTATGAACGCTGTTATTAACTGAATCGTCATTGAATATTTTTCCTCTTTTTGAAAATTTCCGCTATTATTTCACGCTCATCCATGTGTCTCTTAACATTACCGACTATTTGATATGTTTCATGTCCTTTTCCGGCAAGGATAATAGTATCACCCGGTTGACTGTTATCTATCGCGAATTCTATGGCTTTCGTTCTGTCTTCAATAATTATATAAGGCGTTTTTGAATCTCCCATTCCGCTAACAATATCTTTTGTTATTGTTGTCGGATTCTCAGTTCTCGGATTGTCTGATGTTATTATTACAAAATCTGCATACAAAGCAGCAGTTTTTCCCATTAGCGGACGTTTTGTCCTGTCTCTGTCACCTCCGCACCCGAATAAGACAACAACACGACCGTCAGCTGTTTCTTTAATGGAGGATATTATATTCTTCAGGGCGTCCGGCGTGTGAGCATAGTCAATGATAATTGTGAAAGCCCCATCGAAAGGGACAACTTCAGCTCTGCCTTTTACGCCTTTTATGCTTTTCAGCGCTTCGGCCGATTCTGCGAGATCGATATCAAGCGACATACAGCAGGAAATAGCGGCAAGCGCATTGTACATTGTAAAAAGCCCGGGTATATAAACACCGAAGCGCTCCAGTCTGCCTGTGGTGAGAGCGCAAAATCTTATCTCATCAGGCAGCAATCTCACGTCTTTCGCAACAATATCAGCTTCATTCGTTTTATATGAATATGTAAGCATACGACACTTTGTGTTTTCTGTCATAAGCTGTGCGTAATCATCGTCAAGGTTTACAACACCTAAAAGACATTGTTTGAAAATTGAAGCTTTCGTTCGCGCGTATTCTTCCATTGTTTCATGGAAGTCCAAATGATCCTGAGTCAGATTTGTAAAAACCGCTACGTCAAAAATCAATTCCGACACACGCTTTAAAGCTAATGCATGCGAAGACACTTCCATAATCGCGAAACTGCAGCCGGCGCTTACCATTTTTCTGAGTAATTTATGGATTTCGTATGATTCCGGCGTAGTTCTCTCGGTATCAATAACCTCATTTCCGATCAATATTTGATTCGTTCCGATAAGTCCGACTTTTTCGTTTCTGCAAGTTTCCAATATATGTTTAATAAACATCGTCACTGTCGTTTTTCCGTTTGTTCCGGTAACGCCAATAAGTTTCAGTTTTGAAGCCGGATCACCGAAGAAGTTTTTCGAAACTACCGCTAAAGCATATCGGCTGTCAGTGACTTTTATATAATTTATATCACATTCGGGAGTCTTTTGGCAAATAACGGCGACCGCTCCTTTCGCAAAAGCCTCGGAAATATAATCATGCCCGTCCGACGAAAAACCGGTAACGGCAACAAACAGATCTCCTTTTTCGGTAGTACGAGAATCACAGCTTATACCGGTTACAGCGATTTCCGTATTTGCTCGCAGTTCCGATATCTCAAGACCCGGTATTAATTCTTTAAGTTTCATTTACCGTCGTCCCTTTCAGTGATAAAAGTCAGCTGTTTTCGTTTTCATCAATACCTTCCGTACATGCCCGGGTCCGTATCCTTCAAAACGACTCTGACAACCGTTCCGTGCTCAATTTCTGTTCCGGCTTCAACATTTTGAGAGCTTACTGAAACGTTTCCCGCAGACGGTACCGAACCGCCGTCGATTTGTATGAATAATCCGTAATAACCCATTCTCTGCCTTGCTATTGAATAAGAAAGTCCCGTTAAGTCCGGCATTTCCTCCGTTTGATCTGAGGGTTCTGCATCGAGATACAAAATTATTTGGCTGTCTTTTGCTACGGCTTGCTTCGCTGCCGGGAGTTGAAAAGTAACTGTATATCCGCTGCCTACAGTTCTTAATGACAAACCGCGGGCAGATAATACCGCAGCCGCCTCACTGACACTCATGCCTGTCAAATCAGGAACCGTTTTATCCATTTCATATACTTCTTCTTCGGTATATTTTACGTCAACACCCAAATAAGGAAGTATATCAGCCATCATTTTGCCTACAGTCGGAGCACCCATTTGGCCGCCGCTGACATATATCCCCTCCTCACTCGGATTATCGAGTAATACCAATATAACTATCTGAGGGTCATTTATCGGAGCCGCGCCGAAAAATGATACTATGTATTCTTTCTCCCCGGAGACTATTTCCCTTGTCGTTTTTGTCGTTGTTCCTGTCTTGCCTCCAATACGATAACCGGCAACATAAGCGTTTTTACCTGTGCCCTCTTCTTTATCGCATACCACCTGTTCCAACATTTCGCAAACAAGAGCGCTTGTTTCCTCGCTAATTACCTGCCTTATTACGGTCGGATCTACCCGTGAGATCGTATTTCCGTCAGGAGCAATTATTTCTTTAACGGTATACGGCTTCATCAGATATCCTCCGTTTACGCAGGCACTGACGGCAGTTATCAGTTGCAGTGGCGTAACATTGAATGTTTGCCCGAAAGAAGCCGCCGCAAGCTGCGAAAGATTTCGCCTGTCGCAAAAAACGTTTTGCGGCCACCAAATACTTCCGCTCTCTCCTTCCAAATCGATACCGGTCATTCCTGTAAGCTGTAAATCCGGATTCGAACCGGAGTCAAAAAATCCGAAAGCTTCCGCATATTTATAAAATGTCATAGGAGTTAACCTCAACCCGATATTTACAAATGCCAAATTACATGAATGCTGCACCGCTTGTGTAAGCGTTTGTGACCCGTGACCGAAAGTATTCCAGCAATTAACAGGGTCATCTCTGCCTGTTACATCCGCGAAACCGCCGCAGTAAAAAAAGTCGTCTTTGCCGATCAATCCCTCCTGAAGCGCCATTGCCAACGTTATGGCCTTAAATGTCGAACCGGGTTCATATGTATCTGATATAGCTTTGTTTCTCCACTGCATTTGCTGAGCTTGAGTCAATAACGATCCGCGAGTCTTATCATCGAGAGTATTTTCCATTAATTCTTTTGTTTTTTCGCTGACATCTTGAAAATTATTCAAATCAAAATTATCCAAGGATACCATCCCGAGTATTTCGCCTGTTTTCGGATTCACAGCAATACAGGCCGCGCCGTTTTGCACGCCGTAATCCTCTGTCGCACGAATGAGATGCTTTTCCAAATAATACTGTATTGTTGAATCTATGGTCAAAACAACGTCACAACCATCTTCCGCAGCATAATAATCTTCGTATTCCGTAAAAAGCATATCGGTACCGGCTGCGTTTTGTACCCTGACAACTCGACCGTCCGTACCGGTCAACATACTGTTGTAATACAATTCCGCTCCGCCGAGTCCGTAGTTTTCTTCGCCAACAAATCCAATCAGATGTGAAGCAAGGCTGCCGTACGGATAATAGCGCTTGCTGTCGGGGCCGATTTTTACTCCGATAAGATTATACTCATCGATAAACTCTCTTACCTGATCGGCAACATTTTTTTCGACTTTGGTCTTAATTATTTTGTACCATGATTTTTCGTCGATTGTTTTTTCGATTATGCTGTTATAATCAACGCCGAGTATATCCGAAAGGACACGCGCCGCGAGCATCGGATCTTCGTTATATATTTTCATTTCGGCCGGGCTGATATATATCGTTTCGACTTCGGCGCTCATTGCCAGTATTTTCATGTTACGGTCATAAATTGAGCCGCGTCCCGCTGTTATTGTCGTTTGCCTTATCTGCTGGCTGATCGAACGACCGGCATAATAATCATGTTCTGAGATCTGCAATTGGTACAGTCTCACGGCTAATACCGCAAAAGCAACTATGCCGCACACAATAAAGAGAAACAGTGTGCGGCGAATCATCATTTTATTGAGCTTTAAAGAGTTTGTTTCTGTTTTTTTTCCGTCGCTCATGGTGTTCTCCAAACAGGCAGCAGGAAACCTTCACAGCTGCAGTCTGCCTTATGATCTAAAACAATTTTTCAAGACCCGGTATAAAATTAAAGAGTCGTGACATAAAGCCGTTATAAACGGAAGTTTCCGTCTTCGGTATTACAACTTTATCTGATGCGCCGGCGTCTATGTAAATGACCTGATCGCTTCCCGGTTTTTGCATTCCCAAAAACTCCATCGCATATTCCTCAATTTCAGACGGATTGAAAGCCGACTCATATTCAATTAGCAGACGGGTCTGTTCTGTTTTCAGCTGCATGATTTGTGTTTCCAAAATTGCCGATTCGTTTGAAACAGCTGTCAGTTGTATCCTTGCCATCAGAAGAAAAACGATAAGAACAGCGGCGCCGGCAAAGCCGATTACCGCCGTTGGCGCGACATGTTGTTTCGGGCGGAAAAACGTTTTCGCCGTTATACTTTTCTCATATTCACGCTTCGGTCGAAACGAAATGCCTTTTGATTTCTCGCGCGGCAATTCGACTTCAGCCGCCGGATTCAAAGAATCATACGCAAGATTTCCGAAAGGTGTGTATTTTCCGTTAACTGTTTCATAAAGGTTATCAGTCATGGCATTCCTTTCGCTGTTCCGCAGCGCAAAAAAGAGTGTTAAACTTTTTCAGCAACTCTTAATCTCGCGCTTCGCGATCGAGGGTTTACTTCAACTTCCTCATTGCTCGGTATTATTGGTTTTTTTGTTATGCATTTCAGTGTTCGCTTAAATCCGCAGGTGCAAACAGGAAAATCCCTCGGACATGTACATCCTTTTTCTCTTGCTGTTATTGAGGTTTTAACTATTCTGTCTTCCAAAGAATGAAAACTGATCACAGCTAATCTTCCGCCCGGGTTAAGTCTCTCTGGCGCTCTTTCCATCAGCGCTGAAACTGCTGAAAGTTCATCGTTTACCGCAATTCTGATCGCCATAAAACTGCGCTTCGCCGGATGCTGTTTTTCTCGCAACGCTTCCGACGGCACGGCTGATTTGATTATTTCTACCAATTCTGAGGTAGTGTCTACAGAGGCCATACGGCGTCTGCGGATTATCGCCTTTGCTATTTGACGCGCATATCGTTCCTCTCCGTATTCATAGAGTAAGAACTTTAGTTTTTCTTCGGGCCAGAGGTTAACAATTCCCCAAGCGGTGAGACTTTCAGTTTCATCCATTCTCATATCAAGCAACGCATCGGCCGAATATGAAAAACCGCGCTCCGGTTCGGAAAGCTGAGGTGAAGATACTCCGAGATCGAAAATCATTCCGTCAACTTTTTCCAACCCGACTTTGTCAAGAATATTATCGAGGTCGCGAAAATTTCCGTGCACGAAAATGACTTTGTAGGCAACACCGGCGAGCTTGCTTTTAGCGGCGGCTATCGCTCGCTTGTCCCTGTCGATCGCTATAAGACGCCCTTTATCCAAACGTCTTGCTATTTCAAATGAATGTCCTCCCCATCCGAGGGTCCCGTCCAAATAAATACCGTCAGGCCTGATATTCAAGCTGTCCGTACATTCTCTTAACATAACGGACTGATGCCTGTATTCCATCGCAATCGCTGCCTCTCCCATTCAAAATTCCAACTCCTCCATTACCGCCGCAATATTTTCCGGCGTAGTTTCCGCGTCATATACGACGCGCCAATTTTCACTGTCCCAAAACTCAACGTGATTGTTGCATCCGACAATAATAATATCTTTTGCCAAACCTACAGAATTTCTGAGGTTTTGCGGTATCAGCACCCGGCCTTGGCTGTCTAATTCGCATTTCGCTGCATTAGCAAAAATCGGTCTCATTCTTCTTTGCCTGATGAAGGGCAATGCGTTTACTTTCTTTGTTAATTCCTGCCAGCTTTCCGAGCTGTAAGCCGAAAGACACTTCTCCGGAGACAAAGTCACATAAAAAGTGCTCCCCAATTCTTCCCTTAACCTCGCCGGCAAAAATATCCGGCCTTTTGAATCAAGCGTATGTTGATATTCACCTGTCATCGGCCGGCCTCCCCTCAAATGACAATTATGGGATCATACTTACACAATTATGGGAATATGATACATTCACTGCCACTTTCCACCACTTTGATGTCATCATTATAGTATGGTGTTTATAAAAAATCAAGAAAAACATTACATTTTTCTTGAATATTTTTTTATTTTCTGTGTTCACCTGTTTTGCTCAGTATTTATATCAACCTATTGTGTTACTTAGTATTTTCATAACAAAATATTGTATTATGTCGACTTATTATTCCGGGCTTATCAACATCAAACAGCAGTTTTATTCGGAGAAAAATATTTATTACTTTAAATTATTAAATTATAATCAAACAAAATAACACCCGATATCGCGTTAAACAACGTTATCGGGCGCGGAAATCTGATATTGATTTTTGTTTATTGGCGGAAATAATCATCGTCAGGGGCATTACCTGAACGAGGCGTCCTCTGAGCCCCTGCCGCGCCTCGAAATCGAATGCGCGATTGGCGAACTTCTTCAAGCGCTTTTGTAACGGCTTCTTCTGTACGCCGGAGGGCGTCATCCACATATTCGTTGGCAGCGCGCTGCAATTCTCTGGACTTGTTTTCCGCCGTTGAAACGAGCTCATTACTTCGCGATCGTGCGATTCTTACTATTTCCTGATCATCAACTATACGTCTGGCTTGCTCCTCAGCGACGCGGCGGATAGAATCGGCTTCTCTTTTCGCGTTTGAAATGAATTCATCCTTCGCAAAAACAAGTCTTTTGGCTTCTGCAAGTTCCACCGGCAGCTGCGCTTTGATTTCATCAAGTATATTTAAAACGGTGTCTCTTTCAATTATGCATTTTTCATTTCCCAGCGGTACTCCCCACGCTTCAGTGACCATGGTATACAGCATTTCGAGCAGTTCAAGGGCTCCACTTTCCATAACTACGAATTCCTTTCGTCGCGCTCATCCCGGCGAACGGCGTAAGCCGCGCATTACTCGGTCATAACGGGATATTGGATTTGCTTATTCTTGCTTCGCGTAATCCTTCCGGACTGCATCTTATTTGTCACTTCGGAGATTATTTCAGCAGGAACAAATTCACTTATATCCGCTGCGTACTCAGCCAGTTCCCGAACCAAAGATGAAGAAAGGTAGGTGTATTTTTCGCTTGACGCCATAAACAGAGTATCAAGATCCGGGTTTATCCTTTTATTTATGAGAGCCATTTGAAATTCCGATTCAAAATCCGACATTGCCCGCAAGCCTTTAACGACCACCGGCTGTTCATATTTTTTTGAATACTCGGCCAATAATCCGCTTGAACTGTCCACAGTTATTTTCGGATATTTCTCAACCACACGCCTTATCATATCGACACGTTGCTCTTCCGTAAAATGCGGCCGTTTACCGGCGTTAACCATCACGCATACGACAACTTTATCAAAAACCGAGGCAACTCGTAAAATTATATCAAGGTGTCCGAGTGTAATGGGATCAAAGCTTCCCGGATATATGGCTGTTTTCATTCAGTCCGTATTGTCCTCCGTAAAAGATTGTGACTTTTGTTTTTCCGTAAATGTATTCTTTACCTGCCGGATACGGCGCCTCGGCGGAAAGCAATTCAGTCTCTCTTCCGGTTTCGCAAATAATTATACCACTTTCGGATAATATGTCAAATTTGAATATTTTTTCAACAGATCTGACGGCCAATCCGCCCTCGTAAGGCGGATCAATGAATATAAGGTCGAATTGCCCGCAGTTGTTCAAAAATGACATTGAATCGGCTGAGATTATTTTTCCGCTCAAACAACAACGGTCAAGATTGGTTTTGATAAGCTTTGCGGCTTCTTTATTTTCGTCAACAAAAGTGACGGATGAAGCTCCCCGGCTTGCCGCTTCTATTCCCAGCTGTCCGGTTCCCGCAAAAAGATCGAGAACTCTTTTTCCGTCGATATCAAATTGTATTATGTTGAATATCGCCTCTTTTACCATATCAGACGTAGGCCGAAGATCCGCTTTCCCGGGTTTCGCCAGTTTGCGCCCTCTTGCGCTTCCGGTTATTACGCGCATATTCAATCGATCCTTTCTTCCAGTCCGGCAACTTCAGGTCGCTCTCGAAACCGTAAAATTACAGCTTTAGCTGCATTTTTAGGAATAACTCGGCATAATTCCTCAAAACTCGCCGAACGTATGGCCTTCACTGTTTTAAAATGCTTCAGCAAGTCATTCCGCCTGATCTCACCGATGCCGGGAATGTCGTCCAAGACAGAACCGATTGCGGAGTTTCTTAAGCTTCTGTGGTATTCGACGGCAAAACGATGAGTCTCTTCCTGAATTTTCCCGATGAATGAAAAAACAGCGGGGATCCCCGTCAACCCCGTTTCTCGGCCGTCTGTTGAAATAAGAGCTTTCGTTCGATGTTTTTCATCTTTGACCATTCCGAATATCGGTATCTTCAGTCCCGTATTTTCAACTGCCTCCGCGGCTGCTTGGATTTGAGCCCTGCCTCCGTCGATCAAAAGAAGCTGAGGTAATTCTGAAAACTTTTCATTTCCTTCAAAATAGTTGCTGTAACGTCTTGAAACAGCTTCTTTCATGCTGCGGCAGTCATCTTGCCCTTCTGTTTCTTTTATTTTGAATTTCCGGTAATCACGTTTTCTTGACTTCCCGTTTACAAATACCGTCATTGCCGCGACAATTCCGAAATCCCCGAGGTTAGAAACATCAAAAGCTTCTATTCTTTCGGGAAAACAAGCTAAGTCCAATATCTTTCTCAGCCGTTCCAATGTCATTGACCTTCTTTGATCGTCACCTGTCTCTCTGAGCGCCTCTTCTTTTGCATTAACTGCAGCCGCTTCCGCAAGTTTTTGTTTTTCTCCTTTAAGCGGCATCTCAACACTGATTTTTCGGTCGGATATACGGTTGAGAAACTGCTCCAAGGCTTCCCTGTCATCCGGTTCGCACGGCATTAATACTGTTTTCGGTACAGTGCCGCGACTTGAATAATACTGACGCACCAATGCCGACACTGCAACAGCGTCTTCTTCGAGCGGTTCGTCAATAAGTTCACTGTCTTTACCGGCCAATTCGCCGGCAGTATAGTGAAGAACAGAGATGCAGGATTTAACGCCTCGATAATAACCGACGGCGTCGACATCAGAAAAAACAAGCGCAGTCACGCGCTGATGATCCCGGAGTCCTCTTATTGCTTTTATTCTGTCTCTGATTTCCGCCGCCGATTCAAACAACAGCCTATCGGCTGCGTCATTCATCCCGGCTTCAAGTTCTTCCGTCAGCTGCCGGATTTTTCCTTCAAAAATCATAAGCGCTTCCCTGACGGTCCGCCTGTAATCCTCCGCGGATTTGTCTCCTTTGCAATAAGCTGCGCAAACTCCCATGTGGAAATTCAAACACGGTCTCCCGCTGCCGAAGTCTTTCGGGAATTTTTTTCCGCATCCGGGCAGTTTCATAGCTTTATTGACCGAATCAATAATTCCTTTTGTGGTATTTCTTCTTCCGTACGGTCCGAAGTATCTCGCACCGTCGTCGCTTATCTTATTAGCCACAGTAAAACTCGGATAATCGCTTTTGATATCGATTCTGATAAACGGATAGGTCTTATCATCCTTGAGCATGATATTGAATCGCGGTTTGTGCCTTTTTATGAGAGAGTTCTCCAAAACCATCGCTTCCAACTCTGAGGATGCGACTATGACGTCAAAATCTGTTGTTTTTGTAATCATGGTTTTCGTTTTTATTTCATGCTCGCCGTGAAAATAACCGGAGACCCGATGTTTAAGTCTTTTTGCTTTCCCGACATAAATTACCTCTCCCGAGGTATTTTTCATTAAATACACTCCCGGTGCCGAGGGAAGTTTATTGGCTTTTTCGCGTAGATCCTCAGGAGTGTTCATAAAAGCTCACCCGATCACTGCTGTATTTTTTCCGGCCGGCGGGGATTTGTCAAAAAAAAGAGCGTGCATATATACACGCCCTTTACCTGTTAAGTCTGCTGACGATTATTCCGAAAAGTCAGAAGCGATAAGATCGATCAGAGTTTGCGCGGCGTTATTCTCATCCGACCCGTCGGCAATTATTTTTATTGTCGTACCTTTAACTATCCCCAAAGACAAAACGCCGAGCAGACTCTTGGCGTTTACCTTCCGGTCGTCTTTTTCTATCCAAATGCTGCTTTTAAATTCATTGGCTTTTTGGATAAAGAAAGTCGCGGGTCTGGCGTGAAGCCCGACTTGATTGTTAATGACCGCTTCTTTGGTAATCATAGCCTATACTCCTTTGACGATTCTGATATATCGCCCGATTATTTGCATTTTATCAAATACGCCCGTTAACGTCAATAAATTTCCGTTTTTTTCCGTTTTTCGGTGTTTTGCACATTTGCAGCCGCGGCTTGCGTTAATACTTTAATTCAGTTCAACCACCGTAACTCCTGTTTCGCCTTCACCGTAGCGCCCGGCTCTGAAATTTTTGACCTGCGAGTTAGTTTTAAGCGCTTTTTGCACGGCTTTTCTCAGCGCCCCGGTACCTTTTCCGTGTATCACTGTAATCGTATTAAGTTTTCCCAAAACCGCATTGTCGATAAATCGCTCCATGAGCGGGATAGCTTCATCCGAGGTCATTCCGCGCATATCTATCTCAGCCGGGTAAGCGTCGTTCAAAAACCGCGCGTTATTTCGGGGCGTGTTTTTGTCTGCAGCGGCTTCGCTTCGGTCTTCAATAAGGAACAACTCATCCTCTTTCAGAGAAAGATTAATAATGCCCGCCCTGAGATCAACGGTTCCGTCACCGGAAACTGACAGCACAGTCGCTTTAATACCCATCGAGACGATCTCAGCTGTATCGCCCGCTTTCAGCGGACGGGCGGATTTTTTCCCCGGCGCTTTTACTTCACTCAAGAGAGAATGTCTGTCCTCCGCTGAATTCAGTCTTCTCAGAAGGCCGGCGCGAGCCTCATTGACGCGGTTATGATCCTCCTCTTCTGCATGATGTTTTCGCATATTGTCAAGTTCCTTAAAAACATATTCCGCTTCTGTTCGGGCGTCATTCAGTATCTCAGCTGCTTCTCTGCAAGCCTCCTCACGGGTCTTTTTCAATTTTTCAGCCATTTCTGCCCGGAATTGTTCAGCCGCGTTTGCATTTTCTTTTGCTTCGATCAGTTTTTTTTCTGTTTCAAGCGCGTCTTCATCCATCTTTCGCCTCTGATGCTCAAGTTTTTCCATCAGGTCTTCAAATCCTACAGTTTCAGCGCTGAGGCGGCTTGCAGCGTCTTCGATTATCTTCTTCGGCAGGCCCAACCTCTCGGAAATCGCAAAGGCGTTTGATTTGCCCGGTATCCCCATAAGCAATCTGTATGTCGGTTTGAGAGTTTCCGCATCGAACTCGCATGAGGCGTTTTGAACTCCCTGAGCGGTCGATGCATATATTTTGAGCTCTCCGTAGTGCGTAGTCGCCGCTATATAAGCTCCTGCGCTGCGGGCTTGCTCAATTACGGCGACAGCAAGCGCCGCTCCCTCCGCAGGATCTGTCCCGGCGCCCAATTCATCAAACAAGAGGAGGCAGTTTCCGGAGTTTTCTTTCAGTATCCGTACGATATTCGTCATATGTGATGAAAACGTAGATAATGACTGTTCGATGCTCTGCTCATCGCCGATATCGGCAAAAACTCCTTTATATACCGGAATGCTGCTGCCGGTTTCCGCCGGAATATGCAATCCGCAAAGCGCCATAAGGCAGAGGAGCCCCATTGTTTTGAGAACAACGGTTTTACCTCCCGTATTCGGTCCGGTAATGACCAATGTATCATATTCCCCGCCCAATTCCGTGTCTGTCGGTACGGCAGCGGCGGGGTCTAACAAGGGATGTCTCGCTTTTATTAATTTTAAAACACTGCCGGAGAGCTCCGGTTCGATACAACGAAGTTTTGCGCTGAGTTTAGCTTTGGCAAAGACGACGTCCAATGCGACGAGCAAGTTGAAATCACGCGTCAAATCATCCGCTTTTTCAGCGCAGTCCGATGAAAGCTCCATAAGTATTCTTTCAATTTCCCTTTTTTCCCTGACAAGAAGTTCACGCAATTCATTATTTGCCTTAACTGCGGCCATAGGTTCAATAAACAGTGTCGCCCCGGACGCGGAAACATCATGTACCAATCCCGGTACAATATTTTTGTATTCCGCTTTAACCGGAACCACATACCGTTCCGAGCGCGTAGTAATAATAGGTTCCTGAAGTGCTTTCGTGTATGCCGGCGAAGTTATTATTTTTTGCAGCGCATCACGCGCTTTTACATTGGCGGCGCGCATATACCGTCTGATATCCGATAGTTCAGCGCTTGCGGAATCCGCTACTTCATCCTCTCCCGGCAAGGATTTGATTATTTTTTCTTCTAAAAATTTGTTTGTCGTCAAAGAAGCAAAAAGAAAATCCAATGTGTTTCCGGCGCTCTTGTCGCCTTCGGCATACGATTTTGCCGTTCTCGCCGCATTCAGCACTGCAGCCGTGTCAAGCAACTCGCGTATACTTAAAACACCGCCCAAGCCGGCCCTTCCCAAGGCCGGGCGTATATCTTTTATTCCGGTAAAAGCGGGACTTCCTTTGATATCAAGCATCATTTTTGCAGCGGTCGTCTCTTTTTGCCTCTCCGCCGCTTCTGATATTTCGCCGCCGGGGAACAATAACAAAGCTTTTTCTTTCGCCGGTTCGCAAACCGCTTCCGCTGCGAGCATATTCAGAACGGAATGCAGTTCCAAAATACCGGCAGATTTTTTATAAAGGTCTGATCTGCTTTCACTCATAACCGGCGTATCCTCCGTTCCGCGCCGGAAACGGTATCCGGCGGTAATAATGCGTTTTTCTTTATTTTACTGATTTCCAATATTTTAAAGTATCAAACATACGCTCCGACTGGGCGAGCGCATATGCTTCGCAAAGGGAATGCATCCGAGTCTTTGCTTCCCCTTCAATAAAAAAAGAAAAAACCTTCTTCGGTTCGGAATATACGATATACCTTAAAGCATTAAGCGAAGCGTCGCAAATCGGCAATACTCTTTCTCCTGTTTCACGCAGGCAAGTCTTGCACCTGAGACCTCCTCCGTCCGCAGAAAAATGAAGTTCAGTTGACATTTTTTCTCCGCATACTGAGCAACCTTCCAAAAAAGGCTCGTAACCTGACAGGCACATGAGCCGCATTTCAAACACGGCTTTTATATGCCCCGGCTCATAGAGTTTTCTGCTCAACGCAAACAAACTGTTTAGGCCCAAATTCAGTATTTCGACACCGGGGCTGTCTTCATCGGCAGCCGAATCGAGCATTTCGGCAAAATATGAGCCGAGAGCCAAATATGACAAATCTTCGCGCAACCCGAGAAATTGCTCCGTCGTAACGGCTTCATTCAACTGCCATCGGCCCTTATTCCCGAAAAGGGTCACCTCCGAAAAAGTCAAAAACTCAGTGGCTGCGGCGAATTTGCTGCCCTTTCGCAAAGCGCCTTTGGCGCATACGCTGAGCTTGCCTTCATCTTCGGTAAGTACGGTGAGCATCTTGTCCGCTTCTTTAAATTTTACTTCCCTCAATATAAGGGCTCGTGTGTTCAGAAACATTACGCAACCCTCGCGTCCGGACTCATTCTCCAAAACCGAAACTTCGCAAAATCGTTTTGCTGTCACGCCAGTTTTCTTTGACCTTTACATGAGTCTGCAGAAATACTTTCGCTCCTGTAAATGACTCTATTTCGCAGCGCGCGAGTTCACCCGCCCTTTTTAATACAGCGCCGTTTTTTCCGATAATGATTCCTTTATGGCTTCGTTTTTCACAGTAAATCATTATGCTTAAATCAATGATCCCGTTTTCGCGTTCCGAAAACCCGGAAATCTCTGTCGCTATCCCGTGCGGCACTTCCTTATCAAGGCAATACAGAAGCTTTTCACGAAGGATCTCGGCAAACAACCGGCTTTCCGGCTGATCGGTTATCATACCGTCCGGAAATAAAGGCGGTCCTTCTTCGGCAAATTTTTCAAGTTCACTTTTCAATACGTCGATACCGTCTTTCCTTTTCGCCGATATCGGCACTACAGCGCTCCACTCATATATAGCGGAATACGACTCTATTACCGGCAACAACGCTTCTTTCCGAACGGTATCAATTTTGTTAACAGCCAATACACAGGGGATCTTGCTTTCCGAAATTTTAACAATGAGTTCTTTTTCACGTTCTCCGGGTTCTGTGCCGGGTTCAATAAGAAAAACAACGCCGTCCGCTCCGGTAATGCTCCTTCTTACGACACTGAGCATATATTCTCCCAAAACGGTACGCGCTTTATGGAATCCCGGAGTGTCGATCAAAACAAACTGTGTCTCATCTGTATTGGCCACTCCCATTATCCGTGTCCTCGTCGTCTGCGGTTTGGGAGTTACTATCGCCACCTTTTCTCCGACAAGTGTATTAACAAGAGTTGATTTTCCCGCATTCGGAGGACCGGTTACCGCGATCACGGCTGTTTTACAGATCATTATATTTCCTCCGCTTATTACTGCAATACATATTCATAAATCAAGTTTTTGCATTATTCTCTCTTCCGCCTCGCGCATTTGACGTTTTCCTTCCCCCTCATCCGTATGATCATATCCCAAAAGATGCAATACGGAATGCACGATCAGATATGAGAGTTCTTTTTGCGTGCCGTGGCCTATTTGCTTGGCCTGCGATCTGACCATATCGAGAGAAACCGCTATATCCCCGAGAGCTATCCTTCCGCTTCCCTGTTCTTTAGCGCAATCCGCTGTGTCAAAAGCCCCGGGCTTCAATTCAAAGCGCGGGAATGATAAAACGTCCGTAGATTTGTCTTCGCCGCGAAACTCTTTATTAAGTCTGCGTATCCCGGCGTTATCCGTAAAAAGCACAGATATTTCCGAAGGTTCCGTAACGGCATTTTCAAGCAGAGCTGTTAATATAGCGTGCTTTGCGGTTTTTTTTGTTTTGAATACACCGAACCCCGCGCGGGTGTAAACAAAGTATATTTTGTGGCTCATTTTGTTTTTCTCCCGGTCGCTTTTCGCACGACTTTACTCTTTTCCTCAGATTTGCCGTAGGCTTCTATTATCTTTTGGACCAAAGCGTGCCGCACCACATCAGCCCCCGTAAGCCTGCATAATGCAATATCATCTATCCCGACCAATATTTTTAAGGCGTCTTTCAATCCGCTCACTTTTTCCGGAGGAAGATCAGTCTGCGTGACATCACCGGTAATAACGGCTATAGAGCCGAAGCCTATCCGGGTCAAGAACATTTTCATTTGTTCCCTTGATGTATTTTGAGCTTCATCCAGTATAATAAAGCTGTCGTCAAGCGTCCTGCCTCGCATATAAGCTAAAGGAGCCACTTCAATACTGCCGTGTTCCAAATATTTGTTGTATGTTTCAGCTCCCAACATATCGAACAATGCGTCGTACAGCGGCCTGAGATAAGGGTCTACTTTGCTGTGAAGATCGCCCGGGAGGAAACCGAGCCTCTCACCGGCTTCGATAGCCGGTCTTGTCAGGATTATTCGGCTGACTTTTTTCCCTTTGAAAGCCGCAACGGCGGCAGCAACCGCCAAATAGGTTTTTCCGGTGCCGGCAGGCCCTACGGCGACAGTAACGGTGTTTTTCATCATGGCTTCCGTATATGCTTTTTGCCCGAGAGTCTTTGCTTTTATCGGTTTGCCTTTCGCGGTCACACAGATGATATCCCCGGCTAAGCGGCTGATTTTCGATTCTTTTCCCTCGGAAATCATATTGATCACATAACTGACTATTTGCGGATCGATACTCTCCCCTTTAGCCGCTAAAGTCAGGAGACCTTCTATAGACTTTTCCGCGAGAAGCACATTCTTTGCCTCTCCGGTTATTTTAAGCTCAGAGTCGCGGTTAGTGACCTTAGCTCCTGTTTCGGACTCAATAATCCGCAGATTGCGATCAAAAGAACCGAATATGCTGACTATATGCTCCGCTTCGTCAACAGTCATCGTTCGTTCCGCCATATCATTCGTCTTCCTTTCACGGGCAGCGACCCTGTTGTTTTTCGGCACTCAAATGCCCATTCTGCCGAAAACTATCCCGACGACCGCCGAAAACGCTATAAAAAACACCGGGTGCAGTTTTTTTATATGTCTCATATTTGTCAACAAAAGAATAAAACCCGCAAAAAATACATATTTCCACTCAAACATATCCGATATCCGGTTCGCGGCTCTGTATTCGGGCGGGATAGTCAGCGCTTGAATGATCAGCAACAAACAAACCGACGATATGAGAGCCGCGGAAGCAGGACGCAGACCGTAAAAAGCAGCTTCTGTGCCCGAACTGTTTCTGAACTTATCCAATACCATCGAAACAATGAGAATCACTATAACAGACGGCGCAATAAGTCCCAATACAGAAGCGATAGCGCCGCCGGCGCCGCCGGTCAAATAACCGGTATATACGGACATATTTGCGCCGAAAGGTCCGGGAACGGTTTCGGACACGGCTATCATATCAGCAATTTCTGCAGCAGTGATCCACTCGAGTCTGTCCGACATATCGTAAATAAAAGGTAATGTGGCAAGTCCTCCGCCTATGGCGAACAGCCCCGCCTTAAAGAATTCAAAAAACAGACGCAAATATATCATTTCCGACGCGCCTTTACACTCTTGATCGCAATACCTGCCAAAGCGGCCGCAGGTATATAGCAAACAGGCGAAACAGGTATGAATATCGCTCCCGACAGTACCAGTAAAAATATTACAAACGCAGATTTGTCTTTTACCGAGCTTTTGAAAAGTTTTATGACAGTATTCAGGATCAGCACGCATACGCAAGCTCTGACGCCGGCAAAAGCATCTTGTACGACCGGGATCGCGGAAAGATTTTTCAAAAGCGCAGCTGTCGCGGTTATTATCAAAACCGAAGGAAACACTACTCCCAACGTTGCCGATATCCCTCCGGGAACGCCTTTTTGCTTTTTCCCGACATATGTCGCCGTATTTACGGCAATCGCGCCGGGCGTACACTGGCTCAAAGCATAATAATCCGCCAGTTCTTCCTCGGTAGTCCATCTTTTTTTCTCGGCGATCTCACGTTGAAGCAGCGGGAGCATGGCGTAACCTCCGCCGAAACTTCCGACGCTGACCTTGGCAAAAGCAAAAAATAACTCGAGCAGTTTTCTCATTTTAGTTCTTCCACTGTGTTTTTTACAGCGAAATCATATTCTTCTCCGAAAATACCGTGTATATCCGACAAACCCTTCACCATGGCTTCATACAGTCTTTCGCTGATAATACCCGGATCTTTTTCAGACTCATAGTCGTCAATGGCTGCGTGAATATCCCACAGTTTGTATCTCCCGTCAGCGCCGGTAATGTTATAAGCGTTCAAATCAGACATAAACAGAGGGACATAAGCAACGTCGGTAATATAAGTTTCACCGGTATCGAAATTTTTCTCCGCATTGATATTCAGAATCGCGGTCAGATTTGTGAATTCATCGGTATAGCAAGACGCCATATTCCCGAGCGAATAACAAATAAATCCGGTTTTGCCTGTACCGTATTTATCCGTTATACGCCGCATTTCCATCGGCTGCGGTACAAAGGGATGGCCGCCGATTATTATGTCCGCTCCGCGAACAAAAAGAAAATCCGACAGCTCGACTTGGTATTTTGCCGCTGAAGTATAGTATTCATTTCCCCATTGGATGAATACAACGGTCAAATCCGCGCCTGCTTCGCGGGCAAAATCAATATCCTTTTCCATCCTGTCGTAGTCGTATGTGCCGGTTGCAGCGTCAAAAACCAAATTGACCGAAAAAGGCTCGGCAGAATAATCTATTTCTCCGGTAACGCAAGTATAAGCTATATACGCAATGTATATGCCGTTAACGTCGATGATTCTCATACCGCGTTTCGCGTTAAGTTCCTCTTGATTTTTGCTTGTTCCGACTGTCAGTATTCCTGCATCCTCAAGCACTTCAAGAGTTCGCCTTACACCGTGCAGACGGCTGTCGAAACTGTTTTTTGCGGCTGTTGATAAAATATCGACGCCCGCTTCTTTGATACCTTTTGCCATTGCGTCAGGTGCTTTGATCAGCGGATATCCGGTATATGTGGTTTCGCCGGGGAAGGTCCCTTTAAGAGTCGCCGCGGAAGAGTCGGCTCTTCTCAAATATCCGCTGATGTCCTTAAAGAGAAAACTGTAATCATATTTTCCGTCCTTAAGCGCGTCAGTACTGAGTCCGGGGTGCATAACTATATCTCCCGCGAAAGCCAAATTCACTGAAGCCAGCTTCGGCTCCGGCTCCGGCGTCGCAGGTACTTCGTTATTTTCAGGCGGACTTAAAGAAGGAGCGCCCGCCGGTGAAGGCGGCACTGCGGTTATGTGCGGCAATAAGGTATTCGCGCTTTCTTCCGGTTTTTCCGAGCCCGCACCCCACAAAATAAGCGCTGCGACCGCCGCCGCGAAAACAACGGCAACTGCGATAATATTGCGTATGCTGTTCATTGCGATCTCCTGTTAACGGATAAGCTTCTTAATACATTGTTTGCGGATGATAAAAATCAACTGTTTTTCTGTTTGCAAACAAAGTATATCATACAGATGAAATGATTTAAAGATGCTTGCCGACATTTATCATATATGGTAAAATTTCCGCGCCGCGAGGAGGTCCGAATGGAAGAAATCATAAAAAACCAAACCTATACCGCTGCGATCGGCGGCTACTCATCCGATGGGGCCGGCGTATGTCGTATCGGCAGCAGAGCGGTTTTTGTCAAAGGCGCTCTGGACGGTGAAATTTGGAAGATAAAAATAATCAAGGCGACAGACCGGATGGCCTTAGCGCGTGGCGAAACCCTGATATCTCCTTCCTCATGCCGCATTGAGCCGGCTTGTCCGCATTTTGTCTCATGCGGAGGCTGCAGCCTCTTACACATGACCTATACCGAAGAACTGCGGTTAAAAATCAATCGTGTAAACGACGCTTTCAGACATATAGGCGGACTTGACTTCAAAATTACAGAAATATCGGGCGCGGAGAATCGTTTTTCATGCCGCAGTAAAGTAATATACGCTGTCGGCGAAAAACAGGGCGAGCCTGTTCGCGGGTTCTATCGCAGGCGCAGCCATGACATCGTTCCTGTCAGCCGCTGCATAATGCAGCCCGAACTGTTTGACCGGGCGGCTGACACGGTCCTCAAATGGATGAGGGAGAATTCTGTGCAAGCTTATAATGAGATCGACTGTAAAGGCTGTGTCAGAAGAATATTTCTCCGCCGAGCTTATTATACCGGGGAAGCGGTATGCTGTATCGTTACGGCAAGCAAAATAGAAACAAAGAAATCCCGGGCTCTCGTCTCCGCGCTCGCATCAAGCTGCCCGGAACTCACCGGCGTCGTTCTGAACATAAACAAATCGCCGGGAAATACTGTTTTATCGGGCGATTTTTTTACGCTTTCCGGCATAGACACTATTAAGGAAGAATTATGCGGCCTGATTTTTGAACTGTCTCCCGTTTCATTTTTTCAAGTGAATCCGGAACAGGCGCAAAAGCTCTTTGAAAAAATCGTCGAATACGCAAAACCGGAAGAAAAAACGGTTTTGGATCTTTATTGCGGAGCCGGAGCTATATCTCTGATAGTCGCGAAAACAGCAAAACGCGTCATCGGCGCCGATACGGTCAAAAAAGCCGTTATTAACGCCGAAAAAAATGCAGTTGCCAACAAAATAAGAAATGCAGAATTCATTTGTTCCGACGCTCTTGAAGCCGCAAAATTATTGCAAATCCGTGAAGTCAACCCCGATTTGATAATCGTCGACCCTCCCAGGAAGGGTCTTGCAGCCGGTGTCATCGATACTATCGCCGAAATCGGTCCGCCGCAGATAATATATGTGTCATGCGATCCGGGAACTCTTGCTCGTGATTTGAAGATCTTTTGCGGTTTCGGTTATTTTCCCGACAGCGCCGCGGCCGTCGACATGTTCCCCGGCACAGAGCATGTCGAGACGGTCGTATTATTGTCCAAACTAAAATCCACTGCATATACAGAGGTAAAAATCGACCTTGACGAGATGGATTTGACAACATCAGAAAGCAAAGCGACCTATGATGAAATCAAGCAATATGTTTTAGATAATGCAGGGCTTAAGGTAGCGTCAATGTTCTCAGGTCAGTGACTTGAGATAGGTTTGATATATCGCTGATTTTTTCGTCAAAACTAAGGCCTGTTGAAAGAACGCAGATTTCCTGTTGACTTCTGCCAACATCAAGGGCTGCTCGATAATGTTATAATTGAGTTGTTAAAGTACAATGCAGGTAAATAATTATCTCAGCAGAAAAAAGCTCCGCACCCTCTGTAGGGCGCGGAGCTTTTAAGTTTTTGCCGTGGTAGTCAACCCCCACTTCACTCCTGTTGCATCAGCTGAAACAAATAATACAGCGATTTTTGTACATCTGCATCTTTTTATCCGTTCATTCAGGCCCTTGTTACCGAGCCGCCATTTCTATGCCGGCGTTTAAAGCCGCTTTGTTAATGTCCGCCAGTTTTGCTTTTTTCTCACCGAGTTTCTCCTTAATGGCTTCTGTAATGCTTTCGGGAGAGACGCATTTTGTTCTTCCTATACAAGCTCCCAATACGACTAAATTTGCCGCTTTGACGCTGCCTGTCTTTTCCGCCGTTTCGTTCGCCGGAATATACAGTACATCTATGTCTTTGCGCGTCGACTTTATGTCAATAAGGCTGCTGTTCACGATCAAAAGTCCGCCGGGACGAACCGCGCTTTCAAATTTTTCTAAAGACGGGCGGTTCATGGCGATTACGCATGTCGCCTTTGTAATGACCGGAGAGGCTATAGGTTTATCGGATATGACCACCGAACAATTTGCCGTTCCGCCGCGCATTTCCGGCCCGTAAGACGGCAGCCACGACACATGTTTTCCCTCTTTCATACCGGCCTGCGCCAAAAAATTTCCTATGAGCAGCATCCCTTGTCCGCCGAAACCCGCAAACAGATTCTGTTCAAGCATATCATTTCGCCTCCTTGAAAACCCCGAGCGGATAATAAGGGATCATATTTTGCTCAAGCCACTCCATGGATTGCGTCGGATCAAGTCCCCAATTTGTGGGGCATGTTGACAGTATTTCGATCATGGAAAAACCCTTGCGGGACATCTGACACTCAAAGGCTTTTTTGAAGCCGTTTTTTGCTTTTATTATATTCGCGTTGTTATTCAAAGACACACGCTCAATATATCCGCTGCCTTCTATCGTCGCCAGCATTTCGGCCATACGCAGGGGGCTCCCGCAACTGTCTTTGTCACGGCCGTACGGAGACGTGGTCGTTTTTTGGCCGATCAGCGTTGTCGGCGCCATTTGGCCTCCGGTCATGCCGTATATGGCGTTATTGACAAATACGGCCGTTATGTTCTCTCCCCTGTGCGCGGCGTGTATTATTTCAGCCGTGCCTATGGAAGCAAGATCGCCGTCTCCCTGATACGTGAAAACACAGGCGTCCGGTCGCGCGCGCTTGATACCCGTGGCAACAGCAGGAGCGCGACCGTGCGAAGCCTCGTACATATCGCAATTAAAATATTTATAAGCGTAGACGGCGCAGCCGACCGGCGCAACGCCGACAGCCTGAGGCTGCAAACCGGCTTCTTCAATAACTTCCGCAACCAACCGGTGTATAACTCCGTGTGTGCAGCCGGGGCAGTAATGAAATTCCGCGTCTCTCAGCATACCTGTCTTTGCAAATACAGTTTTCATGTTTTTCCCTCCGCTTTGCGCCGGATCAAGTCTTTTATTTCATCTTGAGACGGAAGCTTACTGCCTGCATTTCCCAAAAAATCAACTTCCTTTTTTCCGTTCACGGCAAGCCGAACATCTTCACACATCTGCCCTGCCGACAGCTCTACGGATACAAAGGCTTTTAAGTCCGGTCCGGCCGCCAGTTTTTTGATTTGCTTTTCGGGGAACGGAAATACAGTTACCGGGCGAAGCAGCCCGACCTTAACGCCTTCTTCTCTGAGGTCTTCGACCGCTGCCTTGCAAATCCTTGCGACTGTACCGTAAGCGCATATAATAATTTGCGCGTCGTCAGTCATAAAGAGTTCACATCGGACTTCATTTTCCTTGATCTCTTTGTAACGGGCTTGCAGTCTCAGGTTCAGTTCATGCATCTCGTCAACTTCAATATACAGAGAATTTATCACGGCGCGTTCTTTTTTGTCTCCCGGTTTCCACCCCACGGCGGCCCAGGGTTTTTTTTCAACATCGAATATATATTCCTTCATTTCCGGAAATTCAACAGGTTCCATCATCTGGCCTATTATTCCGTCGGCAAGTATCATGGCCGGCATACGGTACTTATCGGCAAGCTCAAACGCAATGCTTGTAAGGTCAACAACTTCCTGCACTGACGCGGGCGCAAAGACGATCATTCGGTAGTCTCCGTGGCCTCCGCCCTTAACGGCCTGCGCGTAATCACCCTGAGTCGCCTGTATGCCGCCCAACCCCGGACCTCCGCGCATCATATTTGCGATCACACACGGCAATTCAGCCGCCGCCAAATATGATATCCCTTCCTGTTTAAGGCTTATGCCGGGACTTGAAGAGCTTGTCATGGCCCGGACTCCGGCGCCGGCGGCGCCGTAAACCATGTTTATTGCGGCTATTTCACTTTCTGACTGTATAAAACATCCGCCGACTTGCGGCATGCGGGCAGACATATATTCCGGAACTTCATTTTGCGGAGTAATGGGATATCCGAAAAAAAAGCGGCAACCCGCTCTTATCGCGGCTTCGGCCATAGCCTCATTGCCTTTCATCAACACCTTTGACACGACAGACCTCCTAATCTTTCTCAATGCGTATCGCAATGTCCGGACAAGTGCGAGCGCACGCCGCGCAAGCAATACAGGCGTCTGTATCTGTAATTTCAGCCGGCCGGTATCCCTTTGCGTTTAATACAGTTTTCGAAATATCAATTATTTTTTTCGGACAGTTTCTCGCGCACAGCCCGCAGCCTTTGCATAAGTTGTCGTCAACAGTTATCCTGACCATTTGTCTTTTTGCTCCCTTTCAATGTTTCCGTAAAATTATGCCAGTCCCTGTGCATATAAATCTTAATTTCTTTCGGCATTCCGACAAAGCGTTTGTCCGGTTCTCTTTTTAAAAACTCTTCAAGCACCTGCCGGCAACCGGTCGTATATGCCGTCAAAACACCCGTTTCCTCCGATACACGGCGCAATATCTCGTATCCTTCAAACAAATCGACCGGCGTCGTCTCTCCGGCGAGATTTGCGTTATTGACAAGACCCGTAAATCCAAGCCCGGAAACTTCTTGCAGCCTTGTCATCAGGGAAATGATCTTTTCCCGGGTATCCGTCATAGGACGCCTTATATTAACAGTATAAAGGACCTCAAGTCTGCCTGTAAATTCTTCAAATTTTCTGCGATATCGGCCTATCGCCATTGTGCCGGCAGGGTCGCCGCCTACGTCAAAAATTACGTTGTCCCTTTTAAAATCAAA
This sequence comes from Oscillospiraceae bacterium, assembly GCA_009782435.1. Lineage (GTDB taxonomy): Bacteria > Bacillota > Clostridia > Oscillospirales > Oscillospiraceae > WRJA01. Next base: position 31,718 of record WRJA01000006.1, read on the forward strand.
CGCTGAATTCACGCGCGGCGAAAGAGACATGCTCTCAACATTCCCGGACGCATTATTCGGCGCAACAAGGTCTATTCCTGCATTTTGAACCGTCTCCCGACGTTCGGAAAGCCTGAAATACGGATTCAAGAGATCAAGATCGATTAATTGCGTGCTGCCTCGCTCGGCATATGAAAGCGCAAAATTTATTGCCAGTTCCGTTTTTCCGCTTCCGGAGTTTCCGATGAAAACAGTGATTTGTTTCAGAGCCGGCCCTCCGTTCTCAGGACCCGTATATTCGAATCGTCGTTTATAATACTGCGGACAACCCGTCATATTTATACAAAATTTATTTTATCACCGGCAAAAAACCGCGTCAATGGCAAATACACATAAAAAAACAACCGTTGAAAATAACCGTTTGGGGAAATATTGACGGAGCGTCAGGCAAGTTTTTCCGGAGCGATTCCGGTAATTCTTTGAAATCGCTCCGCAAGAACGTTAAATATTTTGACATTCCTCATTACGGCTGCCCGGAGCTCAGCGTCCTCTGAAATGCTTTTCAGTACCGGATCATATCTTTGTCTTACGGTAACAGGTTTTGTATCCTTAATGAGTTTGTCGGCAAGGCTGACAATGGTTTTTTCGTCAAATTCCGGTTCCGTATCATTTTTAAAGCCTGTATGAGCTTCCACGATACGAGCTAAAGCTTCATAACCGCGATCACGCAAAAAGCACGCGCCGCTTTGTTCATGCGGTTCATCAAGTTTTGTTATGTCATGAAGCGCACCGCCGCTTGCGCAAAGCTCCGTGTCAAGGAAATATCCGTTCATTATCAGACGCTGTGCCATGAGGCGCGATAAACCGGCTACGGCTCTGCAATGATTTCTGATATGCTCGGGCAGGGCTGCTTCTTCATACAATTCTTCGCATATACACATTGAAATTCCCCGCCGCTCGCGCGCCGTTTTACAAACGACGTCAAATTCAGCCTTCATATCAGCGTCCGAAACAACGGCGGCATCGTCAACATGCACGTTACTCCCTTTCAGTCCGCAGAGCGCCTCTCGCAGACCTCCTTCTCCGTTGTAATTAACCACCGTATCGTAACAAACATCTTTTATCAAAGGAGGATGTCCGCGCTTACCTCTATATGAAGGATAAACAACATGGTCGTTTTTTTTGCCGCCGGAGATGATTTGTTTGATCGTTTTCGGAGATACAAGCGGCATATCTCCCGGCAGAAGCAATAACGCGTCCGAACCGGCTGCCGTATGCTTTATTCCGATTTTTACCGATTCAAACATATCCGTTTCCCGGTAATTATCGTTATTAACAGTGTCAGCTCCCAATCCTTCAACTATTCGGGCAACATCAAAGCTGCGTTTACCGGTCACAACGCAAATATCTTCTATTCCTGCGTTTTTTAAGCTCTGCACTGTCATTTGTATCATCGGGAACCCGTTAATTTCCATAAGCGGCTTAAATGATTCCATGCGAGAGGAAAGCCCGGCCGCCAAAATCAATCCTTTAATTCTCAACCGATCACCCATCACAAATATCCGTCATCAAAACTGCATTGATACGCCGGCAGTGAAAAAACCTATACGTCATCTGCCGGTTTCTCTGACTTCGCGGATATCAAAATTATTTTGCAGCAAATAGGAAAGCAAGACCGGCAGTACCACAGGAGTATCATCGTCGATGTCCAGTCTGATATCCGTTCTGTTGCTGTTGTTTCCCGAAATCTCGCTTACAAAAGCAGATAAAGCGGCGCCGCTTTGTACCGCTGTCGATATGGAATCATAATCAAAATAAACAAGCGAATATTCTTCTGCTGCCGCGAGACAGTTTTCGCGGTATTCAGGTTGCGATGTAATGAACAATGTCTTTTCTCGGGCCGCCTCAAAAATCAAAGACGAGATCCGGCGGTAGTCTTCATAGACGTTTTCACCGCAGGCCGCTCCCGTCCTGTGCCCTGAATTAACGATCTGCCGCATGATCGACGGGTCTTCCGAAACCTCGTCGGCTGTTAAAAAGAAACAAGCTTTGATATCTCTTGAGGATAAGATGTTGAGAAGATTCTCCCCGGGTAAACCTGTAAAACTAATATAAACAGACGTTCCTTCGCGAACGGAGTCTTCGCCGGAATTGACGGGAGGAGGAATCTCCGGCCTTCGTGTCGGGGTCGTTGCATTTGTGTATGCGCTGTAACGAGAACGCATAAGCGATTCCGCCGCGTTAATAAACTCACTGTCCGTCAGAATGGCAGAACTGTCTTTAAGCCTGACTATATCACCGTATCCGCTGCCGCGTATATGTGAGTATATCAAACCGAATTGGCCGGCAGCGAAGGCTGCGGGCAAATAAACCTGTCCCCTGAAAAAAACAGCGCTTGCGGGATAATAATTTGAATCTGCATCGTATGTATTGCCTGTACGCATATCGAAATATATTTGCTTTTCGGCCGTATACAGCAAAGCGGTCGCGCTTTCGTTAAAATAAGTGTAATAGAGCTTAAAATAATTCGGGAACACCCAATAAGGTATATATACCGTTCCGCCCGAAATATAAGGTTCGTAATTCAAATGCAGCAATATCTCGTTAACGGCAATGAAAGTGGCGTCATTATCTGCGCCGGCGGACGGAATGATGCAGAATAAAAACAAAACGGATATTAATAAAACGGACGGTATGAAATAACACATTATTCGTTTCATTCCGGAGCTTTCCTTTCATAATGAGCTGCATGTTTATTCTAACACTTTACTATCAGGCTTTCAAGCGTTTCGGAATATCCGGCACCGGCAAAAACGCTTGACAGTCAAATAAAAATATAATAATATCCTGTTGTAAATCCGGATTTGCTTCCGTAGCTCAAACGGCAGAGCGCGTCCTTGGTAAGGACGAGGTAGCCGGTTCAATCCCGGCCGGAAGCTCCAAGCTTCCCCATCTGAAACGATCGGCGGCGCCCTTTATTTCAGAAGATGCGTCACAAGAATCCGGCAGGCTGAAGCAGAGCTTGTCGGATAATTTATTTGTTCGGACAAAGCGAAACTAACCGTCGCATTTTCACAATTTTTCCGTCGCGGATTTCTGCTTGAATATAATCTTATGAGGTAAAGGAGTAGTATCATGACTTATGACTTGATCATTGCCGGCGCGGGACCTTGCGGCATTTTCGCCGCTTGGGAAGCCGCTGTTCTTTCGCCCTCAGCCAAAATCCTCATGATAGACCGAGGCCGCAATATCGAAAACCGAAAATGCCCGATAAACAGTAAAAAAGCAAAAATGTGTCCCTCGTCCGACAGCGCGCAAGGTTATTCCGGATGCCGGCCGGCTTGTTCCGTCACTTGCGGTTTCGGCGGCGCCGGAGCTTTTTCCGACGGGAAATTCAACATTACAGCGGAATTCGGCGGTTGGCTCGGAGATTATATGCCGGCTTCAAAAATCCTCGAACTCATACGTTATGTTGACGAAATCAATCTCAGGCACGGGGCGCCTTCGGAAATCACCGACCCGGATGATCCCGCCGTCAGCCTGATTGAGCAAAAAGTCTGCGGCGCCGGGTTAAAACTCTTGCGCGCTAAAGTACGGCATTTGGGTACCGAAATGAATTTACAGGTCTTAAATTCTCTTTATGCGGACCTTTCCTCAAGGATAGAAATGATTTTTGAAACCGAGGCAGTTGATATTTTGACCGAATCTGACGGATCAAAGACCCGCGTATCAGGTATAGTTGTCAAAGACGGGCGGGAGTTTTACGGCAAAAACGTGCTCATCGCGCCCGGCCGTGACGGTTCCGCCTGGTTAGCCGGACTTTTGACCAAAAGGGGCATTCCCGTTACCTGCAATCAGGTCGATATAGGCGTGCGTGCGGAGACTTCAAATGTTATTATGCGGGACCTGAATAAAAACCTTTATGAGGCAAAACTCATTTTCAACTCCTCTTCAGGCTCGATGGTACGGACCTTTTGCTCCAATCCGTCAGGCTATGTCGTTACCGAAAACAACAGCGGGGTCATAACAGCCAACGGTCACGCATTTTACGATTCCGCTCTCGGCTCTGAAAACACAAACTTCGCTATATTGGTATCTCACGTATTTACACGGCCGTTCAACAAACCCAACGAATATGCGCGCGACATTTGCAGACGCGCCAATGACATCACGGACGGCGGTTTGATAATACAGAAATTCGGCGACATCTTGCGCGGCAGACGATCAACGGAAAAACGCATAGCCGAGGGCTTTTTGGAACCCACGCTCAAAGAGGCTGTGCCGGGTGACCTCGGGCTTGTTCTTCCCTATAATACGATGAAAAGCATTATTGAAATGACTTACGCTTTGGACAGGGTCACTCCGGGTTTTGCTTCGGAGCACACATTGTTTTACGGTGTGGAAGCAAAATTCTATTCCGCGCGTCCCGAACTGAATGACAATCTTCAAACCTCGATCGAAGGACTGTACTGCGCGGGCGACGGCGCGGGAATCACCCGAGGCCTTGCTCAGGCAGGCGCATCGGGAGTGTATGCGGCAAGAGCGATATTCGTCGATCGGCAATAAGCCGCTCTTTCGGTCGCTTGACGATTCAATACGCATATCGTATTATTAATCGGAAGAAAACCATTGGCTTCAGTTCAGTTGAAAGCCGTTAAACGGAGGACGATAAATGAGCAATAAGAAAAAAAGCTCCCTGAAAGCTCCGTTACAGGCTGTAACACTGGTTTGTCTTTCTGTTATACTCGGAATTATTGTTTATCGCAATTACAACCCGGTTATTGCGACCGGGTCGGAGATTCCGACCGGCGACATTCTCCCTTCTGTCTTTCCTAAAGAAACAAAAACACCGGAAACACGGCCGACGGCTGCTCCGGAACCGACGCCGGAGCCGACTCCCGAGCCTGTGCCGGAGTTTAACCCTTCTTCGGCCGACTCCACTCGACCGGAGCTGCTCATAGCTTCGACCGGTATTATGGTACACGGTGAAATCGTCGATTCTTATGAGCTTCCGGAAAAGATAGATTTCGGTTTCGGGAGCGATTACGCAGCGGAAATAATCGGCATAACTGCTTTTCGCGGCAATAATTTCCGTGACAGCGCCTCATACGGATATGCTGATATAACAAAAGGAAAGCTCACAAAAAATTGGACTGTAAAGTCAGCTTCTCTCGTGGCGCCTGACGGAGAAGTTTGGTCAGGCCACGGGTGGACGGGGCAGCCGCTGATAGTCAAATGGCCAAAAGAGACCCGCGCGATCATGAATATGAAAGATTGGGCAAAAGAGCAGGATGAACTCACCGAAGTAGTGTACGCCGGCGAAGACGGCATTATTTATTATCTTGAGTTGGAGACAGGTAAAGCTACAAGAGATAAGCAATATCTCGGAATTTCGTTCAAAGGCTCCGGCTCTCTCGATCCGCGCGGTTACCCCATATTATACGTCGGCGGCGGTTATCACGGCCCGTCGGGGACTTGCCGCGCTTTTATTATCAGCCTTATCGACGGCAGCATCCTTTATGAATTCGGGCATAACGAGAATTTCGCTCTTCGAGCTTGGCCTATGTTTGACGGCTCGCCTCTTGTCGACGCCGATACAGATCAGCTCATATACCCCGGCGAAAACGGTCTCTTGTATATAATAAAACTGAACACCGATTATGATCCCGGGTCGGGTACGTTGTCGATCGAGCCCGAAGTCGTCAAATGGCGCTACCAAGGTACAAAACATTCCGGATATTGGCTCGGTTATGAGGACAGCCCCGTAATATGGCGCTCTCACATGATCTGCTCGGACAACGGCGGCAGACTTCTCTGCCTCGACTTGAACACCTTTGAGCTTGCGTGGGTATTCGATTGCTTGGACGATACGAACGACACTCCTGTGCTTGAACTTGAGGACGGCCATCCGTATATTTATATCAGCACATCCAATCGCGTCGGTCTTCGTGCGCCGGACGCCGCGGGCAGATATTTGATCCCCGTCTGGAAGCTCGACGCTGTCACCGGGGAAATCGTCTGGCAGAAAGACTACGACTGCTATTCGGCGTCGGGATTGTCCGGAGGCGTTCAAGGCACACTCGCCGTCGGAAAAAACGATCTCAGCGATCTGATTTTCGTGCCGGTTGCGCGAACCCCGAATATTAACGCAGGGCGGCTCGCAGCATTGGACAAAAAAACCGGTGAACAAGTATGGTATAAGGAGACGGCGATGTACAGTTGGAGTTCTCCTGTCTGCGTATATACAAAAGAAGGAAAAGGCTGCATAGTCTATTGCACATCAGGCGGATATATGTATCTTTTGGACGGTCTGACCGGAGAGACCCTTGATTACATGGATCTGGGCGGGAACATCGAAGCATCTCCTGCTGTGTTTGAAAACACAATAGTGGTGGGTACACGGAGTTCGATTATTTACGGTTTGACCTTGGAGTAAAAACGGATTTCAATATTCACATCTTATACAACTCAAATGAGTCGATAAATCTGCGTTGATTCTCCCTTTATATATTTTACTTTTTTATTTGCACGTTGTATAATACCGCAAACGAATAAACCGGAAACACCGATCCGGTCGGGAAAGGAAAATCGTTTATGTCTCGTACAATAAGTTATATGAACACGCTCGGCGGGCCTGCGGAGGTTCATGTCGAAGACGGAAAGATTCGGCGCATCAGACCCTTGACGCTTAACGCCGACGATCCGAAAGGCTGGGTCATAAACGCGCGGGGAAAAGAGTTCACGCCGCCGCGCAAGGTGACCATGACGGCATTGGGACTTCAGGATAAAGACAAAACATACGCTTATGACCGGGCGCTTTATCCTATGATACGCGAGGACTTTACAGAGACCTCCGACGGTAAAAACAGAAATACTCATACTCGAGGAAAATCCGGATACAGGCGCGCAACTTGGGATGAAGCGCTCGGACTTGTTTCACGGGAAATAAAGCGCATACAAGGAACATACGGTAAAGAAGCCGTGACAGCCTGCTCCGGCTCGCATCACAGTTGGGGTCTTTTGGGCTACAAGATGTCCGCTTTTAAACGTTTTTTCAATATCTTGGGCTATACGCAGGTGATGGACAATCCGGATTCATGGGAAGGCTTCCATTGGGGTGCGTCGCATGTCTACGGCCATTTCTGGCGTCTCGGCTGCCCGGAGCCCTTTGATCTTTTGGAGGACTGCCTGCAAAACTGTGAAACTCTGATTTTTTGGTCACATGACCCGGACAGCACTCACAGCTGTTACAGCGCAAATGAAAACAATCTCTGGCGCAAATGGTTTGAAAAGCTCGGTATCTCCGTCATTTACATAGACCCCTTTCAAAACTTTACCGCCGTTAAACAGGGCGAAAAATGGATAGGCCCCCGCCCCGGCACCGACGCCGCTTTGATGGAAGCAATAGCCTACGTTTGGCTGACGGAGGACACATACGATCATGGGTACATTGAAAAACACGCCCATCGCTTTGATGAGTGGGCTGAGCATATCCTGGGGCGCGGTAAGGACGGCGTCCCGAAAACGCCGGCATGGGCGGAGGAAATAACAGGCGTTCGGGCATCGGCGATAAAGGCTTTGGCGAGGCGGTGGGCTTCGACGAAAACCATGGGCGGCTCCGGCGTCCGCGTGGGATGGGGCGGCGCCTGCCGCACAGACAACGGATGCGATTACGCGCGGCTGATGGTCCAACTGTTCGCAATGCAGGGCATGGGCAAACCCGGCAGTAATATGTGGTCGGCAAACGCGGGCGCACCGGTAGACTACGGCTTCTGGTTCGGAGGGTACTCCGACCCGCGCTCGCAGATCGCGAACCAACCTGTCGCCGACCGCACTGTAGTCAACAGTGTGGAGCAGAAACTATACCGGCTCACATTGCCCGACGCCGTCCTGAACGGCCGCGACGAGTGGTACGGCGACGGTTTCTGCGGAGTCAGCCTCGAACAGCAGTTCAACCACCATGTATACCCCCTGCCGGGCTGCAGCAAGGTTCATATGTTCTACCGGTACGGCGGCAACTTCTTCGGGACGATGGTGGACACGAACAAGTGGGTCGATATGTACCAAAGCCCGGAGCTGGAGTTCACCGTCAGCCAGGATATGCACCTGACGCCGGAGGGCAAGTTCTGCGACGTCGTGCTGCCGGCCTGCACCAACCTTGAGCGCACGGACATCGGAGAGTTCTGTTCGAGCGGGAACGGCGGATACGCGTCCCACGGTCAGTCCGGCAATAACTGGCAGGTCATCGTATATCAAAAGAAAGCTATAGAACCCCTCGGCGAGTCGCAGAGCGACTACTGGATATTCAGCAAACTGGCCGAGCGTCTGGGGTTCGGCGAAGAGTTCACGGAAGGGCGCGACGAGGAAGGCTGGTGCAAGCGCTTCTGGGAAACGTCTGACCTTTCCAAACGCATAGGCTGGGACGAGTTCAAGGAGCGGGGCTACTATATGCCCGGAGTTCCCGGGAACTGGGAGCGGCGCAGGGCGTTCTCGTGGTTCGCTGAAGATACAGAGTGCAAAATGCCTCGCGACAATTGCATGAAGGAGGGTAAGCTGGGGACAAAAACGGGCAAGCTCGAGTTCGTGTCGGAGCTTCTGTCTGAAAAAGAGCCGGACAGCGCGGTGCGCGGACCGATGGCATATTACAAGCCCAGCCGCGAGGGGCATTGCTCGGAGCTCTACACAAAATACCCCCTGCATATAATATCCCCGCACCCGCGCTTCGGTTTCCACTCGCAGTACGACCAGCACGCGAAATGGCTGTGGGAGATCCCGGAGCACCGCCGGGTAGTGGATGGGAACCCGTACGCTGTTTTGCGCATCCACCCGAAACGCGCCAAGGAGCGAGGGATCGAAACAGGCGACATAGTGCGCGTATACAACGACCGGGGTTCCATTCTGTGCGTCGCGACGGTCACGGTGCGCTTGGAGGAGAACACGGTCCATTGCTATGGGTCGTCCGGGATATACGAGCCTGTCATACCCGGCGAGAAGTCGACGGACAAGGGCGGATGCGTGAATCTGCTGACTTCCGGGGCTATGATCGACGGAATGAGGATACCGGGCATGACGCCGAACTCGACGCTCGTTGAGATCGAGAAGTATACAGAGCCGCTGGTTCCGGGTATGCGGCTTTACGATCTGCTGGAAGCGCAGGAGGAAGGAGCGCGGCATGAACGCTGAGAGACCGAGGTATGGAATCGTCATTGATTCGGAAAACTGTATGTCCTGCTACAACTGTTTTATGGCTTGCAGGGATGAGCACTGCGGCTTCGCTTCGAAGCTGACCGCCCCCCAGCCGCACGAGGGGCATCGCTGGATGGATATTCGCGAGAGGGAGCGAGGCGACGACAACCGGCTGGTCAAGACGGCTTCGGTACCGACGCCCTGCTCGCATTGCGTCGAACCGGCGTGCGCGGAAGCCGCAGAACCCGGCGCGGTATATACCCGGGATGACGGGATCGTCATAATAGACCCGGAGAAGGCTGCAGGCAATAAAGCCATCATGGACGCCTGCCCGATAGGGGCGATATACTGGAACGAGGAACTGGGCATGCCGCAAAAATGCACGATGTGCGCGGAGCTGCTGGACGAAGGGTTCGCGCAGCCCCGATGCGTCGGCGCCTGCCCGAACGGCGCTTTGTTCTTCGGCGACCTGGACGATCCCGGGAGCGAGGTGTCGCGGAAGATAGCGCAGGGCCGCGTGACGCAACTGCCGGAGCTGGACGGCAAGGCGACCAACGTGATCCATTTGAACATCCCCACTGTTTTTCTCGCGGGAACGGTTTGCGCGCCCGGCGACGAAGCCGTCGAGGGCGCGACAGTCACGCTGACAGAAAAATCGGGCGGCTCTGTTCGAACCGCTCGAACCAACATCTTCGGAGACTGGGAGTTCGAGTGGCTGGAAAAGGGCGGTGTTTACGAGCTGAAGATCGAAGCGGAAGGGTACAGGGCGGTAAAAGCGGAAGCAGCGGTCGAAAACGACCACTACTTCGGTGAGGTTATGCTGGAAACGATTGACTAGTGGATGAGCACGCGCATGGTACGAAATCTCGCACAGTTCCTTAGCGGAGCGCTTCGCGCAGGCCGTCGAAGTCGAGGTAGTCTTCCACGAACTGCTTGAGCAGAAGGTCTTTCGGAATGAATTCGTTATATTTGCCCCTGACCTGCACCTTGTCGGGCAGGGGCAAGTCGTACAGGTTCCGGTCCGAACTCAAGATGTCGGCTACAATAGCTTCCAACTCTCCAAGCTCTCCGGCGAACTTCACCTCGAGGAAGATAGACGATATCCACAGCAGCCTGTTGTCCACGTTCCTGTCCAGCAGCGCGTAGTGCAGCGTGAAGAGCTGCCTGGTGCCCACCCACGGAAAGATGGCGAACTTCTTGTCGGACAGTTGCGTGACCAGGTTCTCCAGAATGCCGCTGTTACGCGCTATGTACCGGATATCCGCGAGCCTCTCGCGGCAGCGTTCGCTCAGGTACGGATAGTCGTCGTCGCAACTCATGACGCTGCGCATCTTTCGCACGAGCACAGTGTGCAGGTCGACGTCAAAATCCACGTCCCAATCGACAACGGATATTCCGGGGACCCGCTTGACGAAAATCACCTTCGCCGCTTCGTTGACGTCCACCGTTTCCCACGCTATCCCCGCGAGCGCGAAGCGGGTTCCGACAGGGTAGACTTTGTCCACAGTGCCGATCATGCGGTTCTCGTCCTTTACCAGCAGATAGTCTGTCGAAAGGAATACCGTGAGGAACTTGTGGCTGTTTACGACCTTTTCCCCTTCCCTGCCGATCATCAAGCCGCCGCGCTCTGTGCGCTCCAGTTGGTTTATGTCGATCAGATGCCCCAGGAGCCTGCGGTAGTCTTCCTGCGGGATGTTCTTGAAGCAGCCGAGGGTCAATATACTTTGCGCGAGCGCTGCGGGCGAGAGCTCGCCGTTGCTTTTCAGGTGGCTCATCGTTTGATGGTAGAGCAGGTTGTACGCGTGGTTGTGCGGGTACATCGGTTCCAACCAGTGGTCTTTCGTGTAGATTTCTATGATGGCGATCATTCGGATGAATTCCCAGTTGATGGGGCCAAGTATATCGTCGGTGTTTATGCGCAGACTCTCCACGAATGTGAACAGGAGCTGCGGTATCTGGCCGCGCCTGCCGCAGCGCCCAAGCCTTTGCGCGAAGCTGGAAACGGTAAGCGGCGCGCTGACCTGCACCGCCTGGTCGAGCGAGCCTATGTCTATGCCGAGCTCCAGCGTGACTGTCGCCCCGGTCACGATATGCTCGTCCTCCATCTTCATCTCGTCTTCCGTCGACTCGCGCAGCAGCGCCGACACATTTCCGTGATGCACCCTGTAAACGTCGGGCGCTTTATTCTTTATCGCGATCTCTCTTAGGTTCGCCATTATCAGCTCGATTTCCTCGCGGCTGTTCGCGAAGATAATAGTCTTTTGATCGAGCGTCATTTTAAACAGGTATTCGTAGTGCTCGCGGGTTCCGCTGTCGCCGACCGAGTTGACGTTTATTACGTTTCCGCTGCCGTCCCGCTCGACTGTGTCGCGCTCGTCGCTGTGGTTGGCAAAGCGTTCTACGTGGATCCTGACTCTTTTTTTCCCTTCGTCCGTGATCGGGGCGGCGCACTCGCGGCCCGTCCCTGTGTTCAGCCATGCCTGCGCCATAGATACGTCGCCCAGCGTCGCGGACAGGCCGATGCGGCGGGGGACGACGCCCGTCAGTTTTTGCAGCCTTTCCAGCACGCAGAGGAGCTGCACGCCGCGCGCGTCGCGCATGAAGTGGTGGACTTCGTCGATTATGACGTACCGGAGGTCCGGGAACATCTGCAGGCAGGCGCCGCGTTTGTTTGTGATCAGGCTTTCGAGCGACTCGGGGGTGATTTGGAGTAGGCCTGAGGGGTTTTTTACCAGATTGTCTTTTTGCGTCTGCGATGCGTCGCCGTGCCATTTGCATACCGGGATGTTCGAGTCGAGGAGGAGCAGCTCCAGGCGTTTGAACTGGTCGTTGATCAGGGCTTTCAGCGGCGATATGTACATGACTCCGACAGATTTTGACGGGTTTTCATAGAGCTCCGTGAGCACGGGGAGGAAGGCCGCTTCGGTTTTGCCGGAGGCTGTGCCTGACGAGAGGAGCAGGTTGTCGTCCGTGTCGAATATGACTTCGCAGGCGGCAACTTGTATGCCTCGCAGCTCTTCCCATTTGTTCCGGTATATGAAATCCTGTATGAACGGGGCAAGCCTGTTGAAAACGTCCAATGTCAAATATCCCTTTCAATCTTTAGACCGGCCGGGCGACGGTTCGCACCGCGCCGGAGTTAACCGTGAGTGGCATCAAAACACATCATACTTCAAACTCCACGAACTCGGCGTGTATCTCTTCGTCGGTCAGGCCGCCTTTAGCCATTTCGAAGCTGTTGCTGCCGAGGATGTCGGCGACGCTTTTTTGCGGGTTTTGGTGGAGTATGCCCGATAGTTCGATGAAGTCGCGGATGATCTCGCGGGGGGTTATGTGGGTGTCGGCGCCGACCCTGTTGTATTCCACGGTCAGAAAGTACAGCAGGTCTTCGTGCGTGAGCGCCGGAGCGTAGTTGTACAACTGCGCGTGGATGTCGCGGAGTTTTTCCACAAGCACGTACATTTCCTCCTGTGTGAGCATCTGCAGGCGGATTATCGGGGCTGTGAGGTCCTTTATATCGTCCGTGGCGAAGTGGCCCTCCGCCAGCCGGGAGCGCAGCGCCTCGTAGCTGAATACTCCCCTGTACTTATCCTCGACGCATTGCGGCGTGCCGCCCATCAGGAAACCGATGTGCTTCGCTTTCCCTTGCAGGACGTCGTTGTATATCGTGAGTATTTTCTCGTAGTTGTTCTGCCTGGTGATCGAGTTGGGTATTTTGAAGATGTTCACCAGTTCGTCGATGAGCACGAGCAGCCCCCTGTACCCCGCGCTGACCAGAAACGTCGCCAAAATCTTCAGGAAGTCGTACCATGTTTCGTCCGTGACTATGAAGTTTATATCCAGGTCGGCTTTCGCTTCCCTGCGGGTGGGGTACTCTCCCCTGAACCATCTGAGCACGTTGCTTTTTTTCGCGGCGTCGTCCCGGCGGTACGCCCGCCAGTACGCGACTATGGCTTTGGCGAACTCGAAGCCGTTTACCATCCCTTCGAGCGAGCCGGCCACGGCGAATATCTGTTTTTCCACTTCTGCGTCGAATGCTTCCCCTTCGAGGTTCGTCTGCGTTTTGACCGCGGCCTGGACTCCGGATATCCATTTCTCCAAAATGAGCGGCAGCGCTCCGCCGTCAGGCTTCGATTTCGTGGAGAGGTTGTGGAGCAGTTCTTTGTATGTCGCCAGCCCCTGCCCTTTCGTGCCTGCGAAGCGACGCTCGGGGGAGAGGTCTGCGTCGACGACGGCGAAGCCTTTCGCTGTGGCGTAGTTTCGTATCGTTTGCAGGAGGAAGCTTTTTCCGCTGCCGTATTTTCCGACTATGAAGCGGAATGAGGCGCCGCCGTCGGAGATCATGTCTATGTCGTGCAGTATTGCGGCGATTTCCTGTGCGCGGCCCACTGTGATGTACTCAAGGCCGACGCGCGGCACGACGCCGCCTTTGAGGGAGTTTATAAGTATGCCGGCGATGCGGGCGGGTACTGCGTTATTCATAGTGTTATGTATCCCTTGTACTCGTCGTATATGGCGATCTCTTCGCTCATGTCGATGATGTTGTCGCCTATGTGATCCGTCGCTTTTTCGTTTATGGAGTCTATCAGCACTTCGAGCATGAGGCCGTTTTCGTCGGCGAGCGTTCTCAGGTTTCCGTTGCCGTTCAATATGAGCGAGAGCGCTTTTCGTTCCGTTCCGGTGAGGGCGTTTTTCAGGGCGGCCCACGGGTCGTCGTCAGCGTTTGCGGGCGTCGGGCAGCCGGGGACTTCAGGAGCTGCTTCGGCTTCGGCGGCTGCGGGCGTCGGGCGGCCGGGGACGTCCGGCGCTGCGTCGGCGTCAGGGACTATCAGGGCTTCCTGCGTGCCTCTCGCTTCTTCGCGTATTCGGGCGAGATTCCTGTGGTCGACAGTCACCACTGTCCGGTTTCTCTCCGTGAAGAACGCCTCGACAGCTTTCCCGATCACGTCGTCCAGCTCGGCCCCGGTGACAGCCAGCTCTTTGTAATACCCGCTGCGAACTTTCAGCTCGGCGTTCAGCTTGTATTTGTACTTCGTGGCTTGCCGCAGGCATGATTCCGTCTTTTTCAATATGTAGCC
>WRJA01000007.1 GCA_009782435.1 Oscillospiraceae bacterium
TACGGCCTTATGCGGGTTATCTTCCCATCGCTCGAGTCGACCACGGATATGGGCCCGCCGTGCTGACCGATAAGACTTGTCCCTTTGAACGTCTTTTGCTCGGCCTTGATATCGATGCGCTCTTGCTTCATTTCTTCCCTCCTTATCCCTTACCGGTCTTTTATCGGGACGCAGTTTTCCGATAGTTTTATGCCGAGATCCAAGGCTTTCAGATTCAGGTCGAGATAGTTTTTCGGCGCCCAGTCTTTTACGAAGGAGAGCATGTTGTCAAAACTGACGACGCCGGTGAGTTTTTGCGTTATCGACAGGCCGACGACGGAGGTCAAAGCGATGTTTCCGACCTCTTTTTCGGTTTCGTTGATGATGGGCATGGAATACACGGTTTTGCCCGTAATATCCCCGAGGTCGGTGACGAGATTCGAATCCGCGACGACGACGGCGTTGGGTTTAAGCCTGCTCATATATAAGCTGTAGGGCCGCTGATCGGTGAAAAAGCAAAAATCGATTGCGGTGGCGTGAGAGAACAATACCGGATCGTCCGAGATGATTATGTCGACTTTTGTCGCTCCGCCGCGCACGGCGGCAGTGTAGGTCGGGCTGGCCGTGGCGTGTTTGTTTTCAAGCTTCACGGCTATCCGGCAAAGCAAAAGGCCGGCGGTAACGAGGCCCTGACCTCCGATGGCGCCGTATCGGACTTCAAATTTCACGCCGCTCACCTCCTTTTCGCCGCGTCTTTGGCCGCGGGTACAAGCGTGTTGAAATACATGTCGGTGTATTCGGGAACGTCGTTTTTCCGGACGAGGATACCGAGAGGCAGTTTTCCCTTTTTTTCATCGTCCTGCATTTTGCCGGCGTCTTCAAGAGGATATGTTATCTTTTTTAAGTAGTCCATCATTTCCATGGGCGAGCGCATTTTGTTGCGGCTGCCGAGATTGACGTGGCAGTTGCACAAAAGTTCGAGCGCGGCGAAGCCGTCGTGCTCAAAGGCCTGTCTCATGACCCCTTTGATCTTCGGCAGCCTCGACGCCGATTCGCGGGCTACAAAAGAGGCGCCCGCCCCTTTGAGCAGTTCCGCGATGTCGAAGTTGGGCTCGTAATTGCCGTAGGTCGAGGTCTCGGTGTAAAAACCGGGGGGGGTCGTGGGCGAGAGCTGGCCGCCGGTCATCCCGTATATGCCGTTGTTCACGAGGATGAGCTTTATGCCGATATTCCTTCTCGCCGCGTGTATCAAATGATTTCCGCCTATGGCGCACGAGTCGCCGTCGCCGGATATGACTATGACGGTTTTGTCGGGACAAGAGAGCTTTATGCCGGTAGCGAAAGTCAGAGCCCTCCCGTGAGTTGTGTGCAGCGAGCAGGTGTTAAAGTAGTTTGACATCCTGCCCGAACAGCCTATGCCCGAGACGATCGCCGCGTCGTTAGGGTCGATCCCCATTTCGCTCAAAACGATCGCAATGGTTTTTATAATAAAACCGTCGGCGCAGCCCGGGCATAAGGTCGTGGGGAAATATCCGTAGCGTATGTATTTTTCGTAATCTTTTTTTTCTCTCATATTCTCCTCCGAACGGCGCGCAAAGCCGTGTGATATGCGGGAAAACGCGTTTTTTGCCGTTATCCCTCAAACCTTGAATACGCGCCTTATTTCTTCCTCGATTTTTTGCGGCGTGAAAGGTATGCCGGTGGCCCGAAGCAGCGCCTTCGCATCGACTCCGTGAGGCCCCGCCGTCCTTTCGATCTCATATTTCAGCTGACCCATGTTCAGTTCGACGGTCAAAACTTTTTTTATTCTCCCGAAATATTTTTTGAGCGGTTCCTCCGGGAACGGCCAAATCGTCAAAGGTTTGAACAGGCCGACTTTTACGCCCTGTTTTCTCATGTTGACGACCGTTTCCTCAGCGGCCCTCGCGGATACTCCTGCGGCAAATATCATAATATCGGCGTCGTCCAGCATCACGGCTTTATATTTGACGATATCGTCGAGGTGCATATATATTTTTTCCATCCGGAGCTTCTGCATCTTATCAACGATATCCGGCTCAATGGTCGGCCAGCCGTGCCGCTCATGCTCCAGGCTTTCGATGTTGATGGGATAGCCCTCAAAAAAGTCGACTCTCGCCGGCAATTCCCCGAGTTCCCTGTCGTATACGTTCAAATCGACCGGCGGCTTGGCTTTTTTATCGTAGATCTCAATGTCTTTCGCGTCCGGCAGGCTGACGTCCTCCAAAACCTTTCCCAGGACTTCGTCCATCAAAATGATCACCGGCGTCATATATTTCTGCGCCAGATTAAAAGCCCTGACAGTTTCGTCGAAGATCTCCGAAGCCAAAGCCGGATACAGGGCTATTATGGGATAGTCGCCGTGCGAGCCCCATCTGGCCTGCATGATATCCGACTGCGAGGGCTTGGTCGGAAGCCCGGTCGAAGGCCCCCCTCTCATGACGTTGAGTATGACGACGGGAACCTCGATCATGGCGGCCATGCCTATATGCTCGTTCATCAGGGAGATACCGGGGCCGCTTGTCGCCGTCATGGCCTTTCTGCCGGTGAGAGCCGCGCCGATACAAGCCCCGAGGGAAGATATCTCGTCTTCCATCTGTATGAAGATGTTGCCCGTTCTCGGCATATGCACGGACATATACTGCGCCACTTCCGACGAGGGCGTTATGGGATAACCCCCGTAAAAATCGCATCCCGCGGCTAAAGCCGCTTCGGCGACGATATGGTTTCCCTGAAGTATTTCGATTCTTCCCATGCGCTACACCGCCTTTTTTTCGGGGTCTTCGGTTTTGTACGCGAAAATCGCGAAATCCGGACAGATCATCTCGCACATGCCGCAGCCGCTGCAATAATCGGGGCCGTCTATCTCGACTTCAACTCCCCACCTGTTGTCCGGGGCTTCGCGAAAAAGCAAAACGCCGGTCGGGCACGCGTCTATGCAAAGGCCGCAGCCTTTGCAAAAATGCGGCTCTATAACCGCTTTGCCTTTTTTTGCCGGGTTCTTGATCTTTGCTCTTCTGGCAAGAGCTTCCTCGTTTATCTTGTGATCGTCCCTGCTCATAGTATCCCTCATTTATAATATAAAGTGTTGATTTGATATCGGATTATATACCGGCGGCGGACATAATTCAACGGCGGGGGCGGCGAATATCTGTCCCCGGCGTCAGGCCGCTCTCGAGGGGATGGGCGTTACGGGAGGGTCGGGCAGCTCAAATACGCTCTCCTCCCTGAAAACCGCCACTATGCGGTTGTCGCTGGTGCCCGTCGCCGGATTGAACGGCGCTTTACAGGTGATCATCGTCACTTTCGCCTCGCCGCTCAAGTCCATTATTTGACTCGCGGGCGCCGTGGCCAAAGCGTAGACGAATACGCTCTCGAGCCGGAAAATAAGGCTTGTTTCGTCGTCGTAAACGATCTCCATCTCGTCGCCTGGCTCCAAGCTGTCCAGTTCAAGCAGCTGCCCTCTGACGCCTGCCCACCAATTGTGGCCTCCGAACAGGGAGTTCCCTTCGTTGCCCGGTATCGAGCTCTCGAGCCACCACGATATCACGTCGGCGGAGGGCACTATTCCCATCGAGTTGGCCTTTATGTCGGTTTCAGTGCCGCGGATCTCGGCGTCGACGCCGAGGGCGGGTATATACATATGTACGGGCAGCGCCTCGATCGGCGGCTTTTCGGGTTCCGGCTCGGGCGTCGGTTCCGGGGTCGGCTCCGGGGTCGGGGACGGAGTCGGCTCGGGCGTTATATACGGGGTTTCGGGCGCCGGCGTTTCCGGTACGGGCTCCTCTGCGCCGCAGGCCGCAGCGCAAATCACAAAGAGCGCCGCGAGTAAAATGACCGTCGGTGTTTTATGTGCCGGTTTCCTCATATCCATAACGCGATCATTATATGTTATGCGGATATCAATGTAAATACACTTTCATCTTTCATTGTGCAAACATTTGTGTTATTCTGTCGTCATAATCATTCCGGAATGAACGGGAGGTGTTCCGATGATAAGCGTTACGTCGGATATGCTGACGCATGTCAAACTGATCGACGAGCAGCACCATGAATTGTTTAACCGCATAAACGCCGTTGAATCGATGGGAGCGGCGCCGGATGAGAAAAAAAAGACGGAAGAAACGCTGGATTTTCTCGGCTCATACATAGTCAAGCATTTTGAGGAGGAGGAGGAGATCCAGCTCGAAACCGGGTATCCTCAGCACAGATGGCATCATGAGATGCACTCCTGGTATATCGCGGAGTATCATAAACTGAGGAAGGAATACAACGAAAACGGCTTTTCGGAGCAGTTTTCGCATTTGCTCAACGAATCGATCATGAAATGGTTCGTCAGACATGTCAAACATGTCGACGTTGAGCTCGGCAAATATGTCCGCGCTCACCTAAAATGACTTTTTTCACGCCGGCGAAAACGGGATAAAATTTGCGCCGCAGGCGAAATAATGTCTTGACCGGACCTTTTGCATGATATATAATCACTTCACATCGACTGCAAAAAATCACAGTTTTAATTCATATACAAAGGAGGTAGTTTAGTGTCAGCGAACAAGAATCCCAAGTCGTCCGTCGGGACTGCGCCCGCAGCCGTCGGCGCCGACAAAACCGTTGTCAAAGCGCTCGGTCTGAGCGGAGGCATATTCGGCGCCTCGCCCAGCGCGGTTGACGTCAAGGACGGAAAGATCATCCGCATAAGACCGTTGCATTGGGGAGCGAAATACGATTTCAATACGTTTAACCCCTGGAAGATCACGCGCAACGGCAAGACCTTTGAACCGCTGCATAAATCAACGCCGGCTCCCTGGAGCCTCGCGTACAAGAAGAGGGCGTATTCTCCCAACCGGGTGAAATATCCTCTCAAACGCGTCGACTGGGATCCCAAAGGAGAGCGCAACACTCAAAACCGCGGCAAGAGCAAGTTCGTCCGCATCTCATGGGATGAGGCGACCGATATTATTGCCGCCGAGATCAAACGCGTACACAAAGAATACGGGCCGCTTGCCATTTTGGTGCAGGGAGACGGACACGGCGAATGCAAGATGATCCACGCTCCTCACGGATGCTCAACGCTGCTCTTCGATAAGATGGGCGGATTTACCCAGCAGATCAGGAACCCGGACAGCTGGGAAGGTTGGTATTGGGGCTCCAAGCACGTTTGGGGCAAAGGCTTCATCGGTATGATGGCGCCCGCCGACAACTGCGTCAAGGACGTCTGCGAGCACAGCGACATGGTCGTTATGTGGGGCGGCGACCCCGAGACCACGCACTGGGGCTTCCGCGGACAGCTTGCCAGCCGTCTGCTCTACTACTGGACGGAAGTCGGAATCAAGCAGATATACATCTGCCCCGACCTCAACTATTCAGCCTGTATCCACGCCGACAAATGGATACCGATACTGCCCAACACCGACGCCGCCATGCAGCTCGCCATTATTTACACCTGGATAAAAGAAGGCACTTACGACAAAAAATATGTCGAGACCCATACGGTGGGCTTCGACAAGATCAAGGCGTACGCGCTCGGCGAAGTCGACGGCGTACCCAAGACGCCGGCGTGGGCCGCTCCCAAATGCGGAGTCCCGAGCCGCATAATCAAAGCCTTGGCCAGAGACTGGGCCAAAAAGACCGTTACCATCGGCCACTATTTCGCCGGCGGTATGGCGCGCGGACCTTTCTCACACGAGCCCGCAAGGCTTGAGTGCGTCATTCTCGGCATGCAGGGACTCGGCAAGCCGGGCGTGCATCAGGTACAGGTCGCCTACACCGGCATGCCCAAGAACGTCCTTGCCGGCGGTAAGGACCACATGGGTACTTTCGCGAAATTGGAAGGCACGCCGGCAGGCGAGCGCCTCCTGAAGCCGCACAGGGGAACACCCACAGCTTGGGGCAAGCAAATGATCCCCAAGACCCTGATAGAAGAAGCCATCAGAAAAGGAACGGTCGACTTCTGGGGTACCGGCGGACACGAGGAAGACACAAGCGACCAATACAAAAAATATACATATCCGAACATCAAGAAGGACGGCACCCGCGAGACCGAGATACATATGATGTGGACCGACACGCCCTGCCGCCAGACCTGCTGGAACTGCGGCAACGATGTGGCGCTCGACTCGCGCAATCCCAAGATCGAGTGCATAGTGGCACAGCATCCGTGGCTGGAGAACGACTGCCTGTTCGCGGACATAATCCTGCCGACGAACACCACCCTCGAAGTGAACGACATTTCGCCCTGCCTGCGCGACGGCGACAGCTTCCAGAGCGTCCTCTACATGAAGAAAGCCATCGAGCCGATCGGCGAATCCAAGAGCGACTTTGAAGCCATTGTCGAAGTGGCTAAAAAGCTCGGAATGGAAAAAGAAGTCACCGAGGGCTTCTCAGTGGAAGATCTTGTCAAAGAGACCTACAGCGGTATGCAGTTCGACAAGATAGTGCCTTGGGAAGAATTCAACGAAAAGGACTACATGGTCCTTCCGGTCGCCAAGGATTGGGAAAAATGGCCCGCCGGTCTTTATAACTTCTGGAAAGACCCGGTCAAAAACCCGCTGCCCACGCCCACCGGAAAGCTGGAGTTCTATTCCGAGAGCTTGGCGAAGGCTTTCCCGGACGACGAGGAGCGCCCGCCATATCCGCAGTGGATAGAAAAGGGCATCACTCACGACGAGCGTATATCGAGCAAGAGAGCTCAGGCTTATCCGCTTTTGGTCCTCTCAAACCACGGCAGATGGAGGACCCACGCTCAGGCCGACGACATTCCCTGGAGCAAGGAAGCGGTCACGGGCAAGGTCAGGGGATATGACGGATACCTCTATGAGCCCGCTTGGGTAAACCCAGGAGACGCCGAAGCCAGAGGAATAAAAGACGGCGATGTCATCAGGGTGTACAACGAGCGCGGCAGCGTGCTTTGCGGAGCCCGGGTGTTTGAGAGGATCATGCCCGGAGCGGTTTCCATCGACCACGGCGCCCGCGTCGATTTCATCATACCCGGTAAAGTGGACCGCGGCGGCGCCATCAACCTCATAACTCCCGAAGGACTCACGTCCCGTCACGCTGCCGGCCAAGCCACCACGGCGTTTTTGGTCGAGATCGAGCGTGTCAAAGCGAAAGATTGGGACGAGTGGAGAAGAGACTATCCCGACGCTTTCGAGCGTGAATACGACGCGGCCTCCGGATTGAAATTCAACGCTTGGGTCGTAGGAGGGACGAAATAATGGGAAAGAAAGTATTTGTCATCGATCTGGCCATCTGCAACGGCTGCTACTGCTGCCAATTCATGTGCAAGGACGAACACGCCGGCAACGACTGGACGCCTGTAGCCAAGCCTCAGCCCGAGATAGGACAGTTTTGGGTAAAGCTTGACGAGCAGGTGCGCGGCACGGTCCCCAAGGTGAAGATGTGCTACAAACCCCATATGTGCAACCATTGCGACAACGCTCCCTGCATGAAGTCCTGCAAAGTCAAAAAGGCCATATACAAGAGAGACGACGGCCTTGTGATCATCGACCCGACAAAATGCACAGGCTGCAGAAACTGCGTTGACGCCTGCCCCTATGACGCGATATACTTCAACGAAGACCTTAATATCTCTCAAAAATGCACGGGCTGCGCGCATCTTATGGATAACGGCTGGACCGAGCCGAGATGCGCTGACGCCTGCCCGACATTGGCGCTTAAGCTGATGGATGAAGACGACGCGAAGAAACTCATCGAAGGCGCGGATGTGTGGATACCCGAACTCAAGAACAAGACGAAACCCAGAGTTTACTATCTCAACATGCCCAAGAAGTTCATCGCGGGCGCCGTCTACGATCCCGCCGCGGACGAGGTCATAATTGGCGCGGAATGCGTCCTTTCCGGCCCCGGCGGCAAGAAATACAACGCTGTCACCGACGCTTACGGCGATTTCTGGTTCGAAGGACTGCCCAACGGCAAGTATTCGCTGGAGATCAAGCATAAGGGAAAAGTCAAGAAACTGAACAATCTTGACACGACCAAGGCCGACCTCAACGTAGGCGACATTGCGATGTGACCCTGTTGTGACCCAATAAAAAGGACCGCCGCGCACTTCGGTGCGCGGCGGTTTTTTATGCCGGAGCGGTTTTTTATCTGATGATATATACCGTCTTAGCGGTAGGCGGGTTGGGCGGATCGCTGCCGGAGATCAAAATAATGACCTCGGAGCCGACCGCAATGTCGCCGTAGGAGCCCTCTTCGCATGTCAGGACCCCGTCCCTGTTCGGCTCTATGACCAAATATTTGGTGCCGGCGGTTACAAGGCATGAGAAAGTGCCGACCACAAAAGAACCGTCGGTCTTAAAAGAGACCGCCCGGACATAAGGCCCGTCGAGCGTTACGACCTCAGGCGTTTCCGTGCCGCCGACCAGATTGCTGACTACGCCGTCTCTGTCCGTCGATAAGAAGTTGTACATATAGATTCCCGTTCCGTTATCCCTGACGGCGGCGTGTACTCCCGCAGTCACGTACAAATCGGTTTTTACGCCGTTAACAAAGGTGTTGTATACATAGACTTCGTTGCCTTTGTAGGTGGTGTGCATATAACCGGTGAGATCAAAACTCGGGAAAGAGCCTCCGTTCTCGGGCGCGGGAGTTACGGCGGTTTCCGGAGAAGGCGAGGGGGCCGGCGGCGGGGCGGTTTCTTTTTCTTCGGCCGCGAGCAGTTCTTTAACTCTCGCCGCTGCTTTTGAGACAGTCTCGGTAAAAACGGCGGCCGTCGCTTCGGCGTCTCCGGTTTCAAGGGCCTTGAGTAACGTTTCGTTCTTGATAAGACCTTCCCCGGCGAGCTTATCGAACACGCCGGCGTCAAGCAGGCCGGTGAGCAGCGTCTGCCCGGAGCCCTTTACCGCGGTAGTCAGCGCGAATAAGGAGATAACGGCCATATCGCCGCGGGTCAGCGCGCCTCCGGCACCGCCGGTTATGCCGAGCTTGTCCGTCAGCTCCGCGGCCGACTCCCATGCAAAATCAACGCCGTCTTCATAACCGAGAGCGCGCAGAATGAAGGTCAGATACTGCGCTGCCGTAATGCTTGCGTTGGGATCGAATAATGCAGGGGCCTCGGAAACTCCTTTTGTCCAGCCCGCAGCAAAAGCGTAACCCGCGTAGGGCGCGGCCCAAGCCGGAACGTCGGTGAAGGGGCAAGGGTGATCGCCGCTCAAAGCTTCGTCTTCAGCGCCCATAAGCCGCACGAGCATGACCAACCCATCCGCCCGATTAAGTGTTCTGCCCAAGGCGAAATCCGGAACGCCGGCATTCGAACCGACGCCGCGAAACAGACCTGCTTCGGAAAGGGTCTCGGAGGCGACTTCCTCAGCCGTCTTGTCCGAAGCGCAAACCGCCGATAAAGGGGCAAAGAGCAGGGAAAATACGACGGCAAACGCAAACAGCGCCGTCAGCGGGTTTTTTATTATCTTCAAATGATTCGCCTCCTTTGCCTTGCCGGAACAGCGGATAATAAATGCTGCGCCGGCAAAAAAAATGTAACATATATTTACAGCTCTATCAATAATTTCCCGAGATAATTCACAAAAACTTCTTAAATGTCCGCTCAATCGCCGGTCGAGATTTTCGTGCCGGCGCCCCGGTGACGGTAAAACATATAAAAAAAGCGAAAAATATCGAAAAAACTTGATTTTTTTGTCCTGATGTACTAATATGATCATGGGTAAATGTCGATATATATGTTGATAAGGATATCAAATACCTGAAAGAAGGGATTCGCATGTACGTTGGTACTCATTATAACAGTTATTACAATACCCTGTTCGGAAACGCAGGCTCCGTTTACGGCGGTTCCGGCGCGGGTAAGATCAGCAATCCGTATTTAAACAGTCTTGTTAATTCCGGGAGCGGAAGCCTGTTCGGCGGCAAGGGGCTGTTCAACTACAACTCGGTCAGTTCAACCGGGCTGCAGTATGTTTTTGACCTCAAAGAAGGGGCTTCGGGTCTCAGCTCATCGATCTCCTCACTCAGTTCGGGCGCCGCTTTCAGGAAAACCGCGGCGGTCTCTTCCGACAAGGAAGCGATGACGGTCACGGGAGGAGAGAGCAAGTATTCGTTTTCCTCGATTTCACCGTCGTCTGTCGAAATAAAGCAAATTGCCGAGGGGCAGAAAAATACGGGCAATTCACTTGCGGCGGGCGATAAGACTTCGCTCTCCGGTAAACAGCAGTTTTCGATCGAAACCGACGGGCGAAGCTATACGCTTTCCGTTGACATAAAGGAAAGCGACACCAATAAAGACGTTCAGCAGAAAATGGCGGACGCGATCAATAAGGCTAATATCGGCGTCACCGCCTCGGTCGAAACAAACGATAAAGACAAAACGAGCGCTCTGTCAATTTCCGCCAAAAGCACCGGGGATAACGCGAAAAGCAAGTTTTCGATCAAAGACGTCGTCGGAAGCGCTGTGGCGGAGACCGGCGCCGATAAAACAACACAGGCGGCGCAAAACGCCGTATACAAAGTCAACGGCGGAGCGGAGCAGGTTTCGCAGAGCAATACTGTCAGTTTATCGGGCGGCGTGACCGCCACACTGAAAAAAGCCGGCGGCGACCCGGTCACGATCAGCCGGGGAACGGATTCAGCCTACGCCGAGAAACAGGTCAACGAGTTTGTCAACAACTACAACAAACTCTACGGCGCGACGCTGAACAACTCAAACGACCCGAAAGCCCAACGCCTTTTCACGTCACTGGTGAACACATCCAAGACATACGCGTCCAAGCTCGCCGACGCCGGAATCGAATTCGACAGCAACGGATATATGAAGATCAACGAAGAGCAATTCAAAAAAGCCGCCGAAAACGGCAACCTTGAGAAATTCTTCACCGAAAACAACAACAAAAACTACGGCTTTACAAATCAGATATCGCGTATCTCCCGGCAGGTGCAGACCAATACGGCGGCCTATGTAAGCCGGAACACGCTTACGGACTATACCGCGAATGCCGCTTCGGAACTTTTAAGTTCGTTTGCCGGTCTCAATTACATGAACAACGGCTTTACCGCGAATATGCGCGATTTCTCGCGCGGCACAGGTTTGTTTGAAACTTCCGGCATGTTATTTGACTTCCTGCTGTAACGGAGGAAATATCGAGATGGTGGTAGGACACTGCACATACAAAATGAAAAAAGGGCAAAGAGCAGCGTTTCTCAGCGGTTTGGCAGATATCGGATATATCGCAAATGTTAATAAGGAAGAAGGCGTCGTATACTATACTCCGTATCTGCCTTTAGACGATGAAGACGTGGTTTTTGTAGCGGAGTGCTGGGAAAGCGGGGACTGTCTCGTTAAGCACATGTCGTCGTCAAATCTCAAGGACTTGGACATACTGACGGAACTATACGTAGAAGGACTGACCCTTGATTTTTACGACGGGGACATAACGAGGACCTGCGAGTATAAGACTGCGGCAGAACTAACAGCCGGGCAACGGTAAGTATGTTTTAGGCTATCGGAACAAATACGCCGGCGGGAATTCCGCCGGCGTTCGTTCTCATTTCCGGCGGCGGACAGTTAACTTAACGGTTTCTTTGCGGACGGACGCTTGACAGGAACGGGCCGTACTGAGAAAATTAATAAAAAATATATGGCGGAGTTTTCTTTGATGGCATTGCGTGATTTAGACTTGCATACCGGCCCGGGGGCCGTGTTGGGGATAGATATCGGCTCAACGACGGCTAAGATCGTGCTGATCCGAGCCGGTAAAATCATATATGAGAGCTATGAGCGGCATTTTTCTCAAGCGCGGCGAAAGGCCAGGGAAATAACCGAAGCCGTCGGCGGCATGCTCAAGGGAGAAAAGGTCAAGATAGCGATTTCGGGATCCGCGGGGATGGGCGTTGCCGATTCCGCGGGGCTTCCGTTTGTTCAGGAAGTATTCGCGACGGGCGAACTGGTGGAACTGATAGAACCGGATACCTCCGCTGTCATCGAAATCGGCGGAGAGGACGCCAAGATCATTTTTTTCAGCGACGGACCGCCGGAAGAAAGGATGAACGGAAGCTGCGCCGGCGGCACCGGCGCTTTCATCGATCAGATGGCCACGCTGATGGATGTTTCGGTCGAGGATTTGGACAGGTTGAGTTTGGATAACGAGCGTATCTGCCGGATAGCGTCGCGTTGCGGGGTTTTTGCGAAGACAGATATTCAGCCTTTGCTTAATCAGGGCGCGAACAAAGCGGATATTGCCGCCGGCATATATCAGGCTGTCGTCGATCAAACCATAGCGGGACTCGCTCAAGGGCGCAAACCTGAGGGTAAGGTCATGTTTTTGGGCGGGCCGCTTCATTTTTGCGAAGGACTGCGCAGACGCTTTAAGGAGACGCTCGGTTTGTCCGACGCCGAAGCTTTATTTCCCGAATACGGCCGTTTCGCGGTCGCGGCAGGAGCCGCGCTCATCGCCTCCGGCAGACGGGAATCCTTCGCTTATGAAGAGATACTGAGCCGGCTTGATCTTGCTTGCCGCGAAAAACCGCAGGCGTCGGGACAAAGACCTCTGTTTGCGGACGAACACGAATATGAGACGTTTCGCGCAAGGCATGAGAGCGCCGCCGTCGAACAGGTCTCTTCAGGAAACTATTCCGGGGACGCTTATTTGGGTATAGACTGCGGAAGCACGACAACAAAGCTTGTTTTGCTGACGGGCGACGGACGTATGATACATTCATATTACGGCGCCAACAGAGGAGATCCTGTCGGAGTCGTCAGAGAACGGCTTGAAGAGATCTGTGAGTTATGCGGCGCCGGTATAAAAATCATCGCCGGCGCCGTGACCGGATACGGCGAAGAACTGATAAAGCACGCTTTCGGAATCGATTTCGGTCTTGTTGAAACCATGGCGCATTATATCGCCGCGCGGCATTTTGACCCGAAAACGGAATTCATCCTCGACATCGGCGGACAGGATATCAAATGCCTCAAAATACGAAACGGCGCGATAGACAGCATCAAGCTCAACGAGGCCTGCTCGTCCGGCTGCGGCTCTTTCATCGAGACTTTCGCTAAAGCAATGGGATACAAAATCGAGGAATTCGCAAAACTCGGGCTGAAATCCAAGGCCCCGGTCGATCTCGGCAGCCGCTGCACGGTTTTTATGAATTCTTCGGTGAAACAGGCGCAAAAGGACGGCGCGGGACCGGAGGATATCTCCTGCGGGCTTTCCGTGAGCGTCGTTAAAAACGCTCTTTATAAAGTCATACGAGCCGGGGGGCCGGATGAACTCGGAGAGAGGATAGTCGTTCAGGGCGGCACGTTTTTGAATGACGCCGTTTTGCGCGCGTTTGAGATCGAGACGGGCCGTGAAGTCACAAGACCGCGGATCGCAGGTCTGATGGGAGCTTTCGGCGCCGCGCTTTATGCAAAGTCCGAGGCCGCGGGCGGCTCGGGCATGCTCGGGAGAGAAGCTCTGAAAAACTTTACTCACTTTTCAAGGCCCGCCGTATGCAAGGGCTGCGGAAACAAATGCCTGCTTACCGTTAACATTTTTAACGGCACGGGGAAGTATATTTCGGGAAACAGATGCGACGGAGCGACCGACGGCCCGGCGGCGGCGGTCGAGAGGGAGCGGCTGCCGAATCTTTACGCCCACAAGCGAAAAGAAATACAAGAACAGGTTTCCGTCGCCGGGAAGCGCGGGACTGTCGGGCTGCCGCTCGCACTGGGAATGTTTGAGCTTTATCCGCTCTGGAGCGGGATTTTTTCCGAACTGGGATTTAAGGTGATAAACTCGGGTTTTTCAAGCCGCGCTCTGTATGCGAAAGGGCAATACAGTATGCCGTCGGACACCGCCTGCTATCCCGCAAAACTAATGCACGGACATATCGAACGCCTTATTGAAATGGGGGCGGACGCGATATTTGCCCCCTGCCTGAGCTACAATATCAACGAAGGCGCAAGTTCCAATCACTATAACTGCCCGGTCGTAGCCTATTACCCGGAACTCCTGATAAACAATGTCAAGTCCCTTGAAAAAGTCAAATTCCTGTATCCCTATTTAAACATCAACGATGCAAAGGCGCTTTCAAAAGAGCTGTTTGAGTATTTGAGACCGCACTATCCCGATATCTCCCGCAAAGATGTCAAAAAAGCGGTAAGCCGCGGTTTTGACGCGTACCGCGCCAAAATGGAGCTTCTGCGCGCTGAAGGGAAAAAAGCCGTCGCCTTCGCGCGGGAGACAGGGCGCAAGATATTGGTGTTGGCCGGAAGGCCGTATCATGCGGACCCGGGTATAGGACACGGGATAGACACGCTCGCCGCTTCGCTGGGTTTTGTCGTCGTGAGCGAGGACGCGGTCGCCGCCGCCGCCCGGGATTTGAAGGTTGTGAACCAATGGACATATCACGCAAGGCTGTACAGCGCGGCGGAATTTGCGGCGGCAAATGAAGACTGCGAGCTGGTGCAGCTTGTGTCTTTCGGATGCGGCTTGGACGCCGTTACGGCGGACGAGGTAAAAAGTATAATGGAAAGCCGGGGCAGACTCTATACCCAGATAAAAATAGACGAGATGACCAACCTCGGAGCGGTGAAGATCAGGCTTCGCAGCTTGCTCGGCGCGATGGCCGAAAGAGAAAAAGCAAAAACCGGCGCGGAGCTCATAAGGCTGCGCCGTATGCCCGACGTACCGGATGAAAGGGAAAAAACCAATGCCGGATAAGTACTACATTCAGTTCACGGAAGAGATGAAACGGGACTATACCATTTTGGTCCCGGCCATGCTTCCCATACACTTTGAATTCATTAACAGCGTGCTGTCTTATTTCGGATACCGCGCGGAGATACTCCGGGGTTCCGGAGAAAGCGTTATCGAAAAGGGCTTGAAATACGTGCACAACGACGCCTGTTATCCGGCGCTGCTGACGATAGGGCAGTTGATCGAGGCGCTTCAGAGCGGCAAATATGACCCGCTTAAAACAGCGCTCATGATGAGCCAGACCGGCGGAGGATGCCGCGCTTCAAATTATGTTTCGATGCTTCGCAAGGCGCTTGAGAAAGCCGGCTTCGGTCATGTGCCGGTTATTTCGTTCAATGTCGAGGGCATGGAGAAACACCCGGGATTCAAGATGACGCCGGGAATGCTGTACCGGCTGCTCTTTGGGGTGCTTTACGGCGATCTGCTCATGGCGCTGAAAAACCAATGCCTGCCTTATGAGCTTGATCCCGGAGCGACAAAAGCGCTTGTCGATCGCAAAACGGCGGTTTTCGCGGAGCGGCTGCGGAAAAAACGCGTATTGAGTTTTGCCGGATTGAAGCGGGATCTCGCCGACACGGTCCGGGATTTTGCCGCTTTGCGGCTCTCGGACGAAAAAAAGCCGAAAATAGGCGTCGTGGGAGAGATATACGTCAAATTCTCGTCTCTCGGAAATAACGATTTGGAGGAATTCCTGATTTCCGAAGGCGCGGAACCGGTGCTGCCGGGACTCTTGGATTTTTGTCTCTACTGCGTCTGCAATGCCGTCGCCGATACCGGGCTTTACGGAATCAAAAAAATCAAGGGCGCGATTTCAAAGATACTGTATGATTATTTGATCCGAAAGCAGAAACTCATTATAAAAGCTATAGCAGCCGGTGAAAAATTCACCCCGATGACTCCTTTTGACCGGACCGCGCGGCTGTCCGAGGGATATATAGGCAAAGGAGTGAAAATGGGAGAGGGATGGCTCCTGACAGCCGAGATGTTAGAGCTCGCGGAGCAGGGCGCTTCGGGTATTGTATGCGCTCAGCCCTTCGGATGCCTTCCGAACCATATCGCCGGCAAAGGAATGATGAAGCCTCTGCGGGATAAAAACCCCGGGCTCGGTATAGTGGCGATAGACTATGACCCGGGCGTTACGCGGACGGCTCAGGAAAACCGCATAAAACTCATGCTTGCCGGCATAAACCGTAATTCGGACAAAACGAAAGGAGAAGTATCCCGTGAACACAATGAACAAAGGATCGGATGAATTTGCCGGTAACCGGGCGTTTATGAAATGTTCCGGCATGATAACGGAAGAATTGGGCAGCGGCGAGCAAAAGGGCCTCACGCCGCCTCCGCCGGGGAAAGCGCCTTCGGGAAAAATCCTCGAATTGCCGGCGTTTGCCGGCGCGGTGAAAAATAAAGATTTTTCCGAGCTCCTGGAAATACGCCGCAGCGTCAGGGCCTACTCGGGCGCGCCGGCCGCGGCGGAACAGCTGGCGTTTATGCTTTGGAGCGTTCAGGGAGTGCTGAAATACAAAAAAAGCGCGAAGACTTTCGCGCTTTTTAAGCCGGCGCCGAGCGGAGGCGCCCGGCATCCGTTTGAAATATATGCCGTCGTTTTGAACGTTGAGGGATTGGAACCCGGGATATATCACTATCTGCCGATGGAACATGTCGGTGAAAAGCGCTCGGCGGTCGAGTTTGTGAGTGCGTTTGAAAAACCGATCGAAACGATATCGGAGATGCTCATGGGTCAAAGCTGGGCTTCAAAAGCTTCATTTGTCCTGTTTTTTTCATGTATACCGTATCGCGCCGAGTGGCGTTACGGGCATATGTCGCATCGCGCAATGCTGATCGATATCGGCCACGCCGGGCAAAACGCGATGCTGAGCGCCGCGGCCCTCGGACTCGGCAGCTGCTGCTGTGCGAGATACAATTCTGCGCTCTGCGACAAGGTGTTGGGAATAGACGGAAAAGACGAATTCACCGTTTATGCCGTTCCCGTCGGCGTACCGAAGATCGTAAGGCGATTTGATTTGACTTGATCGGCCGGCCGGCGTCTCCGGCCCGGCGTATGTGCCGGCATTAAAGCGCCCCGGGTTCACGATCGCCGGGCGGCATTCTGCCGCCCGGTTTGTTGCGCCCCTTATTTATCCGTGGCCCCCCGCCGGGGGGGGCGGTCCGAGGGCATCAGCCCCGCGGCGCTACAAAGTTCTCTAACCCGACGAGGGCGATAATTTCCGAGAGACAGGGACGATGAGGGCATCGTCCCCTGCTTATTGCATGCCGAAAACACCTTTACACAAATTTTTTAACTTTTTTAATAATAGCTATTGTATATTGCGGCGAGATAGTATACAATATATTGTGGATTAATAAAAATACTTTCGTTATGACGCCGGCGCAAAGCGCCTGAAGGAGGAGAATTCATTGAAATTTAAATTGAATTTGAAACGCAGTTCGACCCGGAAATTCATTGCGTTCCTGCTGTGTTTGTTCTTTGTGTTGGCTCTTTTACCGAGCTTCGCGGCGGCTGCTCCGTCAATGTCAGCGAGTCAGAGCCAGATGGATTTCGGTAAATTACAAACGTCGTATGATCGTCCCGATTTGAAGACGATAGTAATCAGTTATTCCGATACAAACTATGTAAACTATGATGTATCTGCTCATGAAGAAAACTATGATATTTATATCGGAACTATTTCCTCTCCCACTTCCCTTGATGGCAATTTTTCGCTGACGGTTCACCCGAAAGACGGATTGCCGGTCGGCGTATATGACTGCGTAATTACCATAAACGGAACCGGCGGTGCGAGTGTGCCGGTCAATGTGAAATTTGAGGTCACAGCGGCGGCGACGCCAAAACCGATCACAATACAGGCAATACGCGGGTTGACCCCTCCTGTCGTATTCGCATCGCCTGTGTCGACCATAACTGCAGAAACCCAATTCACAGGCTCTGTAACATGGAAAGTAACAAGTTCAGGCGCAGCCTTAAGCTCAAGCGGAAGCTTCGCGCCGAGTACGGCGTATACGGCGACTGTTACTTTAACGCCCGCATCCGGCTATACGCTTACCGGTTTGCCGGCAGACTTTTTCACTGTTCAAGGAGCGACGAGTGTTAGAAACACCGCGAACAGCGGCGTTATCACGGTGAATTTTCCCGCGACGGCTTCGGGGGCATTGTCCTCCGGGAGTTTCACCGTCAGGCCGAGGACCAACACGACATATTTCTTTACCGTTAGTGATTTCACTTCGGTATTAACTCCGGCGACAGCCAACCTTACTCACATAAGGATCGACTCGTTGCCTTCGGCGACTTACGGGACGCTGTATTTGGGCGGCACGTCGACTTCAAATAAAGTTACGTCGGGCCAAGTCATTGCAAGAAGCGAAATCCCCCAGCTCCGTTTCGTACCGGCAGGCGTAACAGGCAGCACTTCATTCCAATACAGGTCCGGGACCTCAAACAGCAGTTTCTCATCAAGCGCCGGTACCGTCACGGTAACGGTGTCGGATACGGATACGTCGCTTAAAGCCGGGGACTTCAAGGTCACGACCCCCGTAAACACAAATTACAGCTTCAAAATTGCTGATTTCACCGACGCTTTCACGGCGCCTTCCGGTTCGCTTTCACATATCAGGATAACACAGCTGCCGTCCTCATCGCACGGAGAGTTATACTACTCGAACACGCGTGTCGTCGTAAATCAGGAAATTGCGCGAAACGATATCACAAATCTTTCTTTCAGACCGGTCTCGAACTACAACGGTTCGGCGACTTTCAGATATACTGTCAGCAGTACCACCGACCCGACGGTTTTTACCACCAACTCCGGGATAGTCACGGTGACCGTCGGCAACACGGCGAGCTTGACCGGCGGAACAAAAACGACTCAGGCAAACACGACGCTTTCCTTTACGCTTAAGGATTTCACCGATCTGTACACATCGGGCGGCAGTTTAACGGGCATAACGATCACGGCGCTGCCGACTTCGGGGACCGGCACTCTTTATCTCTCCGGGGTCCCGGTATCGCGCAACGACTACATATTAGCCTCAAGGCTTCAGAATTTGACTTTTGTGCCCGCAAGCGGCTATACGGGCAGCGCGAGCTTCAGCTTCACGGCCACGGACGGGACATATACCACATCCGCCGCGACCATGACGATCTATATCGGGTCGTCCGCGGCTTCGTCCGTTCCGAGGATCACATCCTTCAGGATCACCGAGGATTATGTGAGAAGCAGGACGGTGAACTGCACGATAAGCGCCGTGGACTCGTCATACGGGGCGCCGTCGCAATACGCGATATCGGTCAACGGCGGGACTTACGGAACATGGCAAAATTACGCAACGTCTTTCCAATACTCACTGCCGTCGGCCGAAGGGACATACAGGCTGTCCGTAAAAGTGCGAAACACCGCCGGCAGAGAGAGCGCGCCGGCCTTTGACATCGTGGTCTATGACTACACGCCTCCGAAAATAACCGCGGCTGTCATCAGTGCGGACAGGAGGACGGTCGCGGTCGACTTTGACGAGGAGATCACGGCACATGCGGGGACATCAGTGTTGAGGGATGCGATCAGCTTCGGCGGCGGCAACTACGCCGATTCCGTGACGATCAGCGGAGCGACGCTCAGTATAAGGCTGAGTTCGGCGCTCGGATTGACGACACGCCTGTACATTGATCCGGATGTGATATCCGACCTTGCCGGAAATGTCGCGTCCTGGCTTGAGGCAGACATTAAGGAAATGCTGAGCTACAGTATTTCAGGCGTATCCTCAAGGTCGGCGACCGTCACACTGCCTGCCGGGACCTCGTCAGCCGCGAATGTCGACTCTCTGACCATGTCGGGGATATTGGCCGACATAAACATGAGCGGCGGAACGCTCAATTTCGTTATGTCTTCATCCGGATCGACGGCGAGCCAATCGCTGAGCCTGCCTTTGAGCCTGTTCTCCTCCGACGGACTTAAAAAAGTGTCCGACATCAATGTGAGAAACTCGTCAGCCGCGGGGGCAAGCGTCAACATTAACGCTGCGTGGGCGGGCGACGCGCTCAAAAAATTCGGCTCTTCATTCACGGTGAATTTGACCGGCGCGTCGGTCACGGACCATGTGAGCGGCATGACGATAGGCGAGTCGCGCGGCGTTTCACTGAAAGTAGGCAACACGGAACTCACATCCTTTTCCGACAGGAATGCCGTTACGCTCAATCTGCCGTATAATCTCGGCTCAACGAACGCCGACAAGGCCGTTATAATGAAAAGGACCGGGAGCGGGGCTTTCACGCCGCTGTTCTCGAGCCGCTACAACGCGGCGGACGGGACGATCAGAGCGAGGATAACGGAGCCCGGAACCTATGTGGCCGCCATAAACGTCGTGAATTTCTCGGATGTTCCGGCCACGCAATGGGCGAACAGCTATATAACGAGCCTCAGCTGCAGGAAAGTAATAGAGGGTATGACCGGAGCCGACGCGGGGAAATTCCTTCCGTCGGGAACGCTGACCCGCGCCGAATACATAAAGCTTTTGGTCACGTCCCTCGACCTTTATGACGAAAATAAAGTCTGCTCATACTCGGACGTTGCGCCGAACAACTGGTTTTACCATTATGTGACCTCCGCCGTCGCGGCCGGCATACTCTCCGACAGCGCCGGGGAATTTGCGCCGAACACGCCGATAACAAGACAGGACATGTGCCTTTTTGCCTACCTTGCGAGGACCTCGGCGAAAATCAACTTCACATCTAACGCGCCGATGGCGAACTTCACAGACCAAGGGTCTATACAAAGTCAATCGCTGACCGCCGTGCGGGCGATGCAGGCTTCCGGGATAATCGCGGGGTATCCGGACGGGACATTTAAACCTCTCGGGTCGACGACAAGAGCCGAAGCCGCGAAGATAATCTTCATGATAATGGCGCTTCAGGATATATAGGCTGAAAGCCTATACGGGGCTGAAAGCCTATACGGGGCTGAAAGCCTATACGGGGCTGAAAGCCTATACGGGGCTGAAAGCCTATACGACAGGCAAACCGGCGGAACCGGAAGATTCGGTTTCCGCCGGAGCCGTTATACGGGAGCAAAATATGGACAGGCATACGCCGGAGCAAAGACGGCGCAACATGCAGGCTGTGAGAAACAAAGATTCGCAAATCGAAAAAGCTCTTCGCGGGGCGCTTTGGCGCAAAGGCTACCGATACAGGAAGAATTGCGCCGGAGTATACGGCAAACCCGATATAGTTTTTACAAAACAAAAGACAGCCGTTTTTTGCGATTCGGAATTCTGGCACGGCTACGACTGGGAAAACCGCAAGGAGGACTTCAAAAGCCGCTTGGATTTTTGGATACCGAAGATCGAGCGGAATATGGAGCGGGACAGAGAGGTCAACGCAAAGCTCGAGGCGGAGGGTTATCTTGTGCTTCGGTTTTGGGGAAAGCGAATCAAAAACGAGCTTGACGCGGTCGTGGGCGAGATCGAGCGAGCGTTGGAGTCGCGCGAAAAAGGGCGTTCGGTCTCCGGCCTTTGATCTTGTCCTTTGCCGTAATGCCGTCGTCAGGCATTTCCGTCGGATAAATACTTTTGCATAACTTCGATAACCTCATTGAAATCCAGCGGTTTTCCGATATGGCTGTTCATACCGGCCGCGAGACATTTTTCTATATCTTCCTTGAACACGTTGGCGGTCATTGCAACTATCGGTATGCTTTTCGCCGCGGGCGTATCCGACGCCCTGATTTGGCGCGTTGCTTCCAAGCCGTCTATTTCGGGCATCTGCATATCCATAAGCACAATATCGTATTTCCCCGGGGCAGCGTTGAATTTACTGACGGCTTCTTTGCCGTTTTCTGCAAAATCTATACTCAGACCCGTAGGCGCCAACAGCGACATCACGATCTCCCGGTTGATCTCCACGTCTTCGGCAAGCAGGATACAGCATCCTTCAAAAAGCCCGTCGATCATAATTTCCGTGTCTTCCGTCCGTTTATCCGCCAAGCCTAAATAATCGCGGACTATGTCCTCAAAAATAGAGGGGAAAATAGGTTTTTGCAGGAACCTGTCAGCCCCCGCTTTTTTTGCGCTCTCGGCGACCATATTATATTCCGCGGCTGAAACCATAACGACAAAGGCGTCGCTTGGTTCTTTCATTCTTTTTTTCAGTTCCGACGTCAATTGGATGCCGTTCATATCCGGCATTCTCCAATCCACAAAATAGAGGTGGTAGTCTCCGTTTTTTTCGACTAAATCAAGCGCGCTCGCGCCGTTCAAGGCGACGTCGCATGCCGCGCCGAACCTTTCGACGATACGCTTTATGTCCTGCAAGATATATTCGTCGTCGTCCACGGCCAAAATACGGATGCTCGGCCAGTCGATTTCCTTCCGCTCATAATTCCGATCTTTCTGTTCTCCGCGTTTCATCTTGACGGTAAAGGCAAATGTAGCGCCTTTGCCCTGTTCCGATTCTATCCATATCCTGCCGTCCATCTTCTCCACGATGCTTTTGGAGATCGCAAGCCCCAGACCCGTGCCGCCGTATTTTCTTGATGTGCCGGTTTCGGCTTGCTGGAAAGACCTGAACAGCTTGGCCTGCTGCTCGGGGCCTATACCGATCCCTGTATCGGTCACGGCGATCTTGATTTCACAAATGCCGTCTTCTTCCCCCAAAAAGCATGTGTGGAGACTGATGGAGCCTTCTTCCGGCGTGAATTTCACCGCGTTTCCCAACAGGTTTGTGATGACCTGCGCCAGATGCTGATCATCGCCGTGCATAATTCCGGGAATATTTTTGTCCACATGTACGGTAAGCTTTTGCTTTTTTTCCTCCACACGTATTGTGGACACGTTTACGACGCGTATCAGCATTTTTTCGAAATCAAAATCTGACATAAAAAGATCGAATTTACCGGATTCGATTTTAGAAAAATCCAAAATATCATTGATTACCCCGAGCAGATGCCGGGACGCGCTTTCGATTTTATCCAAAGCGTAAATCATTTGATCCGCTTCGTGAGCCGATCTGCCGATGTAAGTCATGCCGATGATGGCGTTCATCGGCGTTCTGATTTCGTGGCTCATATTGGAAAGGAACGACGATTTGGCGACCGAAGCCGCCTCCGCCTGTTCCGCCAATACGACAAGCCGCTTTTTCTCCTGCCGGTTGCGGAACAACAGTATCAGCAGGAATACGATTCCGCACAAAACGATCACAACGCCCGTTAGTATTGAGAGATTCGTTTCGTCTTGCAGGCTTTTCATCGGCATACCGATAAAAAGCGCGGCGAACGCTTCATCCTGCGGGTTCAGCAAAGGCATATAAAAAGTCTTATATCGCTCGCCGAGTATGTCGGCGTCGCCTGTATATTCCTGCTTGTCACGGATCACGATGTCGGTGATTTCAGGATCGAGCGTCGTGCCTACAATGCTGTGTCCGTCCCGGACAATAGTCGTGGCGATCCGCTCATTGCCAAAAAAGACAGTGACCTCGGCATTAAAGAGGGCCCCCAGATCCATGACCGCTTCCGGTGTATCAAACCGGATGCCTGCCGAAATGACGCCGATCAGTACGCCGTCCGCGTTATAGACCGGAGCTCCGGTGCGGACGGATACTCTTACCGCCGTCCCTTTCTCGAAACAGGTCGAAACCTTGCCCTCAAGCGCGTCTCCTATGTTTTGCTGATTCACTACCGAATCGCCGTAGTTTTCCGGTTCATGTGTCCGCGCCAATACGATTCCTTCCCGGTCGGTGACGGTATAATAGTTAACGCGAAACAGATCATGGGTAGTTGTAAACAGCCGCAGCAATTCCTCGGTATCGCGCTGTTCGATGGCTCTTACGGCATCTTGGTTGACGGCCATGGAAACGGCCGCCGCTTTTGAATATGCCTTGCTGTCCTCCAGATAATGTTTCAGTCCGTTGATGTTGGAGATCAATTTTTCGCTGATAAGAAAATCGCTGAACGCGGCAAAGCTTACCGACAAAAAAACGATCTGAGCGGCAATAACAACGATCAGGATCGCCGTCAGTATGATATTGCCTTTTCCTCTAAGGTATTTGGTGAACATCATTTCGATTCTCCTGTCAGCAGGTTTTCGCGGCCCGTTCGGTCGTCTTTTGCCTTGCCCTGCGTTGACAATGTACGACACGCCTCAGAAGGCACAATTACCGCAGCGGCCGGCTCTTATGAGACGCGGTCGAATTGGCTGTTATAGAGTTCCGCGTAGAAGCCGCCTTTTATAAGAAGTTCCTCATGAGAGCCGCTCTCCGCTATGTCGCCGTCTTTTATCACAAGTATCATGTCGGCGTTTTTGACTGTCGAGAGCCTGTGGGCGATGACAAATGACGTTCTGCCGGAAGTCAGTTTATCCATCGCCTCCTGCACGAGTTTTTCGGTACGGGTGTCCACGGAACTTGTTGCCTCGTCCAAGATCAACAGCGGAGAATTCTGTATCATCGCGCGGGCGATCGTGAGGAGTTGTTTTTGACCGGCCGAAAGGGTCACCTTGTCGCTGAGCACGGTGTCGTATCCTTCCGGCAGCGTCCGGATAAAACGATGCATCCCAACCGCTTTGCATGCTGTTTCGACTTCATCGGGGCTGACGTTCCGGTTGCCGAAGATAACATTATCCCGTATGGTCCCCTCAAAAAGCCAAGTGTCCTGAAGCACCATACAGAACTGTTCGCGCGCGTTTTCCCTTGTCACCCGGTCTATCGGTATGCCGTCCGCCGTTATCTCACCGGCGTCCGGCTCGTAAAAACGCATCAGCAAATTGACCAAGGTAGTTTTGCCCGCGCCGGTGGGGCCGACGATGGCGATCTTTTGCCCGGCGCGTATCGAGGCGGAGAAATCCTTTATGACGGGATTTTCTTTATCATAACCGAAACGGACGTTTCTGAACTCGACGTCGCCTTTGATGTTTTCGAGCTTTTCGGTTTTTTCGCTCTCGTCGGTGAGTTCAGCCTCGCCGAAGAACTCGAATATTCGCTCGCCGGCGGCCGCCGTTCTCTGAAGCGCCTGCATCGACTGGGCAAGTTGAGAGAGCGGCTGTGTGAAAAATCGAATATACAGCATAAAAGCGACAATAACGCCGAAAGATATCCTGCCGCTTACCGCCAGAGCAGCGCCGACGGCGCACACCGCGGCGTAGCCGAAATTCCCGACAAAGTGCATAAGGGGCATCATAAGACCGGACATAAATTGGGATTTTTTTCCGCTCTCATAAAGCCCGTCGTTGAATTTCTCAAAGGTTTCTTTCGCTTTACCGCCGCCGTTGAAAGCCTTAACGACCGTATGCCCCGAATAGATCTCCTCGATATGGCCGTTGATATCTCCCAAGCCCTGCTGCTGCGCCTTGAAGTATTTCTGTGAGCGCGCCATTATTTTTCTCATTCCGGCAAAGCCAATGAGAACGGAGACGACGGCGACACACGCGAGAACAGCGCTGTTTATGAACATCATGATCAGCGAACCGAGGAACATGGTGATCGCCCGCACCATGTTGTCGAGGCTTTGATTCAAGGTTTGGCCTACGGCGTCAACATCGTTGGTCACACGGCTCAAGACGTCGCCGTAGCTTGTTTTGTCAAAATATTTGAACGGAAGTTTGTTTATTTTTCGCGAAAGGTCCGTGCGCATTTTTTTTATTATTTTCGCGGTCACGGTCGCCATGATAAACGCTTCGGCAAAGTTGAAGATCACAGACAGGGCATAGATGATACACAGTCCTGCGGCAATGGCTGTCACCGCGGAGAAATCGACGGCCCCCGAAGCCGTCGGCGCGCTCATGCCTGAGGGGAGCCCTTTGATTATCTCGTTTGTCAGCTCTTTCAGTTTGTCCGGGCCTATGATCTGGAGCGCTGAACCCAAGGCCGCAATAATAAGCGCGCAGACCGTCGCGGGGACGTATGCCTTGCAGTAACGCAAAAGCGACGCCCATGTCCCTTTAAAGTCTTTCGCTTTTTCGAAAGAGCCCGGCGGGGGAGGCCCTCTGAAGCCTCTCGGACCGCTTCTGACAGCCGGCCGCGTTCTTATTTCTTCGTTATCGCTCATATTTCCTCCAAACTCAGCTGCGACTCGGCGATCTCCCTGTACACGGGGCAGCTCTCCAACAGTTCCCGGTGCGCTCCGTTGCCGACAAGTTTGCCGTCTTCAAGAACAATGATACGGTCGGCGTCCATGATGGTGCCTATCCTTTGCGCGACGATCAGGCAGGTCGCGTCTTGAATTTCTTTTTTCAGCGCGGAGCGCAAGGCGCGTTCCGTTTTGTAGTCGAGAGCGGAGAGGGAATCGTCAAAAATAAGAATCTCGGGATTCCGGCAGATCGCTCGTGCGATGGCGAGGCGCTGTTTCTGACCGCCGGAAAGATTAGCCCCGCCCTGTGAGACCTCTGCGTCATAACCGCCGTCGGAGCTTTCGATAAAATCCGCGGCCTGCGCGATAAGCGCCGCTCTTTTTATTTCATCTTCGGTGTACTCGCCTTTTCCGTTATCGCCGTACGCCACGTTCGATTTTACGGACCCGCGGAACAGCACGGCTTTTTGCGGCACATATCCGATTTTTCGGAAAAGTGTCTCGGGTTCGTAGTCTTTAACGTTTATCCCGTCAACCGATACTTCGCCTTCGGTGGCGTCAAAGAAACGGGGTATGAGATTTATCAGGGTCGACTTGCCGCTTCCGGTCGAGCCTATAAAAGCGACGGTCTCGCCGCGGTTCACCTTGAAACTGATATCCTCAAGCACGGCCTCCGCGGCGCCCGGGTATCTGAAGCCGACACGGTCGAATACGATCTCTCCTTTGACGTGCCGGTTTCCTTCCGTTTTTTCTCCCGGAGCCATGACGGGCTTTGTGTCGAGGACTTCGTTTATGCGCTTGGCCGACACGCCGGCCCTCGGCAGCATGACGAATACAATAGACAGCATCATGAAGGACATTATCACCTGCACGGCGTACTGAGAAAAAACGACCATATCCGAAAAAACGTTGAGTTTGTCGAAAGCGGGCGCCTGCTCAAGCAAATAGGCCCCCGCCCAATAGATCGCAAGGGAAAGCCCGCTCATAACCAAGGTCATGACCGGCATCATCACCGCCAAGGCCCTGCTTGTGAACAGCAGGGAGTCCGTCAGCTCCGAGTTTGCCGCCTCGAATTTTTCATTTTGAAAGCTTTCGGCGTTATACGCGCGCACGACGCGCAGGCCCATGAGGTTTTCTCTTGTCACCCGGGTCAAATTGTCGGTAAAAAGCTGTATCTTCCTGAATTTCGGCATAACAAAAATTATCAGCACCGTGACCGTTAACAAAACGATCAATACGCCCGCGGCTGTTGTCAGCGACCATTCGCGGCCTTTACCGGCGATTTTTGTTATCGCCCAGACCGCCATGACCGGAGCCCTGACGACGACCTGCATGCCCATGACGATCAGCATTTGGACCTGAGTCACGTCGTTTGTCGAGCGCGTGATGAG
Organism: Oscillospiraceae bacterium; assembly: GCA_009782435.1. Classification (GTDB taxonomy): domain Bacteria; phylum Bacillota; class Clostridia; order Oscillospirales; family Oscillospiraceae; genus WRJA01. The sequence continues at coordinate 27,163 of WRJA01000007.1, forward strand.
GCTCGCGGTCGAAAACAGGCTGATCTCCTCCGTCGAAAAGGATTGGACTTTATCAAAAAGTAAAGTCCGCAGCCGGCGGGAAAACGACGCGGCGACAGTGGCGGCGAAATATCCGACGATGACCGCGCAGCCGAAACCGCACAGCGCGCAAATGAGCATATACGCGCCGGCAATGTAAACATCGCCGACGGAACCGCCGGGCGTTTGGACCAGCTCCGTTATTTGTTTCATGTAGTCGGGCAGCTTGAGTTCAAGCCCCACCTGCGTGACGGTAAATATCAGGCTGATGAAAATCAGCCCGAGATCGGCGGGTTTTATGTGTTTGAATACTTTAAGCATTACGGGCCTCCGTTGACATATACCTTATAAAGATGAAAGAATCACGGCGATTTGTCAAGTGGTTTTTGATTAATAAATTGAAAACTTTCCGGGGGCGGTAATAAATAAAGGCGACAGACCGCCTGTTCACTTTGCTTGACAAAGGACCTGAAACGGAATATGCTGTTACCGAAAAATAAAAATTCCCGCAATCCTGCAGTCATGATATTTTATAAGGGATGGTAATAAAGTGCCGGACGCGGAGAAAACAAAGCAAGAACTGATACGGTGGATAGCCGATTACTTCAAGAATAACGCTGCTGATGAAACAAAGGCGGTCGTCGGTATCAGCGGCGGCAAGGACAGCGCGGTCGTCGCCGCGCTGTGCGCGGAGGCGCTCGGGAAAGAACGCGTTTTGGGAGTATTAATGCCTTGCGGGGAGCAAAGCGACATTGACGTCGCTCGGGATACATGCGAGACTCTCGGAATTCATCATTTTGAGATCAACATAGGAGAAACCGCGCGGAGTTTGTTTGACTTGTTGGAGGATTCGGGAATCCGGCTCAACGAAGCGGCGCGTGTCAACACTCCTGCGAGGCTTCGAATGGCGACGCTGTACGCCGTTTCCGCCGCCGTCGGGGGCAGAGTGGCGAACACCTGCAATCTCAGCGAGGATTGGGTCGGGTATTCCACGAAATTCGGAGACTCCGCCGGGGATTTCAGCCCGCTTTCAAAGCTGACCGTCACGGAAGTCAAGGCTGTCGGCAAAGCGCTGGGGCTGCCGGAGCGCTTCACTCATAAACTTCCGATCGACGGGCTTTCCGGCAAGAGCGACGAGGAAAATCTCGGATTCTCATATGAGGTCTTGGACAGATATATTCGAGAGAAGACCTGTGAAGATACGGAAGTTAAAGAAAAGATAGACAGGCTGAGGCGGATAAATATGCACAAGCTTTTACCCATGCCCGTATTCAGCCCATATAAAAACAGTGCAGATCACTGATTTCGGGAGGTCGATCCGGTTGAAAAAAATGATAAAAAAACTCATTGTGACAGTTTTGTCCGCGGTTTTGATGCTGACGGCGTTTACCTCAAATCCGCTCGCCGCTGATGCTTCCGGCGACGGGAGCTTCGACGTCAGCGCTTTTGAATTGCTTGTCGGCTTGGGTGTGGTGCGGCCGCCGGAGTCCGGTTTTGACCCCGCGAGACCTTTGACGAGAGCTGAGTTTGCACAAACGGTCAGTACTATTTTGAACGGCGGTCCGGGCGGAGCTTCGGAGCCGTCTGAAGACGACGCGGTCGGGTTTACCGACATTAAAGGCCATTGGGCTGAAGCATACATAAATCATTGCGCAGCACGCGGGGCCGTCTCCGGCAGCGGCGCCGGATTTCACCCTGACGACGCCGTGACCGGCGCGCAGGCCGCGAAAATGCTGCTTGCCGCAGTGGGGTACGACCCCGAAAAAGAAGCCTTTGTAAACGATCCCGCATGGGAATCGAATGTTCGCGCCGCCGCGCGAAAAGCCGGCATATTTTCAGGATTCGACGCGGAACCGCTCGGCGAAGTGAACTCTTATGACGCGGCGCTTATGTGCATTAACGCGCTCTTCGCGGACAAAGTCACATATGACGCGCAGGGCGCGCTCGAAACGTCGGACATGACTCAAGCGGAAGAGGCCTTCGGCCTGAGAGCGGTCGCGGGCGTCGTCGTCGCCTGCGAATACGCGGCTTTGGAAGGATTTGAGATTCAGGAGCCGGGTTTTTGCTTGCTCCTCGGAGAAAAAGGAGAAACGTCCGTAATAAAAGTCGAAGCGGGGCTTGACATGCTGGGCCGCACCGTGAGCTTTTTCGCGGCGACCTCTTCAGGCGGCTCCGGCTCCTTGGCGCTCGCGCATTATTCGGGGACCCTCGCCCGGTTTCCCTCCAATACTGTTTACCGGCCGGCTGTTTCGGAAGTCGGTTTCAAAAAAACAGACGACGGCTTTACTCTTGATATCGGAGTCGGCGAGTTTTCGTTTTCGGCATATCCCGCTTCCGGTTCCGGGGAAAATGTACTGTTTTACGATAATTTCAAGCCGATATTCGCGCCGGCTTCGGGTTCCGGCCTTGACGAGATCAACAAGCTGCTCGCGTCGGGCGGCGTTTTAAGCGCCGTGACGGCGGTCGGCAACACCGGACGCGACGAAATAAATGTGATATTCAAGATTTCCAAGTCATTCGCGAGAATAGAGGAAGTGCGAAACGGGAGAATAACAGTCGGCGGCGGCGTATACGGTTTTGACGACTGCGTCGGCATTTCAAGGGAAGAATTCAACTCATTGCAAAAAGGTGACGCTGTGCTTTTTGCCGTAATATACGGCAGCGGAAAACTGATGACAGAACGGACCTTGTTAAGCAGCGCGCCGGATGCGTGATGCGGAAGAAACGATAAAGCTGATATTTTACGGAGGAATGAAAAATGATAACGCTTTCAAAGGACATGGAAACGGGAGTCGCTAAGATCGATGAGCAGCACAGAGAACTGATAAGCAGGATAAACGCCGTCACTTCAATGGGCGCTTTATCCGTTTCAAAAGAAGAAACGCAAAAAACCGTCGATCTTTTGGGAGAATACATAATCAAGCACTTCGGCGATGAAGAAGCGCTGCACAGGCAATATAACTATCCCAAGTATGAATGGCATAAAGGGCAGCACCGGATGCTTGAAAACGAATATCCGAAAATACGAAAAGAATTTGCCGAAACAGGCCCGTCCGCAAAATTTACGCTGGATCTCAACAAGACAATAATAGACTGGATAGTGCGGCATATAAAATCCGCCGACGTTGAATTCGGCAAATATTACAGGGAACACAACAAATAAAACCCCGAAAACCGTTTGACGTCATGCGGGCCGGAGAGAAAAAACAAAGCCGGGGCAATTGCCCCGGTTTTGTTTTTTTGTTTTATTCGGTTCCTTCAAAAAGGCTCTCTTTCACGGCGTTGTCATATGCCTGCGTTTTTTGCCGGTTTTCCGTGCGCAGTTTTCCGACGGTCCCGGCGAGCACCCTTTGATAGATCTTAACGCCGGCGGCCGGTTCGGTTTTTGTGATCTTTCGGAGGTTTTCCTCCTTGATTCCGATAAGCTCGGTGAACTGCTCCGCTCTTCCGCCGGAGAGGAAAGTTTTAAAGGAGAGACAGCTTTCTCCGAGAATGTCCCCCTGTTTCAGCCGGGCGATCTCCGTGCCCTCGCCTTCCGAGCCGGTATCGGACTTGTTGATTATTACGATCTCGCCTTTCAGAATAACGTACAGGGTGTCGTTGAAATCCCCTTCTTTGAATACAGTTTCGCCTTCATAAAAGGTTTTAACGAAGAAATAATCCTTGATTTTTGCCAATTCGGCGGAGCTGACGTCTATGTTAAAGGCTTTTTTCACATTCGCGGCGATATCAACGTCGTTGAGGTCGCGTTCGTTCACGGCGTTTCTGAGTATGGGTTTTTTGGTCAGGTTATGTTCTTCCATTATTTTACGGAGCCTGTAGCGATGCTCCGAGATGATAAAGGTCAGCTGCTCCCAGGATTTCTGGTTGGCGCGGTAGCGGGAAAAAGTGTCAAATGTCGGCTGCGCGTCTTTTTTGCCGAAGGAGATGTTGTTCAATGCTTCACGGCAGCCTTCCGCGTCTCCGTCCTGCATATATTGGAGAGCCAGCATAGTGTTTGAGCGGAATATTTTTTCCTGAAGGTCGCTGCGCAGAAATTCGCCGGGATAGGGGTCGAAGTCCTCCGCCGAGACCGTGACCATATTGCTGGTCTTATACTGGGATTGAATTTTTGAGTAGGCGTATACGAAGCGGTAAATGTCTTCCCTGATGCGCTTCCATTGCGGGTGTTTTTTCGGTACGGGCAAATGCTTGATCGACAGCGTGTTGTCCAAGAAGAAACTGAAGCCGTACATCCTGCTGTTTATCACATAGTCGATGTCCTCGCCTCTTGTGATATGGGGGTCGAACGGCACGCAGCGGAACATGTCGCGGTGCAGTATCATGGCGCCGCCGAACGCGAAAGGCGTGCGTTTTATCCTCGGGGAGCAGCCGATGAATTCATCGAAGGCCCTTGCCTTCGCGCCGAAACGATCCCAGTAGGTCATCCACGCCTCCGGTTTCACATCGTCATAGTATTGGTCGTTTTTATTGAGATAATAACCGGCCATACCGTACACGATGTCGCCGTATACTCTTTTTCCGAGAAATTCCGTGGACCTTTCGATAAAATCGCGCTTCTCGAAAACCTCGTCGTCGTCTATCAGTATGGCGGCGTCGGCGGCGAGGACGTCGGACGTCAAAAGACAAATGTTCCTGACGTTGGAATAGCCGTTCATGGTCAGAAGCGACAGGGCGTTGTGAGTCGCGTTGCTCTCTTTGAAAACCTCGGCCATTTTCCGCAGATCCGTAGGCGTGAAGATGTATGTCTCGGCGTTAAGACCGGCTTTTTTCACGATCTCAACAACGCGCGCCTCCGCGCGGTCTTCGATTTCCGGCGTCGTGGGGCAGACGAGCAACACCAGTTTAAAATCTTTGCTTGTGAGTATTTTCATGCTCTCGAGGGTGCGTTGCAAGGTGTCTTCGTCGTCTAAGGCGGTGGGGTGGTCATATACCGCGTCTCCTTCCCGCCAGCCGTCTTTTTTTTCTCTTGACCAGTATGTCGGAATAACAACGACTTTTCTCATGTGTTCTCCGTATGCCGCTGCCGTTGCGGGGATATGCCCGCTTTTCGCGGCACGCCGCCGTTTCGGCCGGCGGCAGACCGAATTTTACCGTTTGATCGATTCTTCGTAAATGTCGGTAAGCGCTCCTATCAGTTTGTCCTGCGCGAAGTTGAGTTTGACGTATTCAGCCGCGACGCGGCTTTTTTCAGCCCTGTTCGGGTTAAAGACCTCCGCCGTTACGGCCTCGGCAAGACCGTGCGGGTCGTCCACGTCAACGAGCCTGCCGACCTTGTCGTTGATAATATCGGGAAGGCCGCCCTGATTGGTCGCGATCACCGGACTGCCGCATGCGAGAGCCTCAAGCGCCACAAGACCGAAAGGCTCTCTTCTCGACGGGACAACGGTGACGTCGGCCGCGCTGTAGAGGTTGCGGAGTTGGAAAACGGGAAGAAAACCGATGAAATGAGTGTTGCGCAGTTTCAGGCTTTTCGCTTGTTTTTTCAGTTTGTCGGAAAGATCCCCTTCGCCCGCCACTATGGTCGTTATCTTGCCGGGATGCTCACCCTCGTAGAATTTTGCGGCCTGCAGCAATATGTCGACGCCTTTGAAGTGGGTCAGTTTCCCGGTAAACAGCACGATATGCGCAGAGGGAGGGATGTCATGCTCGGCTAAAACCTCTTCTTTTACAACTTTTGCGGGGAAAAAGCGCGACGGATCATATCCGTTTTTGATGTAGGCAGTTTTTCCGGCGCAGTCGGGGAAAAGCTCTTTCACAAGCATGTCGTTATCTTCGGAAATGGTAACGATGCGCTTTGCGCCGCTCGCTGCCGAATGGGCGTCTTTTCTGAAACGCGCGGTTTTTTGATAGCCCATCAGGTCGGTGCCGTGCGCCGTGATTACGTAGGGGATGCCTGTTTCGCGCGCGATCTCGGAGAGCAGCCAAATATGCTGGGCGTGTATGATGTCGGGCGAGAATTCCTTCACTGCCTTCTCGGCGGCTTTCCTGAAAGCCGACATATAGGCGTCGAGCTGTTCGTCGCTGAGATCATAGAAAGTTTGCGTGCTGCGGGGATGACTTGTGAAGCAGGGGAAGTTGAACGGAAGCGCGCCCTCGATCCGGTCGGAATTCTCGGTATCCGTAAAAAACACGGTATATATGCCTATGTTCTCCGGCACGGCAAAATTCGTTGTGTTTTCGGGCATGAGAACGCATACCTCGTGGCCTTCGTCCGTCAAGTGTTTCGCTATGTTTAGCGTGTAGGTCCCGCTTCCCGAACCGGCGAGCGGAAAGTGACTGGTCATCAAAACTTTCATTGTTTGCTCCGTTTCTCCGTAATAACGGCCCGGCGTAGGGTGGCGCCGCCGGAAAGATTTAGTGTGCAGAGCTTCGGCGTTCGGTGTAAAAAAGGCGTGTTTTCAGCAAAAACCGCCTGTTTTAATGAATTCTGACCATGCTTCCGATAAAGCTTCAAATTCGTTTTCGTTATGCTCTTTGTTATTCCGGCAAATGTCGAACTTATCCGCAAGCGTAAGGAACCTTTCGTTGCCGGTGTATTCCGCCGCCGCGCGGGCGCCTGTTATAAGGTTCCGGCGCATATTGTCGAGGAGGGCGTCCGTATCCTCGCCGAGCCGGCGGATGTAAAAAGGGTTTCTTCCTATCCAACCGGTACAGGCGTAATAAAAACGCGCCTGCGCCGACGGCTGTGTGCGAAGATCGGGTATCTCCGGCCAATTCCCGTATGTATCGTGGAATATGGGCGTTTGTATGTCCGTGCATTTTACCCCGGCAGGTTTCAGGGCCGCGCTCAGCACTGTATCTTCACCCCGCGCAAGGTAAAAACCGTCCGGAGCGGTGTAGTACGGAGAATAAAACGGCGGCAGGACGGAAAAGACGTTCAGATTGAAACCCGCGTTGCCTCCGAGAACTTTATCGCAGGGGCAAGGTTCGGCTTCTTCCGATGAGAGAGTCACGCATAAGTGTTTTTCGCTGTTTTTCCAGTATGGGATCATGTTTTCTTTTTTCAGACCGATAAGAAGCTCGTCCATGCCGTCAAACCGCGCGGGAGGCAGGATGTTGCTGCCGCTGTATTCGCTTGTGGTAATATCGGCGCCGGCGGTCAAATGCTTCAGGTGAGAACCGAAAAAGTCAACGTCTTTTTGCACGATCTCGCCGTCTTTTTCCGCGAGAACAAACGGAAGAACGTCGGAGTCTATGAATATGAGGATGTCGGCGCCCCGAAGCATCGCCTCCGCCACCACTTGATTCCTGTTGAAACCGTAAGGAACAAGGCCGCTTCCGAGATTGTCGGGCAGATCAAGAAGCGCGGCGCTCGAACGCCGGCTCACGCCGAGTTTTTTGAACATTTCCTTCAGGTATGAGGATGTGTTCAGGTCGATGAGGTACAGAGGCGCTTTTTTACCGGCTTCGGCGATGTAATCCTCGTCCGCGCCGCGCGAACAGGTAGCAACAACACCGGAGATCTCATGCCCGTATTTTTCGGCGTTTTCAAGAAAACCGATAATCGAGCAGGAGTAATCGAGCCTGCCGGTGATCATCCCGAGAAATATTCTCATTGGCGACGGTTTCCTTTACACAAGTAATATGCATATCATTACGGTGATTATACTATACGGAATCAAGGATAGAAAGCTTTTTTTGACAAATTGACAATTTGTTGAAATATTACCGCCCGAATGATAAAATAATATAAAACGCCTGCTTTATCGCTCGTAATAATTACAGCGCGGGCACAGTAAAATTTTGTTAAGGACCGGATATGATAACAAAAAACAAAGGAAAAACCCTTCAGGATAAATTGATAAAGCGCAAACTCCGTAAGCCGAATTATATTATTTACAGGATACTTGCCTTCGCGGTACTTAAAAATCTCGGGAAAAAATACGGCCTGAGCTGCACATACAAAGTGGACCTGAAGGATTATAAAGCGCCGTTCATCGTTGTGGGCAATCATTCCTCGCGTATGGATTATATTTTCGCGTCCCTTGCCATGCTTCCGCATTCGCTCAGCTATGTCGCGGGTTACAATGAATTTTTCCGGTCGCACCTCGCTTTTATCTTCAGGCTCATGCAGGTCATTCCGAAAAAGAATTTCGTAAATGACGTCTATACTGTCAGATCGATAAAGCGGGTGATAAGAGACAAGGGGAATATCATCTTATTCCCGGAGGGAATGAATTCGATATCCGGGGCAAACCAGCCCTGCGCCGTCGCGAGCGGGAAATTACTGAAGCATTTGGGCCTGCCCGTGCTGCGCATCGGGATCTCGGGCGGCTATATGACAAGCCCGAAATACTGTCTCGACGAGCGGCCCGGCCGCGTGGACGTCGAGGTCGATCTGCTGTTTACGCCGGAAATGCTTTCCGGCCTTTCTCCGGATGAGATTCAAAAGGAACTCGACAGGGCGATCTGTCACGACGACTATGCCCGGAACAAAACGGCGCGCGTCAAGTTCACCGGAAACGGGCAGACGGCAAAAAACATGCATAATATGCTGTATTGGTGTCCCCGCTGCGGGGTTGAGTTTTCCATGACAGGCGAGGGGAACAGAATACTTTGCGCAAACTGCGGAAACGGCGCGGAATTGAACGAATACTATGACCTTATCCCTTTTGACGACAAATGCGTCATCCCGGAGACTCCGCGCGTCTGGTGGGACAAAGAGCGCGAGCTTGCCCGCGAATTGGTCAAAGACGAGAGCTTTGTACTCAGCGAACACGTCAGACTCGGAACTCTTCCCGGGTACAAATACTTAAAAGAGCAAAAAACAAGCGAGATAACGGGCGAGGGTGAACTCACATTAACAAGAGCGGGCCTGCGTTTTGAAGGAAAGAGGGACAATGAGCCGTTCTCGTTTTTTATCGGCGCGAGAGAACTGCCGACCTACGGCATGTGTACCGACATGTCGCGCTTTTATACTTTTGCGACCGGCGAGTTCTTGGAATTTTTTCCCGACGGCGCGTCGGTCGCCAAGTGGCTGCTGACAACGGAAGAGAACCACCGGTATGTCGGCGGTTCGTGGAAAGATTTTGCTTTTTGAAAATACCCGGGCACTGATACCGAAAACCGAAATCAGTTTGATCAAGACGGCGAGAGCCGGAGCGATCGCATAAGCTGACGCCTGCCGGTATCTTGCTGCCGGGGGAAAAAGAGGAGATGTTCAGTTGAACATCTCCTCTTTTATTTGATTTTGCGGCATCATGCGCCTGTTCAGCCGGTTCCCGACAGGCGCCGGGACCGATCAATAAACCGCCGTCCAATGCTCGCCGGCGCTGTTCTTTGTATAATCGTGTCCCATCGAGGCTTCCATGATCGCCAAATATGCCCAATGGGCGGACGTAAGGTCCGAATAGGATCTCGGCAGCGAAGCCGCGTTTGCCGTCAGATACGCGCTGTCGGCAAATCTGTCCAGCATGCGGCCCACAAGCGTGACGACCTCCGCGCGGGTGATGTTGGCCTCAGGTTTGAAAGTGCCGTCAGGATAGCCGGCGATCCAGCCCTTTGCAGCGGCGGAGTTTATGTATTTCATCGCCCAATGACCGTTCGGCACGTCTGAAAATTTGTTTGTGTCGGTAAACGTCAGATTGTCAAAATGCGCCGCCAGCGTCGCAAACTCCGCGCGGGTCACGGGGTCGTCCGGCCTGAATCTGCTGTCGCGCGAATAGTCCGCCAATACGCCGAGCAGCTGCAAATAACCCACCTGATTGGCGTACCACGCCGTGTTGGGCACGTCGGGATAATGGCTGCTTCTGTAGTCTGTGGCGTCATTCATGCTTTTTGTCAGCAGTCTGGAAAACATGACGACGGCTTCCGCGCGGGTCATATTTCTTCCCGGCATGAATGTGCCTTCCGGATATCCCTGCATAAACGCGAAGTGGTCGTCTTTATTGAGCGACGGTATCTCCTTGTTGACGAAGGTGACCGGGGTATAAGGGTCAAGCCGGGTCGGCGAGCTCCGGAGGTAAACGCCGTTCGCGGTAACGACGATCGTATAGGTCTCGCCCGAGGCGTTGTAGCCTTGCGGAGCGGCGTGTTCCGAAAGGTCGTAGGTCCCGTTCTCGGCCGAAAACACCGCTTCGCCGTTGCCGGTCGTCACAACGTCGTATACGCGCGGTATGTTGTTTTCGGTCAGCCCCTCAAGGCGGATGGTCGCCCCGGAAAGAGGATTGCCTTTATCATCGGTCTTTTTGACAGTGAAGTTATGTGTGCCGGATGCGGGTATCTTCGTATTGACAAAGGTAATCGTTTCATAGGGTTTAAAGTTCTGCGTTCTGTAATCTACCACCTCAAGAACCTGTTCTGATTCAACCCAAATGATGTGTGTTTTGTCCGAGGCTTCATAGCCTGTCGGAGACGTCTTCTCACTCAGGATATAGGCGCCTTCCGTAACAGCAAACGTGGCAACCCCGTCCGCCCTCGAAGTCGCCTCATAAGACTTCTTTTCACCCCATGTGTGCCCGGTATCAGGGACAAGCGAGAATACTGCCCCCGCCAGCGGATTGTTGTTTTCATCGACTTTTTTGACTTGAAAACTCTGCTCGGTGGCGATTACTTCGATCCTCGCGGGCGCGGTAACGGCTTCTCTCGGCACGGTTTCCCATTGGCCCTGAGTGGTTGCAACAGGTACCGCATAACTCACAACGGCATAGTAGTACCTCACTCCGGCAGTATCGGTCGCCGGTGTGAGCATTGTCGGATACGTTATCTGTCTGTCATAGGGTATTACGTATTCCCCTTGCCCGTTGTCGCGGCCTGTGTTTGAATTGGTCAAGCTCCAATACCACTGCACCGTGACAGGCGTTACGCTGTCGATAGTACCAAATCCCGCTAACGCGTCGTATCTGAACTCCGCTTTAAGAGGTACGGCTGTCCGGTTGAGGAAGTAGTTTGCGCCGACGGGGTTCTCAGTTACCTCAATAGGGCCATCCGCCGCATATGCCGTGAGCGGCCCTGCGGCGAGAAGAGCGAATAATAAAACCGCCGCCGACAGTGAGGATATGAGCCGCCTTGATATTTTTTTCATTGCGTGAAACCTCCGTGACATAAGTTTAATATTGACATGTGTATACGGATGCGCGTTTTTTGCTTTTATTTGCGGCCGATGCTGAAGAAAGCGTTTTTCCCGAGGTATTGCGCTACGGAATCAAGCTCCTCTTCAATGCGAAGCAGTTGATTGTATTTCGCGACCCTGTCTGTACGGCTCGGAGCGCCGGTCTTGATCTGCCCCGCGTTCACGGCGACGGATATGTCGGCTATTGTGGCGTCTTCAGTCTCGCCGGAGCGGTGGGAGACGACGGCGGTATAGCCCGCCCTGTGGGCCATCGTTATGGCGTCGAGGGTTTCGGTGAGAGTGCCTATTTGGTTGACCTTAATAAGGATCGAATTTGCAACGCCCAGACCGATGCCTTTTTTCAGGCGCTCTGTGTTGGTCACGAACAAATCGTCACCGACGATCTGTATTCTGCCGCCCAAAGCGTCCGTCAGCATTTTCCAGCCGTCCCAGTCTTCCTCGGCCATGCCGTCCTCAAGGGAGATTATGGGATATTTGTCGCAGAAGCCGACCCACATATCCACCATTTCGCGCGGGGTTTTTACGGTGCCGCGTTTGGGAAGGTGATAGAGTCCGTCCTTTTCGTCAAACCACTCGGTCACGGCGGGGTCCATTGCGATGAAGAAGTCTTTTCCCGGCTCGTAACCGGCTTTGCCTATGGCCTCAGTCAGCGCCTTGAGGGCGTCCTCGTCGCTGCCGAGATCGGGCGCGTAGCCGCCTTCATCCCCGACTCCCGCGGAGGAAACCACCTTTTTGAGAGTGTGGAACACTTCCGCGCACATACGCAGCGCTTCCCTGAAAGAAGGCGCCGAAACCGGCATTATCATGAATTCCTGAATGTCCACGCTGTTTGTGGCGTGCGCGCCGCCGTTGAGCACGTTCATCATGGGAACGGGCAGGACTTTGGCGTTCACGCCGCCGATGTAGTTGTACAGGCCTGTTCCGGTCGCCTCGGCCGCCGCTTTCGCGCAGGCTAAGGAAACGCCGAGCATGGCGTTCGCGCCGAGCCTTGTTTTGTTCGGCGTGCCGTCGAGCTCGATGAGCAAAGAGTCCAACGCGGGCTGATCCAAGACGTTGAGGCCGACGACCGCCTCGCAGATCTCCGTGTTCACGTTTTCGACCGCCTTGAGTACGCCTTTGCCGAGGTATCTCGATTTGTCGTCGTCGCGAAGCTCGCAGGCTTCGAACGCGCCTGTGGAAGCGCCGGACGGCACGGCGGCTCTGCCGATGATACCGTCATCCAAGGTCACCTCGACCTCGACCGTAGGGTTGCCGCGGCTGTCCAAAATCTCGCGCGCCAGTACGTCCGCTATCTCAAAACAATTTTTCACCGGTATTCCTCCAATTTTTATTTTTGTTTATTTTTGTTATTTTACGATCAGGCTTTTTCCGGTCATCCGGCCGGGCATATCGAGCCCCATGACGTCGAGCAAAGTCGGCGCTATATCGGCCAAAAGGCCGTCTTTGAGTTTTATGTCGCCGGCGCCGACCGCCAAAAAGGGGACCGGGTTGAGCGTATGAGCGGTGTGGGGAGTGCCGTCGTGCTCGAACATTTGTTCGGCGTTGCCGTGGTCTGCCGTGATGAAGCACTTGCCTCCCGCTTCTGAAACCGCGCCTACAATACGCCCGACGCAAGAATCGACCGTTTCCACCGCTTTGACTGCAGCGTCGAAGATGCCGGTGTGGCCGACCATGTCGCAGTTGGCGAGGTTGCAGATAATAACGTCGTATTTCCCTGACGATATGCGCTTGACACATTCGTCCGTGACCTCATTCGCGCTCATTTGAGGCTTGAGGTCATATGTCGGTACCTCCTTGGGAGATGGGATAAGAGCCCTGTCTTCCCCGGCGCAGACCGTTTCCGACCCGCCGTTGAAAAAGAAAGTCACATGCGCGTATTTTTCCGTTTCGGCGATACGAAGCTGAGTGTATCCCAAGCCGCTCAGATATTCGCCGAAAACGCCGTCCAAGGATTCGGGCGGAAAGGCGACGGGGATGTCTTTCAGTTTCTCGTCGTATGTTGCCGTGCATACGTAATTTACGGAAGAAGGACCGCCCCGGCGGTCAAAAAACGAAAAAGAAGGGTCTGTGAGGGCATAGGTGATCTCCCTTGCCCTGTCCGGGCGGAAGTTGATGTTGATTATGCCGTCGCCTTCGGAAATGACCCCTTCCGGGTCGCAGACAGCCGGTTCCATAAATTCGTCGGTCTTTCCGGCGGCGTAACTGAAAGCTACGGCTCCCGGGGGGTCGGGGTCGCGGCGGCCTTCGCCGCGGACCATGGCGTTGTAAGCCGTTTCAACGCGCTCCCAGCGGTTGTCTCTGTCCATGGCATAAAAACGGCCCATGACGGTGGCAATCTTACCGACGCCGAGTTCTTTGCATTTTGCATCGAGGCTTTTTATGTAGCCCTCGCCGGTCTTCGGCCCGACGTCCCTGCCGTCGAGAAAGGCGTGGATATATACTCTGTCGAGCCCTCTTTTTTTCGACATTTCCAAAAGCGCGAAGAGATGCTCGATGTGGCTGTGTACGCCGCCGTCGGACACGAGTCCGATAAAGTGCAGAGCGCCGCCGCTTTTTTTGCATGCGTCGATGATGCCCGTATAGGCGGGATTGCTGAAAAACCGGCCTTCTCTTATCGATTTGGATATGCGGGTCAGATCCTGATATACGACGCGTCCCGCGCCGATGTTGGTGTGTCCGACCTCGCTGTTGCCTATCTGACCGTCCGGCAGACCGACGGATTCGCCCGAGGCGAGCAGGGAACAGTGAGGGTATTTTAAAAATAATCCGTCGAGGTTGGGCGTATCGGCGGACTCCACCGCGTTGCCGGGTCCTTTTTCGCCCAAGCCGTAACCGTCCATGATCAAAAGGAGCGTCGGCGTTTTTTTCATCGCGTTCTCCATATTGTCAGCCGGCCGCCGTGATTATGAGGGCGAAGTCTTCGGGTTTAAGGGAGGCGCCGCCTATAAGACCGCCGTCGATGTCGGGCCGCGCTAAAAGCTCGGCGGCGTTTTTCGCGTTCATGGAACCGCCGTAGAGTATACTCACGGCGTTTGAGACTTTTTCACCGAAATCCTTTTTTATGAGGTCCCTTATAAAGCCGCACATGCGGCCGGCTTCCTCAGCCGTCGCCGTTTTTCCCGTGCCAATCGCCCACACGGGCTCGTAGGCAATGACGCAGCCTTTAAGCGCGTCGGCGCTCACGCCGCACAGGGCCGCTTTGACCTGAAACGCGACCAGTGTTTCGGTCAGGCCTTTTTCCCTTTGCTCATCCGTCTCCCCGACGCATATTACGGGGATAAGGCCTCCTGCGAGAGCGGACGTGACCTTGGCATTGACCGTAAGATCCGCCTCGCCGTGATACGCGCGCCTTTCGCTGTGCCCGATAATGACGTATTTCACGCCGAGATCGCGGAGCATGGCCGCCGATACGTCGCCTGTGTAGGCGCCGGACTCGTGTTCGGACAGGTCCTGAGCGCCGGAGTTTATGCGCGACGCGCGCGCTGCGTCCGCTAAAGCAGGTATAAGCGGAGACGGGACGCAAAGGACGATCTCGCAGGAGGGCTCCTTCGGCATCGCGTTATTAAGAGCTTCCGAGTAGGTTTTCACGCCGGAGGCGAGCATGTTCATCTTCCAGTTTCCGGCGATTATCGCCTTTCTGAGTTTTTTATCCATAATCATGTCCTTTTCTTTATATTTAAACTGTATCGATCGATTTGATACGCTTGAGAAGATATCGCCGGCGCGTCATTTGTCGCCCAAACAGACCACGCCGGGCAGTTCGATGCCCTCCAAAAGCTCAAGCGACGCGCCGCCGCCGGTGCTGATATGCGTGACTTTGTCGGCAAAACCGAACTGTTCGATAGCCGCCGCGGAATCTCCGCCGCCTATCACGCTGATCGCCGGGGAGTCTGCAACGGCTTTTGCGATCGCTTTTGTTCCGTCGGAAAAAGCCGGAAACTCAAACACGCCCGGAGGTCCGTTCCAGACTATAGTGGCCGCTCTTTTTATGACGTCGGTGAAAGCCGCCCGGGCTTTGGGTCCTATGTCCATACCGAGCCAGCCCTCGGGGATCTCGTTTGAATTGACAGTCTTTTTTTCGCAGTCGTTATCGAATTTGTTGCCCGCCACAGTGTCCTCCGGCAGTAAAAAAGCAACGCCGCGTTTTTTTGCATCCGCGAGCAATTCCCTCGCGAGGTCAAGTTTATCCTCCTCGAGCAGAGAAGCCCCGATTTGCCCGCCTTCGGCTTTTATGAAGGTATAGGCCATGCCGCCGCCGATGATCAGAGCGTCGGCTATCGTGACGAGGTGTTTTATGAGCCCTATCTTATCCGAGACTTTAGCGCCGCCGAGTATGACGACGAAAGGCCGTTTCGGCTCGTCAAGCGCTGTGCCCATGGCCGATAATTCGGCTTCGACAAGGAAGCCGGCATAAGCCGGCAAAAAATGCGACGCGCCTTCCGTTGAGGCGTGGGCTCTGTGCACCGACCCGAAAGCGTCGGACACGAAGACGTCCGCCATGTCCGCCAGTTCTTTGGCGAAACCGGGGTCGTTTTTTTCTTCGCGGATATCGAAACGAAGATTGTCGAGCAGCATTATTTGTCCCGGCGTCAAATTTGAAGCCGCTTTTTTTACTTCGTCCGTGACAGGTTTGCCGGGGTTATATATCACGTCTTTGCCTAAAAGCTCCGAGAGTCTCTTCGCCACAGGCCTCATGCTCTGTTCGGGTATTATCTCGCCTTTCGGTTTTCCGAGGTGTGAACAGGCGATCACCGCAGCGCCGCCGTCGAGCAGATAGCGTATGGTCGGCAGAGAAGCCGTTATGCGTTTGTCGCTGGTTATTTCACCGGTTTTCTTGTCGAGAGGAACGTTAAAATCGCAGCGCAGGAGTATTTTTTTACCGGAACAATCAAGGTCTTTAACAGTTTTTTTCTTGAAATTCACAGTTTCCGGACTCCTTTCATCATCGTTTATGACAGCCTGTTAATTGTATCGCGCTGCGGCGCTTATTGTCAAGCGAATTCGGCCCTAAAAACAAGACCCGGGGACAGCCCGGGTCTTGTTTTTACTTTATGTGAAATCTGCCGCTGCCGGTCTTCGATGCCCTCCGCACCGGTCGCAGAGGACGATGCCCTCATCGTCCATGTCACTCGGAAATTATCCCCCCGCCGGGGGACCGGTCCGAGGGTTGACACCCTCGGGGCTGCGTTTACCCCATTTCTTTCCGAAATCGCGGAAAGAAAACGGGGTAACCCCAAAGAAAGGCGATTCTCCGGTCCGGCAGAAACTTCCGCTTCCCTCTCGGGGCGTCACGGAGGCCGCCCCGGACGTAAATCTAAAGGGTAATGTGCGCGGTCCTTTTTCCGCTCCCGCTGCTGCGGAGGGTAACGCAGTCCGCCTCAGAGACGAACTCCGTCATAAGGCCGCATGAGCGGCAGCGGTAGGTTACGCTTCGCGGATTACGGTTTAGGTGCGATACCGCGTCGCCCGCGGGACGACGCGATTTAAGCAGTTGAAGTTATTGACGCAGTATTGACCCCAAATCGCCTTTCTTTGGGGCTTACCCCTGTTTCTTTCGGCGAGTCGAAAGAAATGGGGTAAAAGGGCAGCCCCGAGAGCCGCAGGCTCTCGGATGAATCCCCCGGCAGGGGAAATAAAAGACCCGGTCTTATGTGTAACATAAGACCGGGCCCTTCTTGCCGGCGCTAAGATATAAAACCCTCTCTGCGCCTCAAAAGAACGCCGAGGCCGGTCACCGAGATGAAAAGCAGCAGCGCCGCCGCAAGCTGCGCTCCGGTATCGCCCGTCGCGGGCATCATTGCCAGCGGCGGATATTCGTCAAAAATCCATTCCTCTTCGTCGTCGTCCCAATGCCATTCGCCCAAGGGCACGCCCTCGTCGTCAAACTCGACGTATCCCAATATCTCGCCGTCGTCTCCGTAGATAGGCTCCAAATCGTGGCCGGGCACCAGGGGATTCGGCGGCACGTCGTGATCGTCGCCGCCCGGGGGCGGGGGCGGTTTGTCGTCGTCGTCGTCATCATCGTCGTCGTCGCCGCCGATACCTCTGTCGTCGTCGTCATCATCGTCGTCATCATCGTCGTCATCATCGTCGTCATCATCGTCGTCGTCATCATCGTCGTCATCATCGTCGTCGCCCTCAGGAGTATTGGGAGGGAAAATGTCGCCGGACGGCCGCGTGTAATCGTTTGTAAATGTCATAAAGCCGCTCGGCGAGATCACATCTCCGTCGCTGTTTTTAATACTGAGGCTGATACTCTCAAGGTCGCCGCTTACCGTCACCGTAACATCATATACCTCGGGGTCATAAGTATAACCTCTCGGAACTGATCTGCTTTCCTCGACCGTATACTTATAAACGCCGCCTTTTTCGTAGACCATAACAAACTCAAATTCGCCGTCCTCGTCGTTGGTCTGCGCCATTAACAGATCGCCGTCCTCGTCGTACAGATTGAACGTAAACTCATTGCCCCGCAGAGCCGGCGGGTCGCCGCGGCTTGCCGTCACCGACTTGAGGCCCTCTATGGAGGTAAAAGCAAGCTTTGGCGCGTATGTATTCGTGAACTTAACCGAGACGTCGCTGCCGGTCGAAATCGTGCCGTCGAAAGTCATATCCTTCAGGGCCTTGTATCCGCTTTCTTCATAGTCCACTTCATAAACAGTATATTTCGTGTCGTTCGGTATAATGAACTCGGCTGACTCCCCGTCTGCCAACAGAAAAGTCGTGCCGCTCCGGTAAGTCGCCCCGTTTCGCTTGACGGAGGCGCCCGCCGGCTCATAATCCATGCGGAATTCAAACATGCCTATCGGCCCTACGGTCAAACCTTCGACTTTTTTGATCAGCTCCAGCCTGCCGTCGCCGGCCGGTTTTGTATATGTGTTTGTGAACGTGACCGTCGCCGAGGCGCCGCTGATATTCCCCTCCACCGTATGTGATTTTACGGTTCCGCCGGTCAGTCCCGTGTGAATCACTTCGACAGCGAAGTCCTCGTAATCGGCCTCGATGATCTTAACATCCGCGCCGATCGGGATGTTGCTGAATGTCACGACCTGACCCGGTTTCAACGAGATCGTGTCGCCGTTTTTATAACTTCCCGAACCGCCGCCGCTGATGCTGTACGCAACGTTACGGTTCGGAATAAACGCCGCTGTAAAGCTGAAAGTTGTATCCGAATCGACCGTATCTCCGTCAACCTCCTTTGTCAGCGTCAGCGTGGCGGCGGCATAATCGTTGGTGATCGTCACATTCTTATCGCTGTTAATAAATATACTGTCTGCGGGCGAGTACGTCGTCATGTACGCCCCCGTCGCCGAAGCGACCTCCTCCACTTTATAGTTGCCTTCCCAAATGTTGGTCAGGAGCGCTGAATCTCCGTCATACAGTGTGACAAGCTCATCGGGGTTTTTCCCGGGGGTGGAAGAACCGTTGTTGCCGTAACAGAAGTATTCGC
>WRJA01000008.1 GCA_009782435.1 Oscillospiraceae bacterium
CCTTTTTGAGTAGTTCTTTCCCTAGGCGGGCAAGGTATGGATCAGACACAGATCGTCAAGCAGATGGATGTACCCGTTCATGCTGCTTTCCGGAATCCCTACGGCTCTTGATACATTTGCCTTAACATATATTTTTGACGTGGTTCCCGCGAGAAGAGCAAAAATCATTTGCATACGGCTGATATGAGCGAGTCCGGAAAGCTCGCTCGCATCGTGGTCAAGGACACGAGAGAGATAGTTTTTAAAGAACGCTTCGCGCCGTCTCCCGCGCCTGCTTTGAGCATCAGGGTATCCGCCGTTTTCGATGAGTCGCGCGTACTCCGCGCGAGTGTAAGGCTTTACTTTACTCAGTTTGCTCAGCAGTTTTTCGCTCATAAGTAGCGAAATGAAGTCTTCCTTAAGCCCATTACTTATCTCCGTTTCTCCTGAACTACTCCATAATCTTGGAATGCCGATGTCAGGTCGATCTGGTATCGTTGTTTGGACGCATATATGTCGTTGTTTGGACGAGCACGATTCGCGATTCGGACGACTATTCTCTGTTTATCATATTTTCAACGGAAAGCAAGCCTCTAATCATAACGTAATGCGTCCGTCAACGGCGAATGGACATCGGCTTTTCCGCTCAGCACACTATACGCTTTGACCAACGACTGTTCATCGGCGAAGGTCATCCAGAATTGCATACTGAGAAGTTATTCTGTAAAGGAAGATGTCCTCATCTACTACTATTTCAAAATGGCAGCCGGATCACCGTAGCAGTATGAGGCGGTACAGCCGTGAGGAGGTTATCAATCGTGAGGCGCGTACAGGATGCTTAACTACCCGTACGCGCCTGCTCAATTGATCTATTTAAGAGTCGGGCGCTTACGTCGCATAGCGGTCTTCAAACTGTGTTCAAAACCAAATTGCTCGTAAAGGCCATGAGCGTCATTTGTGTCGAGTAATGCTAGTAAATGTGATAGTTCTTCATGTTCTGTGACTGCCTTTACCAGTGCTTTTCCTAAGCCCTGACCTCTGTGTTCATCGTCAACGACTACATCGCAAAGATAGTATAAGGTTGCATAGTCAGTTACGCAACGCGCAAATCCGACCATATTATCATCTTTGTAAATCCCAAAACAAATAGAACAATCAATTGATTTTTCAATTATTTCTTTCGGACGATAAATACCCCAATATGTCTTGGACAGCATAGTAAACACAGTGTCAATTTGAATTAAAGTCTTATCGTCGCTGATAATATAATCACGATAATTAACTTCCATATGTCATGCTTCCTATCCGTTATTTATAATGCAAACGCTTTCTGTTTATGCTTTACAGAATAAGTTCATACAGATTAAACCATTTCAGGTTATCATATGGCAAACCTAAGTCGACTGTACCAACATACGAATACCCGCATTTTTCATACAGAGCTATAGCAGGCGTATTTTGAATTGCAACATCCAGACGAATGGATTTCATCGTTTTCTGTATTGCATAATCCTTCGCAAAAGTCATTAATCTTCCTGCTGTCCTTTTGAATGTACTTTATTGCTTGCTCTATTGTTTTAATAACACTATCGACAGTTACGGCAGATCTGCTATATCGCGCCCATCCTTGTGTTCGTCAATTAAACGCATGAGTTCGTCTGCCTGCTTGTCAGATAGTCCCTTGCCGCCAATAAAAGATGTAATAAATCGTGGTAAAGACCCGCCGAATGTGTCCTCGACATACTTGCGGCTCTGACCGCTATAAAACTGGTCACGGGTTAGAACAACGGCGACCGTCGCGTTTTCATTCTTGAATATTCCGCGTTCGCATAACCGCCGCAGCATGGTGTATGTAGTGGACTTTTTCCATTGCATGACTTCGGCGGCAAGTATTACGAGGTCGGGGGATTTTATCGGCGCGTTCTCCCAAATGAGGTCGGCGAACCGCGTTTCCTGTTCACCCAACTTATAATCCTCCATACGATTATCCTCCAAGTTTAATGGCGTTAAGCTATTTACAGTTTAACATTATTAAACTGTAATGTCAATAGGAAATTTTTGAAATAACCCAAAGCCGCAAAAAAGACCGCTCGACAAGGCAATCACAAACCTTATCGGACGGCTTTTTACATTCAAGAAAAAATAATTTTATGGGATTGGACAAAAACACCTTGACAACATCACTTTGAGTATAAAGACCAAATTGCAAAATTTATTAGCGCATTAAGTTTTGAACGCGCCTCAACAATGGAAAGGTTTAGGATTCGTTTGTTGCGTGAACGATTAGTGTCTGTATTAGAAGAAATTAATGCCCCTGAGCCGAGTGAGGTTGAACACAATAATGGTGATATTGATGCCAATGATACCTCCGAAACCCCAGCAGAGGGATAATACTTACAATGGGTAACCGTAAAACCTATGAAAACTCTATTTTTATACTTGATAATACTGCTCGTCGCCTCTTAAAAACAAGTCGATCGTGTTTTCCAATTTCGACATGTCGTATCCGCGTTTAATCAGCAGACGGCGGTTACGCCTGAATCCGGTGGTGTAGTCGGGGACGTACTTATTCATCATTACGTTCCGACTCATCTTCCGCGTCCATTGCCGCAAACATTTCGCCGGCGTCAGCAAAAGATTTTTGCATGCGAGAACCCTTTTTATAATCGGTTATGATTTGTTCGGTTTCCTGCATTGCAAGAATGGTTTCGGCGTTCAGCTGCGGGTTGCGAACCTCAAACGGGAACCCGGACCGCTTGATGGACATATGCAAAAACACATTAATTGCCTCACTCAAATTCAGACCAAATTCAGCATACGTTTCTTCTTCGGAAACTAAAGCAAAAGATCACGGCGCGCGTATTTGGGCTGCTTAAGAGGCTGTCAAAGCAAAACAATAAGCGCCCGGCAAGGCGTCTGACTGAGCGTGCCGGGCTTTTTAACAGAACATGCCTGATGTCAATACAACAGGCATGTTTATTATTGCGTTTCGGGTCCTCAGCTTATCGTATAGGAGCCGCGCACCATAAGCCTCACGGTCGCGGCGGTCGCCGTTACGCCGTTGCCTTCTATGCTCACCATGTAAAGGTGATTGGCGGTCAGAGCGGAGCCGTTATTTATTGTGCCGCCGTCGGTAACATCGACCAAACCCGGAGAGTCTGAGGCGGCCACTTTTGCCGTGCCTACCCTGAGCAGCATTTCACAGCCGACGGAAGCCTTTAACGTCTGCCCGTTTGAAAGCGTTATGACCTTAAAGCTCTCCCCCGAGCCGCCGAGATCCTCTTTGGTCTTGTCAAGCTCTGTTTTAAAATCATTCATCAGCTTCGGCGTGAGAACTTCATCGAGATAGCTCAAAGTGATGAGCGGGTCCGAGCTTGTTCCGTAATTTGAAGCCGCGTATGCGGATATGCCGGCTGTGACGGCAACGGCCAAAAAAACTGATAAATAAACCGACGCTTTTGAACTTTTCATATCTCTTGCCCTCTAATCAGTGTAAATTCGCGGGACTCTTTTTGAGACTGCGCAGACGATCTCATAGGCTATCGTGCCGGCCGCCTCGGCCAAATCCTCCGCCCTTATTGTTTCGGCCCCGTCTTCTCCGATGACCGTAACAACATCGCCGATCGTACAGCCCGGGATATCGGTAACGTCGATCATGCACATATCCATGCAGATGCGGCCGATCTGCCTTACGCGCCTGCCGCGGACCAAAAACTCCGCTTTGCCCGATAAAACACGGTGCAGACCGTCCGCGTAACCTATGGGGATCACCGCGGTCTTAATGGGCTTTGAGGCGATGTAAGTCCTGCCGTAGCTGATCGAATCCCCCGCCTTATGCACGGAGGTCGACATTATCCTGGTTTTCAGCCGCATTGCGGGGCGCAATTCGATATCGCCCTTATCGGGCCCCGGATATATTCCGTACAGCGCGATTCCCGGCCTGACCATATCCGCCGCGAACTCTCTGCAGTTTACCACAACTCCGCTGTTGGCGCAATGTTTGAGCTTGAATTTGTGCCCGGTATCCTTTTCCAGACGCAGGGCGGAGCGCATAAAGCGTTCGTATTGGAGCCGGGTGAAATCGTCCTCCGGCTGCTCGGAAACCGCGAAATGAGTGTAGACGCCCTCAAATTCCAAACCGGGCAGAGAAATAAGCTCGATCAGCGCGGCCCGGTCTTTTTCCGATTCGGTCATAAAACCCAGCCGGCCCATGCCGCTGTCCGTTTTTATATGTACTTTGAGTTTGTTTTTCGTTTTTTGGAGGATGTTTGACATTTGCCTTGCCGTTTCGAGGTCTCCGACGGTCTGAACGATATCCGCTTCTGCCGGCAGCTCCGCTATTTCCGGCGGCGATATCCCGAATATCAGTATCCGGCTCTTGATTCCCGCTTCCCGCAGCTCGCGGGCTTCGGCATAACATGAAACCGCGATATACTCCGCTCCCGACTCCTCCGAAAGCGACGCGACTCTGACGGCGCCGTGGCCGTAGGCGTCCGCTTTCACCACTGCGGCGAAAAGGCAGCCGGGAGGCAGCGCTTTTCTCATTTCATTGTAATTGCGCTTTATGCTGCCGAGGCTGATCTCCGCCCAAGTCCTCGCTTTCGGGTCATTCATTCTCAAAACCAACTTCCGCGTGTTTCTCGGCTTCGCACAGGGCTTTTATGAGGTCCGAAGCCGTCATCGAATACTCACCGAGGCGCTTTGCGCAGATGTCCCCGGCTCTGCCGTGCAGCCACACAGCGGTCGTAACGGCTTTTTTGAGCGGGAATTGCCCGGCCATTGCGCCTATAACGCCGGCCAAGACGTCGCCCGTCCCGCCCTTCGCCATGCCGGGATTTCCCGTGGTGTTTATATGGATTTCGCCGTCCGGAAAGGCGCATATAGTCCGGTGGCCTTTCAGCACGAGCGTACAGCCGTATTCCTCGGCGAAATCGCGGGCGTTTGATATCACGGCGCCTTCGGTCTTTCCGCCGAGTCTTATGAATTCCCCTTCGTGCGGGGTCAGGATCACGGGCGCCGAGGCGTTTTTTAAAACGTTTATGTTTTCGGAAAGGGCAAAAAGCCCGTCCGCGTCAATGACCATAGGTTTGCCGGCGTCGGCGACAAGAGAAGAAATCAGTTCCGTTATCTCCCGGGAACGGCCGAGCCCGGGGCCGATCACGCAGAGATCGCACGATCTCAGTTTTTCATTTACAGCGGGCAGCGCCGAGAGTGACAGCCTGCCCAAACTGTCGCAGGCAAGCGGGAAAGGCATGGCCTCGTCGTTTTTCACGGCGGTTATCGGATAAATGTCGAGCGGCACGCCGAGATGGACCAACCCCGCTCCTCCGCGAACGGCGGCCTTTGCGCACAGGCTCGCAGCGCCCGTGAGGCCCGTACTCCCGGCGATTATCAGCAGTTTGCCGTAGTTTCCTTTGTGGCTTATCCTGTTTCTGCGGGGCAAGAGAGCGTCCTTTTCCGTGATCGCAAATATTCCGCATCCGCAGTCTTTCAGGATCTCCCGGGGGACGCCTATATCGGCGATTTCAAGTTCGCCCGCGTATATGCAGCCCGGCTGCGCGAAATGCCCCGGTTTGGCGAGCGAAAAAGTCACCGTGCGCGCGCATTTTACCGCTTCTCCCGAAACGAGTCCCGTATCCGCCTCAACGCCGCTCGGTATATCGGCGGCGACTGCAGGTCTCCCGGAGCTGTTTATGAGTTTTGCCGCCTCCGCGGCGAGGCCGCGGAGACCGGATGAAAAACCTATACCGCACATCGCGTCCGCGATGACTCCCGCGTTTTTTAAAAAATCCCTCATTGAGGGATCGGACGGGTCAAGATCCTCAAGCCGGCCGCCGGCTTCGATCAGCCTGCGCTCCGTCTCCTTCGTGTCCGGCGTCATCTTTTCTCTTGTGCCGACAAGAAAGCAGCGTACGGAAAAGCCCATGCGCAAAAGATACACAGCGGCGGCAATGCCGTCTCCGCCGTTGTTGCCGCTTCCGCAGAAAACCGCGGCGCTTTTATTCTCCCCGGCGAGCTCCGCGGCGGCGCGGCTTATGTGCTTCGCCGCGTTCGTCATCAGGAGCGTCGAAGGTATTCCCTCGCCGTTTATCGCTTTGTTGTCCGCGGCCTTCATACGCTTTGAGTCAGTCAGCGTCATACGGCGTCTTCTCCTTGCGCTGTAAAAGTATTTGTATTATATATACGCCGAGAAAAACAGTCAAACCTTTTCGCCCGGCAAAAGCCCCGGGATCGACTCACGCCGCCTTGAATAACCGAAACGGCTTTGCGGGTCTGTGCCGGGAAAAAAACTTGACAACAGGGGGCAAAGAGACTACAATGACATAAAATATCACAAAGGCTGTGACGAAGAGAGCGTATATCCGGCGATTTCAGAGAGTCGGCGACCGGTGCGAGCCGATAATCACGGATATAACAGGCTTGTCGCTTCCGAGCCGGACGGCAGAAAGCAAAGACGCAAGTAGAGCTTCCCGTGTTTGCCGCGTTAGGGCAAAAGGCTTAGAGGAGCCTTTAAGAGGCATGCGCGGCATGCAAATTGAGTGGTACCGCGGGTTAACAAACCCGTCTCAGAGACAAAGTCGTTGAGGCGGGTTTTTTGCTTAAATAATTATCGGGGGGATATATCATGGACCGGATGACCGAACCGGAGATAAAGCAAAAACTGAGGGAAATGGCCGGGCGTATAAAGGAACTGCGCGAGATCGAAGGTCTGAGCACGGCGGAAATGGCCGCGAAAGCGGGGGTCGCGGAATCCGAATACGAGGATTGCGAGGCGGGGTCTGTCGACTTGAATTTCGCGTTTATTTACCGCTGCGCGACTGTTTTGGGCGTTGACGTCACCGATATTATAGAAGGAGCGAGCCCAAAGCTCAGTTCTTATACGCTGACGAGAAAAGGAGAGGGGCAGCGAATCGATAAGGCGCGGGGACTGGAATACTTCAACATGGCTCCGCTCTTTAAGAACAGGGCAGCCGAACCGCTGTGTGTTACGGCAAAGTTTATGCCCGAACAGCAAAACAGAGATATCGAGCTCACCACACACGAGGGGCAGGAATTCGACCTCGTGATAAAAGGCAGGCTCAAGGTGCAGGTGGGAGATCATACAGAGACCTTAAACGAGGGAGATACTATCTATTACGACAGCGCGACCCCTCACGGAATGATAGCCGTCGGCGGGGAGGACTGCATTTTTTACGCGATCGTATTGAATCCCGCGGGAGCGGGTTTGCGGGAAGAGCCGGCTGTTGAAGCGCCGCTCGAGCAAAAAACGCGAAAGAGTTCAGAGGAACCCGGATATTCCCCGGTATACGAAAACTTCATAATAACCGAAGAAGATAAAAACGGCGCGTTGAAATCAATATCCTTTAAAGACGAGGATAAGTTCAATTTCGCTTTTGACGTGGTTGACGCCATTGCCCGGCGGAAGCCGAACAAGCTCGCGATGCTGCACGTCGACGGCCGAAAAACCGAGCGCTATTTCAGTTTCGGGGATATGAGCCGTTATTCGTCAAGGGCCGCCAACTACTACAAGTCGCTGGGAATCAAGCGGGGAGACAGGGTTTTGCTGATACTCAAGCGACACTATCAATTTTGGTTTTCGATGTTGGGTCTGCATAAAATAGGCGCTGTCGCTATCCCCGCCCCCGTGCAGCTGACGGCCGGGGACCTTGAATACCGCTTCAACGCGGGCGGCATATCGGCGGTTTTGTGCACGTCGGACGGCACGACTGCAGACGAAGTCGACGCCGCGGCAAAGACGTCCCCGACGCTGCAAACAAAAATCATCGTGGGCGGCGCGCGGGAAAACTGGCACGATTTTGACGAGGAATTCCGCCTGTTCGGCGACGAGTTCGTGCGCGCGTCCGGCGGCATGGATCCGTGCGGGGACGACCTGATGCTGATGTTTTTTACATCCGGCACGACCGGGCATCCCAAAATGGCCGCTCATTCGTTCAAATATCCCTTGGGCCACTTCATCACGGCGAAGTACTGGCATTGCGTTAATCCGGACGGCCTGCATTTTACGATCTCCGATACCGGCTGGGCAAAAGCGATGTGGGGCAAGCTTTACGGGCAATGGCTCTGTGAGGCGGCGGTCTTTACCTATGATTTTGACCGTTTCGACGCGAATGACATAATGCCCATGTTCGCCAAATATAAAATAACGACCTTCTGCGCCCCGCCGACCATGTACAGGTTTTTTATCAAGCAGGATCTGTCGAAATTTGATCTGAGCGCGATAGAACACGCCTCGACTGCGGGGGAGGCGCTGAATCCGGAGGTTTTCCACCAATTCAAAAAAGCCACCGGTTTGTCCGTAACGGAGGGGTTCGGGCAGTCCGAGAGCACGGTGATCATCGGAAACCTTGTCGGGACCAAGCCTCGTATCGGCTCCATGGGCAAGCCGACGCCGCTGTATGATGTTGACCTGACGGACAGCGACGGGAAGAGCGTGAACGTGGGAGAGGTGGGCGAGATCGTTATCAAAATTGATAAGGGCCTGCCGTGCGGCCTCGCTTACCGGTATTACATGGATGATGAAAAAACCGGGGAGACTTGGAGCGACGGGCTGTATCACACGGGAGACACCGCCTGGCGGGACGAGGACGGTTATTTCTGGTATGTCGGCCGGGTGGACGATCTGATAAAATCCTCCGGCTACCGCATAGGGCCGTTTGAGATAGAAAGCGTCATAATGGAGCTGCCCTATGTGCTCGAATGCGGCGTTTCGGCGGTACCGGACGATACGCGCGGGCAAATAGTCAAAGCGAGCGTTGTTCTGACGGACGGTACGCAAGGCACGGAAGAACTGAAAAAGGAAATACAGGAGTATGTAAAAAAGAAGACCGCCCCTTATAAATATCCGAGGATAGTGGTCTTCCGCGAGGAATTGCCTAAAACTATCAGCGGAAAAATACAAAGAAATCTGCTTTAAGCTGAAAAGGAGAAGATCGTGTTTAAATTCAACCACTTCAATTTTAACGTCCTCGATCTTGAAAAGAGCCTTAAATTCTATGCCGAAGCCTTGGACCTTGAACCGACGCGCTTTATCGAAGCCGATGACGGCTCTTTCAGGCTCGTCTTTTTGGGCGACGGCTCAAGCGATTTTACCTTGGAACTGACATGGCTCAAAGACAGGGACAAACCCTATGACCTCGGCGAGTGCGAGTATCATCTTGCCTTTATGCCGGAAGACGCGGCAAAGGCGCGCGGGAGACACGAGGAGCTCGGTGTGATCTGCTTCGAAAACCATGATATGGGCATTTATTTCATAAACGATCCCGACGGTTACTGGATAGAAATTCTGCCCGGGAAACGGCCCGGGTAAAACGCGCGGCTTTGTCCGCAGAGCCGGCCGGGCGTGTTTTTATCTTCAACGGAGCGAAGGCGCGGGATACGGCAAATGCTTGCATTCGTCGACCGCCGCGCTTATAATAAATAAGGCGAAGGCTGTCGGCGCGGCGGGAGCGGCCGGCCGCTTCAAACCGGCCGCCGGCGTTCGAAATCGGGGAAAGGAGGCGCGCTTTATGGTCATAAAACAGATCATCATGGTGATAACCTGCGTGTTTTTTGTTCTGGGCGCGATCGACTATTTTTTAAACAGCCGTTTCGGACTCGGCGCGGAATTCAAGCGCGCTTTCAATATGGCGGGACCCATCATTTTGGCTTCGGTCGGAAATGTCTGCATCGCGCCGTTTATAGGCGTCGCGTGTCTGCCCGTCGTCGGCCCCGTGCTTCGTTTCATAGGCGCGGACCCCGCTGTTTTCCCGGCTTTGCTCTTCGCGCCGGACAGCGGATACCGCACGGCGATGGCGGTCGCCGACAACGCCGCCGTCGGAGCTTGGGCGGGCTGCGTCGTTTGCGCCATGATAGGCGGGCTTATCACCTTCAGCATACCGAGCGCTTTGGGAATCATAAAAAAGCGCGATCACCGCTACTTCTCGATAGGCTGCATGTCGGGGCTTATTTCCACTCCTTTTGCCTGTATAGCGGGCGGATTGGTCGCGGCCCTCGATATTCGGCTGCTTCTGCTGAACATGACTGTGCCGATAGTCATTACGCTCATTATTATCTTCCTGCTGTGGAAAGTCCCGGATTTCGCGATCAGGGCTTTTGTGATTTTCGGGCGGCTTATAATGCTCATGATCTTGACCGGCCTGACGCTCGCCGTGATCGAAAAACTGACGGGCCTTACTTTGGTCAAGGGACTCAACCCTCTCTCGGAGGGGTTTTCGGTCATAGGCACCGTACTTGTTACGATCGCCGGGATATTGACCATGACCAGGGTCATTCGCGCGCTTTTCGGAAAACCTCTGCACAGGCTTGCCGAACGTATGGGGATAGACGACTATTCGCTCATCGCTATACTGCTGAGCGTATGCACGGTAGTCGCGGGGTATATCGACTTCCATAAAATGAACAACAAGGGAAAAGTCGTGTTCGCCGCCGTCGTAGCCTCGGCGGCCAACGTTTTAGGCGCTCATTTGGGATTTATCGGCGTATACGCTCCCGAAATGCTGCCGCCCATGATAGCGGCAAAAATCTTTGCCGGCATAGTCGCCGTCCCGCTCTCTTTGCTGTTCTGCCGCCGAATACTGACCCGCGAGGAGGCCAAGGCCGTTTTGTCGCAAGAGGACTACGGCGCCGAATGACAGGGCGTCGGCCTCTTTCGAATCCAAAAGCCGGTTAAAAAGGAATTATTCGCATGAGACAAAAATATTGGATATTTGCGTTGGTGACTGTGTTTTTTTGGGCTTCCGCGTCCGTTTTGCTCAGACTTACATACGGGAGTTACAGCGCCGTTACGCTTGCCGCCGCCCGCTGTTGGATCGCCTCGATCATTTTGCTGATCGTTTGTTTCGTCAAAAAAATGCCCCCGCCCAAACCGCGCGATATACCGATATTTTTTGTCGCCGGAGCGGTCGGGTTTACATTTTACACCACTGTCTTCAATATTGGTTTTTCAATGGTGACCGCCGCCACCGGCAATGTGGTGATGTCTGCCGGCCCTGTTTTTGCCGCTGTGCTCGCGCGTTTTTTCTTTAAAGAGCGCATACGCCCCTTGGGCTGGGTCTTCACGGGCGTCTCCTTCGGCGGGATACTGATACTTATGCTTTGGAACGGCGTTTTGTCGATCAACATCGGCGTGCTTTGGGTCTTGCTTGCCGCGGCTCTTTTGAGTTCTTATAATCTGATCCAGCGGAAGCTGACCCGGAGTTACGCGCCGCTGCAGTGCAGCGCTTACAGCTTGGCCGCCGCCTCTGTTCTTATGATACCTTTTCTGCCGGCCGCCGTACGCGACACGCTCACGGCGGCTCCGGCGGCTGTTGTGACCCTTATTTATCTCAGCGCTTGCTCAAGCTCCGTCGCTTATCTGTTTTGGTCAAAGGCGTTCTCCCTTGCCAAACGTACCGCGGACGTGACGAATTTCCTGTATCTTCCGCCGTTTATCGCGACCTTGCTCGCCTTTGTTCTTTTTCATGAGGTACCGGACTGGGGGACCGCTGTCGGCGGCGCGATCATCCTGTTCGGGATTTGGATGTTCCAAAAAAAGGCGTAGCCTTGAAGGAGCCGGACACGAAATTCCGCGGTGTAGACAGGGAATGATCCGGTTTTGGATATTGTAACGAATATGGCTTTTTCCCCGGAGTTATTTTTGTTTATCGCGACCGGGGGCGTTGATATTGACAATAAGCGGATTTTGGGTTAATATAGGCCGAACAAAGGCAATGACCGGGAAAAAGTAACCTGATACAGATCCTCTCAGAGAGTCGGCGGCCGGTGAAAGCCGATGGGGAAAGATCGGGCGAATACATCCCGAGAGCCGCGCGCCGAAACACATCGGACCCATGCAGGTAGGCCGCGACGGGATCGCCCGTTACAGCGAACGGAGTATGACTGTACTCTTTGAGCGCGTGAGCCGCGAGGCCGCGCGGAACTGAGGTGGTACCGCGGTTATTCAGCCGCCCTCGGATAATAAACGTCCGGAGGCGGTTTTTTCGCGTCTTTTCCGGAAAATGAAAGGTGTGTCTGAAGTGTTCATCAAAGTATTCCTGCTCGTTGTCTTCTTCTCCGTTACTGTTTTTATCGGTCTTCGATTCCGAAGCAAGGCCGCCGACGTGAGCGGTTTTGTTCTGGGAGGGCGGTCCGTCGGCCCTTGGCTCACCGCCTTCGCTTACGGGACCTCGTATTTTTCAGCCGTGGTTTTCGTCGGATACGCGGGTCAGTTCGGCTGGAGATTCGGATTGTCGTCGACATGGATAGGGCTCGGGAACGCGCTTATCGGCTCTTTATTGCCTTGGGTGATACTCGGGCGTCGCACGAGGATAATGACAAGGCATCTGAGATCCGCGACCATGCCCGAATTCTTCGGCGCCCGCTACGGCTCGAAGGGACTGAAGGTCGGAGCCTCGGTTATTATATTCATTTTTCTGATACCGTACACAGCTTCGCTTTACAACGGCCTGTCCCGGCTTTTCGCTATGGCTTTCAGCGTTGATTTTACCGTATGTATCGCGGCGATGGCGATCTTGACCGGCGTATACGTGATAGCGGGAGGTTATTTCGCGACCGCCGTCAACGACTTCATACAGGGCATAATAATGCTTGTCGGGATAGTCGCTGTCATTGGCGCTGTGCTGAGCGACAACGGAGGCTTCGCCGCGGCGATAGATTCGCTGTCCCGGGCGCAAGACATGAGCGTGTCCTCGTCGCCCGGGGTGTTCGCGTCATTTTTCGGCCCGGATCCTCTCAATCTTCTCGGGGTCGTGATACTCACCTCGCTCGGCACATGGGGGCTTCCTCAAATGGTGCAGAAATTTTATGCCATACAGTCGGAAAAAGCGATTTTCAAAGGCACCGTTATTTCAACGTTCTTCGCCGTCGTGATAGCCGGAGGCTGCTATTTCTTAGGCGGTTTCGGCAGACTTTACTCCGGGGTCATCGACGTGGCGGCTTCAGGTTACGATTCGGTCATCCCGACCATGCTCTCGGGCTTCTCGCCGCTTTTGATAGGCGTTATCATCGTGCTTGTCCTCTCGGCGTCCATGTCCACTTTGTCCTCTCTTGTCATAACTTCGTCCTCGACCTTTACGCTTGATTTTCTCAAAGGCAATATAATAAAAAATATGAACGAAAAAAAGCAGCTTCTCACAATAAGACTGCTTATCGTAGTGTTCATCCTCATCTCGGCGGTCATAGCGGCCGTTCAATACAAAAGCGGCGTCACCTTTATCGCGCAGCTCATGGGCATATCGTGGGGAGCGCTTGCCGGGGCGTTTTTGGCGCCTTTCCTTTTCGGATTGTACCTTAAACGCTCAAGCAAAGCGGCGGTGTGCTGCTGCTTTTTGTTCAGCTGCCTGTTTATGAGCGCGAACATACTTTTCAGAAGCTCGTTCCCTGTGCTTCTGCAATCGCCCATAAATGCCGGAGCCTTTGCCATGCTGGCCGGCTTTGTGATTATGCCGCTTGTCAGCGCGATCTTCCCGGCCGCAGATACAGAGCGTGTCGAGGCCTGCTTCTCATGTTATGAGGAAACTGTGACCGTTAAAATACGTCAGGACCTCGGCGCGTCGGATTGATTTCCGCAGCTTCTGTCCGAAGAAACAAGGCCCGGCCGAAGCGAGGGGATGCCTCCGGCCGGAAAAAAATTGACTTTCATAAGCTTATTGTTTAAAGTTAAAGCGAAATCTGTGCCTGTATTTTCCCGCTTTCAGGCATTGTGTATTTTTGGAAGGAGCGTGTGTATGAAACGTTTGGAGAACAAAGTCGTCATAGTGACGGGAGCGACGTCCGGCATCGGAAAGGCTCAGGCGATCGTCATGGCAAAAGAAGGGGCGAGAGTGGTTTGCGGAGGCAGAAACGCCGAGCGTATGGACCTGGTCCTGAAAACCATCAAGGACAACGGCGACAAAGCCACAGGACTTATATCGGACGTCTCCCGCAACGAAGATTGCGTCGCCTTGGCTGAACTCGCAATCAAGACATACGGGACTGTTGACGTGCTCTGCAACACGGCGGGCGTTTTTGATTTTTTCAAAAAAACGCTCGATCAAACGCCGGAAGGCTGGGATGAAATGCTGGACGTGGACGTTAAGGGCGTGTTTATGATGACCCGCGCCTGTCTGCCCGAAATGCTCAAAAAGAAATCGGGCGTTATTATAAATATATCGTCCATCGCCGGCCTGAACGCCACCGACGGCGGCGTCGCTTACGTGACGGCGAAGCACGCGGTAAACGGTTATACGAAGCAGCTTTGCATCGACCACGCGCAGGACGGCATCCGCGCGAACTCTCTTTGCGTCGGGATGTGCAAAACGCCGCTTTTGGACGAAGTATTCGAACGAGACCCGAGAGAGCGCACCAAGGTCTTGGGGCTTATTCCCTGTAATTTCTTGGGCACCGGGGAAGATGTGGCATATCTGTCCGTGTTTCTGTCGACCGACGAGGCAAAATGGATAAACGGCTCTGTCATCTCCATAGACGGCGGCCAAAACGCAAAAGGCTGTTAGAGAGCGCATCCGATGTTAATTGTCGAGAAAATCACGATCGACGAGTTATGCGCTATGGGTTCAAATATGTCGGACCCTCTTGTGAAATGTGTTATCGACGTTGCGCGGCGGTTGCTTGTCGCAGGCGCGGGACTTCACTCGGATGAGGAATATTTTTTGCTCGAAAAAGGCTCAGCGCAAGCGGATCTTTGGGGTATTAACCTTTGGCCCGAATCTTTCGGAACGGATGATTTCGTGGAGTTTGACTCAATGATAAATATAAGGCCCGCGCAAAACAACCGTTCCCGAGGCGTCGATAACCCGGCAATCAGGGAGCTTATATACGAAATAGTGGCGGAAAAAATCGATGGATGAATACAGATTTGACAGAGTGCGATGGGCCCGGCTGACTTTTGAAGAGCAGATGGGCAATATCGGCGCTGAGGTAGGGGGAGCCATAACAGCGCACAGAAACGGAAACGCCGGCCGTGAGACGCGCGCGATAAATCGCGCGATAGATCTGTTCAGCGCCACAGCCGAAGTCCTGTCATGTACCGGATATTCATACCGGCTGAAAGAAGTGCTGCGCGCGCGCGATGAATTTTTACGTTTGTTTTTCGACGGAACATTCGTCGAGGACGCCGACAAAATCGACCGCTATTTCATGTATTTCGCGATCGCCGCCCGAGCGGGACGAAATACAGCGGAAGATCAGGTTTGAGAGCCTGCTTTAAATATCTTTCGCCGTTATGTATTTATAGAGCGGTTTATACAGGATTCCGAACACGACAAGGCAGACGGCAAGGTTCGGCCCCATATACACAGCGTTATACAGCGGAGAATAGATCCACGCAGACCCCATGGGAAGCCCTAAAAACACCTCGGGCATATACGCGGCCCAGACATAAACGCCGCTTAAAACGTGTACCGCGTATCTTGCGAGCGCGCCGACAAACGCACCGCAGAATACGCCGGATTTTCTTCCTTTGAAGAGACCGGCAAAACCGAGCGCCGCGTAGGCGAGCAGATAGTCGAGTATCATGGATTGCCACGTATAGGCATAGGCTCCGTCGAGCGCGAGCTGCAAAAGTCCGAGGGCGACCCCAGCGATAAGACCGCGCGAGAGCCCCCAACGGACGGCAAACAACACAAGCGGTATCATGGCAAAAGTCACGGAACCGCCGTAAGGCAGCTGATAAAGCTTGATGTATTCGAGTATTTGAGCAAGAGCGACCATTATCGCTCCCTCACAGAGCGCGCGGACTTTCATGTTTTTCATTGTTGTCTCTCCTTGATCGGTATCTGAGGGAAACAAAAACCGCGGGTCTTAAAGAACCCGCGGAATGAATTCGCAATCCCGTTTCCCTACGCCGGCATTATCCGGATCAGGTTCAGCGCCGGAGTGCCCGGCGCAAGGGTATGGAACTTCATTTGGCTCCGTCTCAGCCGGGACTACCCGGCTCCCCCTGATTATTGAGTTTTTCGCTTTTATTTTAGCCTTGCGCCCGCGCTTTGTCAACGGAATTTTTCCGCTGCGGCTGAAAAGGCCCCGATTTTCGGCAGAAGACGAATCAGCGGCAGTCCCAAAGCAAACATGACGCCGGCCTCGCCGAGTGCGACCTGTGCTCCGAAGAGCGCAAAACTCGGCAAAAAAGCGCCGGGCGACGATGAAGTATAAGCGAGGACCGCGCCGATGACCGGCCCGTTAAAAACGACGGGCAAGGTGCAAACAGCGACCCGGTACCGCATTCTGCCCTTAGGTTTGCCTTCCGCTTCAGCTGCATTAGCCCTTTTGCCGACGCCGGCCGCGCAAAGCGACGCCGCAAGCGTTGCCGCCGAGCCGAAAACAATGTCAGCGGGACCGGCGGCGCTGATCAGGTTCGCGGTCGCACAGCCGATAAAAAGCCCCCAAGCGGAGCACGGGATAAAAAAGGGCAGGACGCAGAGCGCCTCCGAAACGCGAAACTGCACCGCTCCGTAGCTTATCAGTGAGAAAGGCGGCAACATGGTCAAAGCCGCGTACGCCGCCGCCGTGACCGCGGCAAAAACGATCTTTCTGGCGGAAACACTCATTTTGTATTGCTTCCCTTTCCGTTTTTTATATGCAGGGTGTTCGGAGACCTGCTTATTATCGGCGCTCGGATTTGGTTCGGATCTGCCGGCGCTGTGTCCTTGGCCTGTTGCCCGAAGCTCACGGCGCGATCGGGCGGCGGCTGTATTCGCAGCCGCAATAGTTTTGCCTGTAGAGTCCGTATTTTTCGGACATCTCCGCGGAGCGCAAGTATCCGCCTCTTTTTTTAAAATCCGACGGCAGCCATAAAACGCCGAAGCGCCCGGCAAGCTCCGAGCCGATGGCGTTTATTGTTTCCGGGTCTTTTCGCGGCGACGTCGTGAGAGTGGTGCAAAAATATTCGAAACCGAGCTCCTTTGCCGTGCGCGCCGTTTTTTCAAGTCTCAGCCGAAAACACGCCTCGCATCTTTTTCCGCCTTCTTTTTCCGCTTCAAGACCCGCCGAGAGTTTGTCAAACTCCCGGCTGTCCGTTTCTCCTTCAATGAGCGGGATGCTGTACGGCGCCGATAAGATGAGCTGTTTCAGGCTCGAGAGCCGCTTCAGATACTCCTCTTGCGGACCGGTATTCGGGTTAAAATAAAAAGCGGTGATTTCAAAGCGTTCCTGCAATAATTCAAATACGGGACAGGCGCAAGGCCCGCAGCAGCAGTGTAACAGCAGCCCGGGTTTTTTTCCGCCGAGTTTATCGAGCAGAGCGTCTTGTTCTTTCATGTAATTCGTTTTCATTGCGTCGTCCCTTATTTCAGGTTTTTCCGGTCAGACTTATACATTATTCTTGACTTGCGCGGCCGGGTTATATACTATAAAAACGATCCGGACTGTTCGGGAGGAGAATGCGGAAATGGATAACAGAAAAAGCAAAACAGATTATTATTTGGATCTGGCGGACGCTGTGCTGCAGCGCTCAACTTGCATCAGGCGTATGTACGGGGCCATAATAGTTAAAAATGACGAAATAATCTCGACCGGTTACAACGGCGCGCCGCGCGGACGAAAGAATTGCAGCGACTACGGTTATTGCACAAGGCAAAAACTCAATATTCCGTCCGGCGAGCGTTACGAACTGTGCCGAAGCGTCCACGCGGAAGCAAACGCCGTGATATCCGCGGCTCGGCGCGACATGCTCGACGGGACAATGTATTTGGTGGGCCGGGATTTTGAAACGGGAAAACTCTTAACGGATACGACTTCTTGCACCATGTGCCGCAGGATCATCATCAATTCGGGAATTACAAAGATAATTGCCCGCACCGGAGAGGGGTCGTCAACCGTGACAAACGTGCGCGACTGGGTCTTTAACGACGACAGCTTGGACGCCGAATTTCCCGATTGATATACGAAAAACGCAAAGAGACGCCCGGGAGCGGGCGTCTCTTTTTTGTTCTTTCAGTCAGTTACATACGGCAAAAGCGCAATTTGCCTCGCGCGCTTTATCGCGTCGGTGAGCCGGCGCTGGTGTATCGCGCATGTTCCGGTCGTGCGTCTCGGCAGGATTTTGCTGCGCTCTGACATAAAGCGCTTGAGTTTGGCGATGTCCTTATAGTCGATATGCTGACTTTTTTCCGCGCAAAACTGGCAAACTCTCCTGCGTTTACGGTTTTTGTTTTTTTCTCTGTCAAAAGCCAAAGCTTAAACCTCCTTTTAAAACGGCAATTCGCCGTCTGCGTCGTCGAGCTCCGCAAAAGCGGATCCCGGCTTGGGGATGCTGTCATATTCGCCGAAATCCGACGGCGCGGTCCCGCCGCGATATGATTCCGTTCCGTCGCTCTTTCTTTTGCTCTCGCCGAAATAGATATTATCCGCGACAATTTCCGCGCTTCTGCGCTTGTTTCCTTCGCGGTCAGTCCATTCGCGTATCTGCAGACGTCCGGAGGCAATAGCCATGCTCCCTTTTGAAAAGTGCTTGGAAACGAATTCTCCGGTCTGCCGCCAGGCGACGACGTCAATAAAATCTGTTTGTTTTTCACCGCTTTCACGGGACGTGAAATCCCTGTCGACAGCCAATGTGAAACCGGCCACCGGCGTTCCGGACTGGGTGTAGCGCAATTCGGGGTCGCGGGTGAGTCTGCCCATGATAACAATATGATTCAGCATTTTGTTTTCTCCTCTCTACTCCCCGCGCGTCGTGATGAGGCTTCGCATAACGCCGTCCGTGATTCCCAGCACACGGTCAAGCTCGGCGGGAAAATCAGGCGCGGACGTAAACTTCATCAGGACATAAAAACCCTCGGAAATGAAGTTGATCTCATAAGCCAGCTTTCGCTTGCCCTGCTCCTCCATTTCGTCAAGCGTGCCGTTCTGCTCAACAAGCGTCTTGAACTTTTCGATGACGGCAGCTGTTTCCTCCTCTGTGAGGTTGGGATTGATGATGTACATAAGCTCATATTTTTCGGTTGTCTTTGCCATTTCAGCACCTCCTTTCGGACTGATGGCCCTCACGGTTACATGAGAGCAAGGATAAGCCGTTAAACAGACTTTACCATTATACATGTATACGCCGCGTTGTCAATATAAACCGCCGGGGGACGCCCCTCTGCCCGGGGGACAGTACTCGGATACTGTCCGAGAACTCCCCTTGAGGGGGATCGGCGCGGTAAATCTCCCGCCGCCGATGGTATGTGAGGCTACACGTCTAACGAAGGCGGTACGATTTTTTGCACTTCGCTTGCTGTTTTGCTCATAAATCCCGGGACGTCGATGTTTTGCGGACAGGCTTCAACGCAGAGACCGCAGCTTGTGCATTTGTCCGGTTTATTCTCTTCGGGGAGCCGCGTCAGCGGCATAAGATCCAGCGGAAACTCCGAGAGCAGATAGTCGTTGTATGCGCTGAGCACTCCGGGAATGTCAATGCCGGCGGGGCATCCGTCGCAATAACGGCATTTTGTACACGGCAAAAGCATACTGCGTTTCAGTTCTGCAGACGTCTTTAACAAAATCTCGTGTTCTTTGTCCGACAAAGGCGTAAAGCCGGATATGGTGTTGACATTGTCGATCACCTGCTCAAGCGTGCTCATGCCGCTCAGCACGGTCAAAACGTTGGGCAGTTCTGCAGCGAACCTTATCGCCCAAGACGCAGTGCTTTTATTGGGCGCGTATGCTTTCAGCAAAGCCGCCGCTTCCGGGCAAAGCTGCGAAAGACGGCCTCCCCGCACGGGCTCCATAACGATGACCGGTATTCCGCGACGGGTCAATACATCATATTTGGCCTTTGCGTTTTGATAGTCCCAGTCGAAGTAATTGATCTGCAGCTGGCCGAAATCCCATTCCCGCACAGCGGTAAAGCGCTCGATCGTTTCAGCGGACGCGTGAGCGGAAAAGCCCAACTGCCTTATCTTTCCGCGCGCTTTTAATTCATCGAGAGCCGCAAGAACATGGTCGGCCGAAAAATCATCAAAGCTTCTTTCATTCACGTTATGCAGCAGATAAAAATCGAAATAATCAACTCTGCATCTTTCAAGCTGTTCCTCAAAAGTGTCCGATATCTGCCGGCTGCTTTTCGCTTTCCTGTTGGGCAGCTTTGTCGCCAGCATGAAGCTCTCCCTCGGATATTTTTCCAAAGCCCGGCCGGCGGTGCGTTCCGATTCCCCGTCGGCGTAAACATATGCCGTATCAAAATAGTTCACACCGTTCGCGTACGCGTAATCGATCATTTCCTCCGCAGGCTCAAAATCTATGCTGCCGTCCTTAAAAGGGAAGCGCATACAGCCCATTCCGAGCAGCGATACATTTTTACCGATGTTTTTACAGTTTTTGTATTTCATGACCATGACCGTTCCTTTCATTGATTAAGGGTCGATACTCACCGCCCCGAAGCGGGGACGGGCATCAGGTTTTACCTTCGGTTTTTATTCCGAATTTTGCTTCGGCGCCGGAATAGAGCCTCATAATATTATCCTTATGCTTCAGCAGTACCGCAAGAGCGCTGAAGAGAGCCAAAACAAACTCAAGCCAACCGTAAAATGAGATCATGCCTATGGGAGCGCACAAAACGGCGAGCATGGAAGCAAGCGAAACATAACGAGTTATTAAAACAACAGCCGCGAAAACGAGCCAGCATATTATGCCCACCCGCCAGTCCATCATAAGAACGACCACTCCGGAGCAAAGCACGCCCTTACCGCCTCTGAATTTATAATATACAGGGTACATATGCCCGAGTATCAGACAAAACCCGGCAAACAGCTTGCCGATCAATTCATGCCCCGTAATACCGAAAAGCAGCCCGCCGGCAACAAGCGCGAAAACCGATTTGAGTATATCAACAGCCAATACCAAAGTGACGCCGGCTTTACCGAAAGTCCTGTAAAAATTGGTCAGTCCCGGGTTCCCGCTGCCGAAATCGCGTATGTCGCGTCTGAATATGTATTTGGAGGCAATAATGGAACCGTTGATACCGCCGAGAAAATAGGCGATCAGCGCGATCAGGGTCAAGTATAAAACCATCATTCTTCTCTGTCCCCCTTTTGCCTTACTACCATACGGACGGGAGTTCCTTCAAAGCCGAAAGCGCCTCTGATCTGATTTTCAAGATAGCGCCGATAAGAAAAATGAAAAAGCTCGCGGTCATTGACAAATACGACAAAATTCGGCGGCTTGACGCCGGTCTGCGTGATATAGTAGATCTTAAGTCGTTTTCCCTTGTCAGCCGGCGGCTGCATCCTTGCTTGCGCGTCCGCCAGCACGTCGTTCAGCAAACCTGTTGATATCCGCTTTGAGCTTTGTTCGTTCACCATATTGATAAGGTCAAAAAGCTTGACGGTACGCTCGCCGGTCAGCGCGGAAATGAAGATGACCGGAGCGTAAGACATGAAACTGAGGTCCCGGAGAACCTCTTTGCGCTTTTTATCCATTGTCTTGGAATCTTTCTCCATAAGGTCCCATTTATTGACAACGACTATGCCGGCTTTGCCGGCTTCGTGCGCCAACCCCGCGATTTTCGTGTCCTGTTCGGTTATTCCCTCGCGGGCGTCCGTCATGATAAGGCAAACGTCAGAGCGTTCGACAGCGATGCGGGCGCGCAGAACCGAAAACTTTTCGATACCGCCGGTTATTTTGGCTCTGCGCCTTATTCCGGCAGTATCGGTGAAAACATATTTGCCGAATTTATTTTCAAACGGCGTATCCACAGCGTCGCGCGTTGTCCCGGCTATGTCGCTGACTATCATGCGGTTTTCGCCCAAGATCAGATTGACGAGAGATGATTTTCCGACATTCGGTTTCCCTGTGACCGCAACTCTTATTCCCGGCGTCTCGTCGTCGTATTCGGTTTCTTCGGGGAACCGGGAAGTTATCAGGTCCAACAGATCCCCCGTGCCGTGTCCGTGCAGGGCGGAAACCGGAAGGGGGTCTCCGAGTCCGAGACTGTAAAATTCATATATTCGCGGATCGTCTCCGCCTGTCCGGTCCGCTTTGTTTACAGCGAGAATGACAGGTTTTTTCGACCGTTTGAGCATCAGGGCGACATCTTTGTCGGTAAAAGTCACGCCGGCGTCCGCGTCTGTCACAAGTATCGCGATATCCGCCGCTTCAATGGCTGTTTCGGCCTGCTCTCGCATCAGCGCCGTGATATCGTCTTCAGCCGACGGCTCTATTCCGCCGGTGTCGATGAGGTCAAATATCCGCCCGTTCCACTCGCACTGAGCGTACAACCTGTCTCTGGTGACCCCGGGAGTGTCTTCGACTATGGAAAGCCGGCGGCCGATGAGTCTGTTAAAAAGCATGGATTTGCCCACATTCGGCCGACCCACGATAGCTGCGACGGGTTTCACGTTTATCTCCTTAATTATCAAATAATGATCGATCGCCGAGTATCGCGCGTAAAAACACATCGCCGCGCGGAGCTGCGACCTGTATCGGTATCCCCAAAACATGCTCCGCTTCTTTGAGCGTTATATCGTCCAAGAACACGCCTTCTCCGTGCCTGAGCATGGTCTGAGGTATGATGAGCCTTTCACCTGTGTGCCGGTCTTTAAGCTGAGCGATAAGGTCCCCTCCCGTGACAAGGCCGGCGACGTCAACGCTCTCTCCGAAAAAATCATTTCTGACAGCGAATACTTTTCCGTGTATTTTACCACATTTTCCGGATGCTGTCAGTATAAGATTTCGCAAAGATTCAGCTGCGGCAGCGCCGGTAGCGACGCAGAACGATCGGTCATCGCCGTCTTCGGGGTCTGTCAGATCGAGCTCATCCGTGAATTCCGTTTCAAACGAACGGAGCAATCCCACGCCGTTTTCAAGCTGTCTGTATTCCTCGTAAAACTCGTCGGGAGGTATCTTAAGGCCCGCTGTCAGATAAAACTCATCCGAACAGAAAAAAATCCTGCTGCCGAATTTCTTCAGACACTCCTCCGAAAAATTCTCAGCGGCGCAAACGACGCTTTTTGCCGACCGCCTGTCGAAAGGCATAAGCGGAAAGCGGTCGTTCCCGAATTTTGTTATGCCGGCCGGCACGATCGAAACACTGCCGACGCCCGGTGCGAGCTCGGCCAAGTCTTCCATGCTTTTTTGCAGCATCAGGCCGTCGTTAAGACCGAAACAGCATACGATCTGACAATCCATCACGATACCGGCGGCGGCAAAACGCCTCATTATCTCAAGACCTGCGGCTCCGTTCTTATTTCCGAGCATACGGGCGCGAAGTGCGGGGTCGGTGCTGTGAACGGATATTTTCAAAGGGCTGAGCTTGAGGTCGCAGATTCTTTGTATATCGCTCTCCGACAGATTGGTGAGCGTTACATAATTGCCGGAAAGAAAGCTGAGCCTCACATCGTCGTCTTTAAAATAGAGCGAATCACGCATCCCGCCGGGTAGCCGGTCAACGAAACAAAACACGCATTTATTCGTGCACGGCCTTACATTGTCCATCAGATATGTGTCAAAGGCAGCCCCGAGGTCCTCGCCTTCGTTTTTCTTGATTTTCACGAGACGTCTTTTTCCCGAAGGCGTCTCGATCTCCAATGAAAGGCTTTCGTCATAGGAGTGGTATTTGTAATCGATCACATCATTTATTTCAGCGCCGTTTATCGATATCAAACGATCTGCGGGTTTGACTTTACCTTTCAGCGGGCTTTTTTTATCGATCGTTTTGATGACGGAACTCATAGCCGTTTCCTTCCGCCGGAGCCGGTATCCGGAAAAAAACAAGCGGGGGAGTCCCCGCAGGTTTTTAATGCTTTTCTTCGACTGCCGCTATGACCTCGCGGCCTTTGTATTTGCCGCATACCTTACATACCCGGTGGGGCAAATGAAAAGAACCGCAATTCGGACACGCCGTTATTCCGGGTGTTTCCAGTTTCCAGTGAGACGAACGTCTCTTGTCCCGTCTTGCTTTTGATACTTTCCCTTTTGGTACCGCCATATAAACACCTCCCGATAAGTCCTGTTATTCCGGTATTTCTCCGGTTTCCGAAAGCCGCGCCAAAACGGCAAATCTCGGATCCGGTATTACCTTGCACTCGCAGGACCCGGTATTCAAATCAACGCCGCAGCCTCCGCATAATCCGGCACAGTCTTCCCTGCAGAGGCATTTCGCGTCATAATTCAGAATAAACGCTGTTTCGAGAACACTGTCGATATCCAGAAAGTCGCCGTCAAGCGAATAAATATCCGGATCGTCGTTTTCTCGGCGCTCGGCGGACACAGCAGCGTCGATATCGATTTCTGCTGCGTTGTCAAACTTGCGGCCGCAGCGGTCGCAAACGCATATCATCCGGGCGGAAAGCCAAGCTTTGAGCGTGAGCATGCCCGCCTTGTTTTTGATCTCACCGGCGGCGGCCGGGGGAGAAACA
Organism: Oscillospiraceae bacterium; assembly: GCA_009782435.1. Classification (GTDB taxonomy): domain Bacteria; phylum Bacillota; class Clostridia; order Oscillospirales; family Oscillospiraceae; genus WRJA01. Next base: position 24,327 of record WRJA01000008.1, read on the forward strand.
AATCTGTCTATCGAAGGGAAATCCAAGCGATCCGTTCCAAGCCGGCACTCAAAATGCATACCGGAGCCGGGCATGTCTATGATTTCACGCAGATTAAGTTTCATTGGGAGCCTCACACAGTCGCTTTAATATTATAGATTGATTGTTTTTGCTTGTCAAATATTTTTTTCAGGCATGTTATTTCCGGTTTTTCAGCCCGCCCGGCACGTGTGTCTTAAGCGGTAAAGTCCCCGTCCGCCGGCAGGAGATGCGGCGGTCAGAGTTCGATTTGTTCGTCTTCGGGGCTCGGGAAGAGTTTTTCCACCATTCGTATGTAGCCGGGGAGCGCCCCTTCAAAATCGACGCCGAAACGCCTGGGCGTGTTTCGGAGCATACTGCGTTCCACGGCGTTTGAAACCAACCGTGCCGAAATATGCAAAGCGTCGCGCAGTTCGGCGCCGCGAACGGAAAGCGCCGCGAAAGATGAAGCGAAAAGGTCCCCCGTGCCGTAGAATACGCCGGGCTGTACGGGGCGCATCACGCAATATGCCTTGCCGCTTTGTAAATCGGCGGCTGCGATCCCGACCTCTCCGGGGGAAAACCGGACTCCGGTCACGGCAATCGTTTTCGGACCGAAGCGACTGAGCCCGTCGAGCAGGGCGGATATGTAATCCTTGCCGTGCGGCGGGGTCTTAAAGTCGATGCCGGTGAGAAAAGCCGCCTCCGTAACATTCGGCGTTATAACGTCCGCAACGGCGCACAGACGCCTGAACGCAAGGCACATGCTGTGGTCAAAATTGTGATAATATTTACCGTTGTCCGCCATTACCGGATCGACTATGACAAGCGTGTCTTTATCGGAGAGGCCGGCGATGACTCCCTCAAGCAGCTTGCCCTGCCGGGGCGAGGCAAGATATCCTGAATAAATACCGTCAAATTTTGCGCCTTCCGAGCACCAATGTTCCGCTATAGGCAGCATGTCATCGGAAAGATCCCTGATCACAAAGTTTTTAAATTCTCCCGTATGCGTTGACAGGAGCGCCGTAGGGAGACAGGAACACTCGACGCCCGCCGCGGATATTACGGGAAGCGCGACGGTCAATGAGCATTTTCCGAGACCGGACAAATCGTGTACGGCGGCGATTCTTTTCGCGGGATGAAGAGTTTGTTTCATAACAGTATCCTTTCCCGGTAAAACTGTATACCGGCGCCGGGTAATTGTCAACCCGGGCAAAAGACCCGAAAGAGGCTTCGCCCGAAATAGGCGACATATTGACAGCGCCGGAAACCGGGCTTATACTTTACAGCGACGGGAGTCGACACGATAAAGTTTAAAAGGAGGAGCACAGATTGATGAAAAAACTGTTGCTGTTGCCGATCTCGGCGCTGATTTTGATCGCTGTTGCCGGATGCGGCGGCGGCGCCCCTGCCGATACAAACGATTCAAATCTGAACGGCGCGCCGGCCGAAATTCTCGGCGAATTGGCGGATATGATACAAACAGACGCTCCCGCGACGTTTGATTCCGCAATAACGGCTGACAACTGCAAAGGTCTCGGGCTCACTTCCGAAGAGTTTGATAAATATGTCAGTGACGCCGTTCTGTCGACAGCGGCTATTTCAACTTTCGCGCATGAAGTCGCGCTGTTTTCCGCCAAAGACCCGGCGTCGGCTCTTGAAATAAAAAAATTGATTGCCGCGAATTACGATTCGAACAAATGGATATGTGTTTTTCCGGAAAAAAGCTGCGTGACGGATTCGGGAAATTATGTTTTGCTCGCTGTCGGAAGAAGCGAATACATCGATGCTCTTACTGCCGCTTTTTCGGAACTCGCCGGCACGACGGGCGAAATTGACGTTTTCTTTTCGGGGCCTGCGGGCGGCGTGTCTCCCGGCGGCCCGGGAGGATTGCTCCTGCCCGGCTGAGAAAAACAAAAAGGCGAGGGGAGGTAAGCAAAATACTTTTTTCAAGCGTGACGTTTCTCTATTATTTTTTGCCGGCAGTCCTTGCGTTGTATTTTATTACGCCGACGCCGAAGGGGTCGCCCGGCTTTCGAAATCTTGTTCTTCTTACGGTAAGTCTTGTGTTCTATGCGTGGGGAGAGCCTGTATATGTCCTTTTAATGGCGGCGCAGTGTGTATCCGCTTGGGCGTTCGGTCTGCTGACAGACAGGCTGAGAGGCAGACCCGCCGCCCGCGTCACGACTGCGGCGTCTGTTGTTGTCAGCCTGAGCGGGCTTATTTTCTTTAAGTACACAGATTTTTTTATCAAAAACGTCAACGGCATCTTTGGCTCCGAGATCGGTCTTTTCGGCTATGCCTTGCCGCTCGGAATAAGTTTTTATACTTTCCAGATCATAAGCTATACCGTCGATTTGTACAGAGGCACGGTCGGGGTACGACGCAGTCTGCCGGATTTTTCGGCCTATGTCACTTTATTTCCGCAGCTTATCGCGGGCCCGATCGTCCGGTATTCGGATGTGGCGCGCGAGCTTTCGCGGCGCGAACACAGTATTGAAGCTTTCTCTCTCGGTGTGCGGCGATTTGTCACGGGGTTGGGGAAAAAGGTATTAATAGCGAATGTTATGGGCGAGCTCGTCGCGGCCTGCAAACAGAGCGGCGAATACAGCCTTTTATTCGCGTGGCTGTATGTTATTTCATACGGGCTTCAGATATATTATGATTTTTCGGGCTACAGCGATATGGCAATAGGCTTGGGGCAAATGTTCGGCTTCAAATTTCCCGAGAATTTCAATTATCCCTACACCGCGAAAAGCATATCGGATTTCTGGAGGCAATGGCATATGTCGCTTTCCGGTTGGTTTCGCGATTACGTTTACGTCCCGCTCGGCGGCAGCCGCAAGGGCGGGGCCAGATACATATTCAACGTTGTTTTAGTCTGGGGACTGACGGGTTTCTGGCACGGCGCGGATTGGAATTATATACTTTGGGGGCTGTATTTTGCCGCGATACTGCTTGCGGAGAAGTTTTTCATATCGAGGCTTCTTGAAAAGTCGCCCGGTTTTATATGCCATGCTTATGTATTGTTATTGATGGCGGTAAGCTGGGTGCTTTTCGACGGTACGGGTTTTTCGCAGATAGGCGCGGCGTCGGCGCGGCTTTTCGGGTTCGGAATCTCAGGGCCTGCGGGAGTGTCATCGCTGTATTATTTGAGGAGCTATCTTGTGCCGCTCGTTTTGGCGGCGGTCGGCTGCACGCCGCTGCCTAAAAATCTGGCGCTCCGACTGCTCCGGAAAAGACCTTTTGCCGCTTTGGAAGCCGTCGGCGTCGGCGTTTTACTCATTGTGATAACGGCGTATTTGGCGGACGGTTCATTCAATCCGTTTATTTATTTCAGATTTTGAAGGGGGGCGGTTTTACGGACAAAAAAACGACCGGACTCCGCCGAAAATTGACCGCGGCGGTGTTCGTTATGATCATCGGCTTTTTTCCCCTGCTCGGTTTTGTAACAGAACCGCCGGCAATACTGACAAGCGAGCGCAGAGCGCCGGCCAAGCTGCCCGTGTTTTCCGCGAAAACTGTTATTTCCGGCGAGTTTGCTGATAAATTCGAATCATACGCCGCCGATAACATACCGCTGCGCGAGAGACTTCGTACCCTGCGCGCCGCGGCCGTATTCGGCGTGTTCATGCAAACCGATAAAGACGGCCTGTATTTTACTCCCGAAGGCGCGGGAAAGTTTGCTGCTTTGGACTCCGCCTCGGTCGAGCTCGCAGCCGACAAAATCAAAAGAGTCGCCGACGGGCTTTCGGATATGAACGTATATTATTCGTTCATTCCCGACAAGAGCATCTATATCAAAGCGCGCCGCTTCCCGGGTTTTGACCCTGCGGAGGCGGAGCGAATCATGACGTCGAGGCTGAGCTCGGATGAGTTTACGTTTATTCCGCTGACAAACGCCCTCGGCATAGGCGATTATTACAAAACCGATCTCCATTGGGACCAGACAAAAATAAGCGGCGTCACAAGCGCGCTCGGCGCGGCAATGGGCGTTGAGGTCGATATGAGCGGCTGTACGACACTGTACGCCGGAGAATTCTTCGGCGTCTATGCGGGACAAGTCGCCTTGCCGACCGGCTCTGACAGCATGTATTATATTTCCTTTCCCGGTTTGACCGCCGAGTATTTAAACGAGAAGACTCTGGCGGCGGAATCCGCTCCGGTTTACGACGTTGAGGGATTTTCGGGGGTCGATCCCTATGATATTTTTCTGCGCGGAGCGCAGCCGCTTGTGGTTTTGGAGAATAAAAACGCAGCAACGGAGCGTGAATTGTATCTTTTCAGAGATTCTTTTTCCTCAAGTTTAGCCCCGCTTTTGGCAAGCGCTTACTCAAAAGTCGTACTCATAGATTTGCGATATCTTGACTCGCGGCTGCTCGATCAATACATAGAGTTTGTTCCGGGCTCGGACGTTTTGTTTCTGTTCAGTTCACAGATACTGAACAATTCATCCGTCCTGCGGGCGTGACGCTACAGAGCGTATTCACATGGGACGCGTAACTGATAATAAACCTTGAAAAAGACTTTTTATCCGGTATTATATGCTTATTATGAATGATAATCCGCAACATTTACAAAAAGATACCGCAGACGGCGGGAAAAAACCGGCCGCGCAAAACCCTTTGGGCACGCAGCCTATAGGCAAACTGATGCTCAAATTTGCCATACCGTCGATAGCGAGTTCGCTTATCAACGCGATATACAACATCACCGATCAGGTGTTCATTGGCCGCAGCGTAGGTTATCTCGGAAACGCCGCCACGAATATCACGTTCCCGATAATAACGCTTTGCATAGCGGTAACCATAATGATCGGATCGGGCAGCTCATCCAAATACAGTTTACACTTGGGCGCCGGGAAAAAGGATGAAGCCGCCGATATAGCCGGGACCGGGATATCGATGCTTGCGATATTCGGCGTGACCATCGGCATACTGACTTTTATACTCACCGAGCCGCTGATGCGGGTCTTCGGCGCGACGGATCTGATATTTCCTTATGCGGTCACATATACGAGGATAATCGCAGTCGGGATACCTTTTGTACTGTTTGCGACCGGGCTGAGTAACCTGATACGCGCCGACGGCAGCCCGGGATATTCGTTGTTTACGCTTGCCTCGGGCGCGGTATTGAATATGATCCTCGATCCCATTTTCATTTTTGCCCTGAAGATGGGCATTGCGGGCGCCGCTTACGCGACGGTCATCAGCCAGATCGTTTCGTTTTTTATTGCCTTCGGTTATTTGCGCCGGTTCAAGAACTCGGACTTGACCGGGAAGATTCCGTTGCTGAAAGCCGAATGCGTCAAAACCATAGCCAAACTCGGACTGCCCGGTTTTACGAACCATTTTATGATGATGGTCATACAGATAACGATGAACAACACACTGCGTTTTTACGGAGCGGCGAGTATTTACGGCAGCGATATCCCCCTTGCGGTGGTCGGTGTGATATCGAAATTGAGCATTGTCGTTATAGCTTTCAATGTCGGCATAGCGCTGGGATGCCAGCCGATTTTCGGGTTCAATTTCGGGGCGAAAAACTACGCCCGCGTCAAGGAGACATACAAGCGCGCCGCCGTAGCCGTCGTTGTTATTTCAATGATGATATTCGCTTGTTTTCAGCTGTTCCCGAGGCAGATAGTCAGCATTTTCGGCACGGGCGACGAATTGTATTTTCAGTTTGCGGAACGCTATATGAGGATATATTTAATGATGGTCTGCCTGTTCGGGCTGCAGCCGCTGACCGCAAACTTTTTCACGTCCGTGGGCAAGGCGTATAAGGGGCTTTTCATAACAGTCACGCGGCAGGGGCTTTTCCTGTTCCCTCTGCTTTTGATACTGCCGAGATTTTTGGGCTTCGACGGTATTGTCTACGCGGGGCCGATATCGGACAGCGCGGCGATCATGTCGGCGATAATTTTTGCTTTTATTGAATTCAAGACGATCACAAAGCTTGAAAAAGCTCAATCGGCCGAGCGGAGCGCGGGACCGGGCTGAGTTTTGAACGCGGACCGGAATAAGCGGGGCGGATTTCGCCGGCGCGCCGACATGCGTTTTGGTTTTTCAGGCGCTGTGATATCACCCGGTTTCCGTGTTAAGCGCGTTATAGGCCGCTCCCATTACGCCGGAGTATGCGTCGTGCCGGGAAAAACGGATATCCAAGCCTTCCCTCGGATAAGGCGCGAGAGTATTTTTCAGGATCTCATTTTTCAGGCGTTCCTTCGGAAAATCTTCAGACAGAGTCCCGCCGCCCAAAAACAGAATGTGGGGGTCAAAAAGATTGACGAGCGTCGCCGTCGTGATCGCGATCGCCTGTATCAGATCTGTGACCGGCTCGTCCGAGCCGTGCTCTTTGAAAACCTCGGCGAAGCTTTTACCCGGATAACGGCTCTCGAGCATTTCGCGGGCCGCGCGACCCGAGGCGTGGCATTCCGCGCAGCCGACCTTGCCGCAGCCGCAGAGCCTGTCGCTCCGATAAAAGGGTATATGCCCCGCTTCCATAGCGCAGCCGTTTTTTCCCTGAAGTAAGCGCCCGTTTATCATTGCCGCCGCGCCGAATCCTGTGCCTATATAGCAGCCGACCGTAACGCCGCCGGCCTTTGCCGTATGCGCGTCGAAACACAACAGATGATTGGCGTCGTTGTTGACGAGCACCCTAACGCCGAGCAGCGAGGAAAGCGGATCTGCGACATTTTTTCCGGAGAAAGCGTGGGAGCCGTCTTTTTTAATGATATTGGGCGCGTTCAAGACGGTTTTTTCGTCAGGCCCCACGGGCGACGGGAAGCCGACGGATACAGAGTCGGCCTCGTCTTTCCCTCGGAAATCGGAAATAAGCCGGCCGAGCGCCCTGATCTCGTCTCCTTCGGCAAACGTTTCCGGGGTGGAAAAAACCGCGGCGCGCTCCAATATGCCTTCCCGCACCAAACCGATGCGCAGATTTGTTCCGCCAATGTCCAATCCGATCACACATCGCATAATTATCACCGATCCTTTCACCGCAGATGATGCGCTTATCATACACTTCAATACCTCTTTTGTCGAACTGTCGGATGACATTATTTATGTGAAAGGGTATACAGAAAGATAAAATTTTTAAAAATTGCATAAAACTGTGGCAGAATCATACAAATTGTTGTATAATCGCTGTAAGCGGCGCTTGTCCGCGAGAGAATACCAACTATTTCGAGGAGCGGCGATGTGAACAGCGAGACAGCCAAAAACGATCTGCCCGTTTACATGTTCAAACAGGGCAGCAACTTTCACGCTCATGAGTTTTTCGGATGTCACTTCGACAAGGCGAGCGAGAGCGCGGTTTTTCGCGTCTGGGCGCCCCATGCTTCGGAAATCAGCGTTGTCGGGGATTGGAACGATTGGAATGAGACCGATCTGCGGATGGAGAGGATCGCCGACGACGGGGCATGGGAAGCGTCCGCGACGGGCGTGAAAACGTGGAACAGATACAAGTATTCCGTCACCGGACCTGACGGTATAAGAAGGCTGAAAGCCGATCCCTTTGCTTTTCACGCCGAAACTGACGGCAAAACGGCGTCTATAATATTTGATATAACAGGCTATGAGTGGAAAGACGCGGATTACCTCGCGCGTATCCAAAATCTGTCGCCTTTTTCCGGGCCGGTCAACATCTATGAGCTTCACGCGGGGTCCTGGCGCAGACATCCGGACGGAAATCCGTATACTTATATTGAATTGGCGGACAGCGTTGTGCCGTATCTGATCGAGATGGGCTATACGCATCTTGAGCTTATGCCGATAATGGAGCATGCTAACGCCAGCTCTTGGGGATATCGCACATGCGGTTACTTCGCTCCCACATCGCGGTACGGGACGCCGCACGATTTGATGGAGTTTATCGACAGATGCCACAAAGCAGGTTTGGGGGTCATACTTGACTGGGCGCCCGCGCGGTTTCCTCAAGACGATCACGGACTATCCGGATTTGACGGAACGCCTCTCTTTGAGGCGGTTGATACCGGTTTTCCCGACCGGAGGGAATGGGGCACGAGCAGGTTTGACTACGGACGCGCCGAGGTGCAGTCTTTCCTGATATCAAACGCTGTGTACTGGCTCGAGTACTACCATGCCGACGGTCTGCGGGCGTGCGATGTGAGTTCGACTCTCTATCTCGACTGCGACAAAAACCGCGCTGACCGGCAGTCGGACACTTACGGCGGGAATGAAGATCCGGACGCGATCACTTTTTGGAAAAACCTGAGCGACGCGCTCACTTTAAACCGGCCCGGCGCCATGCTGATCGCGGAGGAGTCCACTTCCTGGCCGATGGTGACAAAATCGGCGAGAGAAGGAGGGCTCGGGTTCACATTCAAGTGGAACATGGGCTGGATAAACGACATGCTCGATTATGTCAGCGTTGACCCTCTCTATCGAAAAATGGTCCACGGAAAGATAACCTTTTCATTTTTCTACGCTTTCAGCGAAAATTTCATACTGCCGATATCACACAACGAAGTCGTCCGCGGCAAGTGTTCTCTTTTGGATAAAATGCCCGGCGAATATGAATGGAAATTCGCGGGATTGCGCGCGTTCTTCGGCTATATGATGATGCATCCCGGGAAAAAACTCAATTTTATGGGCTGTGAGATCGGCCAGTTCAAAGAATGGGATTTTGAGTCGGAGGTCGATTGGTTTTTGCTCGATTATCCTGCCCATCGGCAAATGCATGACTATGTTAAGGCTCTGAACCGGTTTTATCTCAAAACGTCTGCGCTTTGGGAGATCGATAACAGCTGGGACGGCTTTAAATGGATATGCGCTGACGACGACACTCAGAGCATTGCTGTTTTTATGCGGATCGACAAGAAAAACAACGCGTTGATCGTGCTGCAAAATTTTGCCCCGCTAACGCGGGAAGAATACTGTTTTGGCGTGCCGGACAAAGGAGAGTACCGTGAAGTGTTCAGTTCCGACCGCAAAGAATTCGGCGGTTTCGGCCTGGAGAACGGAGTCCTCAACACTGAGGATATGCCCATGCACGGTTTCCCTTACAGCCTGCGCATAACCGCTCCGCCGCTTTCCACCGTTTGTTTTCGGTGCGTCGGCGACGATGGCGATATACGGACTGAGAATTCTTAAAAAAATCGTTTAGCTTTTTGACTACGGAAGAGAGAAGGGCTGATCATTCCTTTAATTACGTCGGTTTACAAAAAAGAATGCGTCGCGATGCTGTTGGCGGGAGGTAAAGGCGAGCGGCTGATGCCGCTGACGCAGCACATTTGCAAGCCTGCCGTGGCTTTCGGAAGCCGATACCGGATCATAGACTTTACTCTGTCGAATTGCGTCAATTCAGGCATCGATACTCTGGGCGTTCTGACCCAGTATCTGCCGATGTTTCTGCATGACTATATCGACAAGGGACATCCGTGGGATTTGGACAGGATGTCGGGGGGAGTTTTTCTTTTGCCGCCGTTCAGCAGCGGCGACCGTTCCGACTGGTACAGCGGCACGGCAAACTCCGTTTTCCAGAACCGCAGGTTCATAGGAGGATACGACCCCGCTTATGTCCTTGTTTTGTCAGGCGATCACATATATAAAATGGACTACGGCAAAATGCTGATAAACCACAAAAAAAACGGAGCTGACTGCACGATTTCGGTGATAGAGGTCCCGATATCGGAGGCAAGCCGTTACGGGATAATGAATACGGACGAAAACGATAAAATAGTCACTTTTGAGGAAAAACCCAAAGTCCCGAAAAACAATCTCGCATCCATGGGGGTTTATATTTTTAACTGGAAAGTGCTGAAGGAGCAGCTCGAGGCAGACAGCAAGGACAAAGACTCTTCCCACGATTTCGGTAAAAACATCATTCCCGATATGCTGGCGCAGGGGCATAAAATGTACGCCTACCGCTTTAAAGGATACTGGAAAGACGTCGGCACTCTGGAAAGCCTGTGGGACGCCAATATGGATATGCTCAGGAACACATCCCTCGGAGTTCCCGATTGGGATATAAAATCCCGCAGCCGCAGCAGACCGCCTCACTGTATCGACACGAAAGGCCGGGTAGCGAACAGTTTGGTGGCGTCGGACTGCGTTATATCGGGTACGGTGGAGAACTCCGTACTCTCCAGAGGAGTTATTGTCGAGAAGAACGCCGTGGTGCGCGACTCGGTGATAATGGACGACGCTGTGGTAAAAAGCGGAGCGAGGGTCGAATACGCCATACTTGACGAGCGGAGTTTCGTCGGGGAAAATGAGACCGTCGGCGGACCGAGAGAAAAAGCCGAAAGCATCACCGTCGTCGCGGGGTCATGGACTTAAAGCGGAAAACCGCGGCGCGGCGGCGCCTGTGAGACGCAGAAATTAAAGGGAGTGTATCAAGCGATGAACATAGGCCTTTGCCTTTCGGACCCGAGACCTCAGCCTTTCGGCGACGGAAGCGCTCGCCGCGCGGCGTCGGCCGTTCACTTTGCCGGACACTACAGACTTATTGACTTCATGTTATCCAACATGGTTAACTCCGGTATATACACGGTCGCCATGGTATTGGGCAGCCAATACCAAACGCTGCTCAGTCATATAGGGTCCGGACGCGAGTGGGATCTTGCCCTGTCCGGCGGAGGCATAAGATTTTTCCCGCCTTATCCGGGCGGAGAACGCCCCTATGACGAGCTTTTGGACGAACCGCTTCAGCGCGCGATAATATTTATTGAAGAGACAAAAACTGACAATGTTTTGGTGACCGACGGCAGCGTCGTATGCAATATAGACTACAGAGACGCGCTTGAGTTCCATAAGGCGCAAGGCGCCGACGTGACCGCTCTTTACGTCAGAAAATCGCTTCAGGAACAGGACCGGCCTCAAACGGTGGCATACAAAATCAACCGTGACGGGCGCGTGAACGGCATCGTTTTCGAGCCGCCGGCCGGCGATCGGGCGAATATCGACCTCGGAACGTACATAGTGAAGAAAACGGTGCTTTTGAGGCTTTTGTCCGGAGAGCGGTCCTGCGATGTGGCCAAGTTTTCCTGCTCGCTTCTTGCGGGAGCGCTGAAGTCGCTGAAAGTGATGAGTTGGCGGCATGACGGCTATACGGCGCGCATCCGTTCGCTTGACACATTTTTCCGGTATAATACCGATATGCTCGATCCGCGCAAAAGAGATCCTCTGTTTGACTGCGGGGGCAGGCGCATCCACACAAAGGTTTATGACTCGACGCCCACCAAATACGGCGAGGATGCGGACATACACAATTCCATCGTATCAAACGGCTGCGTGATCGAAGGCAAGGTGGAAAACAGCGTGATTTTCCGTAATGTGCATGTTCGGGCGGGAGCCGTTGTCCGCAACTGTATCCTGATGAGAAACACGGTAGTCGGGGCAAACGCGGAACTGCACTGGATCGTGACCGATCAATCGGTAATAATCACCGAGAACCGCAGACTGTTGGGCTATAAGACGAACCCGGTATATATCGCGAAAGGCAAGATCGTATAGCAGGCGCCGGCAAAACCGGCTCATATCATAATCAAGGTAAACAGAATTATTTTGGGAGGGTGCGTATGAACAAATCAGCAACGCCGAAAAAAACCCGAGGAAAAGGAGCCGGTCAAAAAATCCTTTTTGCCGTCTCCGAGGTAGCTCCGTTTGTAGCTACGGGCGGAATGGGGCAGGTGGTCGGCACACTGCCGTTAGCCCTGAAGCGCGTTTCCGAAAAAACGGAAGTGCGCGTTATTTCGCCTCTGTATCGAAAAGTCAGACGGCAATTCGGGTCAGGCATGGAATTTTTGGGAGACGTTTGGGTACATTTGTCTTGGCGTTCTCAATACTGCGGAGTATTTAAACTGGAAAGAGACGGCGTCATTTATTATTTTATCGACAATGAGCGATATTTTGACAGGGATGAAGTATACGGCAGCTATGACGACGGCGAGCGTTTCGCTTTCTTCTCAAAAGCGGTGCCTGCCGTGCTTGAGCTGATCGACTATGTGCCGGATATTATCCACGCCCACGATTGGCAGACGGCTCTGGTGCCTGTTTATATATCGACGACATATGCCGAACGTTATCCGGACATCCGCACGGTGTTTACCATCCATAACATCGAATACCAAGGGAAATTCCCGATGGCGATATTGGGTGACGTTTTCGATCTGCAAGGTTACGACATGGGACTCGTCGAGTATAACGGCTGCATAAACCTTATGAAAGGAGCGATCGTTTGCTGCGACAGACTCACAACGGTAAGCCCGTCATATGCGCAGGAAATAACTTCCGGCGGCGGTTACGGTTTGGATTCGATCATTGCCGACAACATCGGGAAGCTCAGCGGCATAATAAACGGAATCGACACGGAATTCTATGATCCCGCCTCGGACCCGGCACTTGCCCAAAAATACGATGTTGACAGCGTGGAGAAAAAGGCAGCCAACAAAAAAGCCCTGCAAAAACTCTTCGGTTTGCCGGTCAACACGCACAAACCGGTATTGTGCGTGGTTTCCAGATTGGTGTCGCACAAGGGAATAGACCTTCTTCTGCCCATTATGGAAGAGCTGGTAAGCGACGATGTGCAATTCTTGCTGCTCGGCACCGGAGACGACAGGTTCCAGCTGTTCTTCACGGAACTCGGGATGAAACATCCGGATAAGATCGGGATCAATATCGCTTTTAACCCTGAGGTTTCAAACAAGATCTACGCCGGTTCCGACATAATGCTGATGCCGTCTTTGAGCGAGCCCTGCGGTCTTTCTCAGATGATCGCCTGCAGATACGGCACCGTGCCGATCGTCCGTGCCGTAGGAGGCATCAAAGATACGATTCGCGACTGCCGTTTGGGCGAAGGAAACGGCTTCGTATTCAGAAACTATGAATCGGGCGAACTGCTCGATACGATAAGGAAGGCTTTACATATGTTTACCCATCATCCCGACCAGTGGGAAGAACTGATGAAGGAAGGCATGCGCACTGACTTCAGCTGGGATTTGTCGGCGAAAGCGTATATTGATATGTATTCAAGCCTGCGTTAGGAGGAGACCGGGTGTACAGGTTTGACGAATTCGATCCGGAATGCCGCTCCCCCGCAGGCGCCTTGCCTTTGGGCCGGCCGCTTGAAATCACCATGCGTTATGCGCGCGGCCGGTGTAAAAACATAGCCCTGCTTTGGCGCGCTGACGACGGCGAGTTGAATGAACAGAAGATGGATTGGCTGGGAGCAATCGGACGGGATGATGTTTATTCCGCGCGAATAATCGCGCCGGACAGAGGATTGTACTGGTATTGGTTCGGGCTTGAAACCGAGGACGGTTCTTTTGTTATCGACCGGAGCGGGCCGAGGGACGGGCCCGAAACGCCGTATCAGTTGACTGTGTACGATAAAGACCTGAAAACTCCCGATTGGATCAAAGGCGGGGTCATGTATCACATCTTTGTCGACCGATATGCCAAAGGCGGCCGCAGGGAGCGTTTTGTTAAACCGGGTACGATCCTTCGCGACGATTGGGGCGGGATTCCTTCTTTTTTGCCGGACGACGAAGGGATAGTGAAAAATAACGACTTTTTCGGAGGTAATCTGGAAGGGATCGTCGATAAACTCCCTCATCTGCGCGATATGGGAGTGACTTGTCTCTATCTCAGCCCGATTTTTGAAGCGGACTCCAGCCATAAATACGACACAAACGATTATTTGAACATCGATCCCGGCTTCGGGGATGACAAGATATTCCGGAAGCTGTGCAAGGAGGCCGCGGCGCACGGCATGAAAGTTGTGCTCGACGGGGTTTTCAGCCACGTCGGCATGAACAGCAGATACTTCAACAAAAGCGGTCACTATGACGGCCAAGGCGCTTATCAATCAAAAGATTCGCAGTATTACCGCTGGTTCATGTTTAAGGACTGGCCGGACGAATACGAGTCTTGGTGGGGGATACAGCTGCTTCCCGCAATCGATAAAAATGACTCGTCCTACAGGGAATTCATAACCGCAGAGGGAGGAGTTGTCGATAAATGGACCGGATGCGGCGCCGGCGGCTGGAGACTGGACGTCGCAGACGAATTGCCGGACATATTTTTAGATCCGCTGTGTGAAGCGGCGCGCAGAAAAAATCCCGAAACGCTCATCATTGGCGAAGTATGGGAAGACGCGTCAAATAAGATCGCATACGGCGTGCGCCGGAGGTATCTGCTCGGCGGACAGCTTGATTCGGTGATGAACTATCCGCTCAAAGACGCGATAATCGCCTATATCAGGGAAAAAAACACCGATATACTTGCCGATACCTTATCAGACATAACACAAAACTATCCGAAACCGGTGCTTGACTCTCTTATGAATATCCTCGGAACGCACGACACCATGCGCATACTCACGGTGCTGGGCGGAGACCGGTTCCCGGAGACAAAAACGGAAATGTCGTGCTACAGGCTCTCCGAAGAGCAGCGGAGCTTCGGCAGACAGATGCTCAAGATAGCGGCGGCCCTGCAATTCACTTTACCCGGTTTCCCCTGCGTTTATTACGGAGATGAAGCGGGTATGGAGGGCGGAGCCGATCCGTTCAACCGGGTCGGATATCCTTGGGGAGCCGAAGACGCCGAGCTGATACAGTGGTACAAGAGGCTCGCCGAGATTCGCCGTTCGACTCCCGTGTTTCGGGACGGAATATACAGACTTCTCGCGGCAAAAGAAGGCGTGTTTGCTTTTACCCGCGGAGAGGGAGACGGGGCTGTGCTTGTGGCCGCGAATATCGGGGAAGAAGACATGCTCCTCCCGGGCGATGAATTTTGCTTTGACCTTATCGGAAACAAACCGGCGAGCGCCTGCGTCGCTTATGCCAAAACTGCGGCAATTTATACAAAAGGGAGAATACAGCGATGACAAAAGTAAAAAACATTTCAAATCAAGAATCCCGGCAGAATATACCGACCGTCAGCGAATTTGCCGACGCTTTCGTTGAAAAGCTGCATACGGTCTGCGGTGTTTCGAAGGAGGAGGCGTCGCAGGAAGAAGCCTATACGGCGCTTGCGACCATTGTTAAAGAGCAGGTCAAGAAGCAATGGTTCGAATCTACTCAGGAATATAACCGCGACCGGAAGAAACAGGTCTATTACTTTTCTTTGGAATTCCTGCTCGGACGGCTTTTGGAACAAAACCTGATGGCTTTGGGACTCAGTGAGGTCTGCAAAGAAGCCCTGAACGGATTGGGCTTTGAATTGGAAAAAATATGCCAGATCGAGCCGGACCCCGGTCTCGGAAACGGAGGACTGGGAAGGTTAGCGGCTTGTTTCATGGATTCATTGGCTTTCTGCGGATATCCCGGACACGGATGCAGCATCCGCTATAAATACGGTCTGTTTGAGCAGAAGATCGTCGACGGCAACCAAATAGAGACCGCCGACAACTGGCTTCTGAACGGCAACATATGGGAAACCAAAAAACCGAATAAGGCGGTCACGGTAAAATACTTCGGCAGTGTCCGCGAGGAAGAAGACGAGAACGGAAAGCGTGTATTTTGCCACGAAAACTACGAGTCGGTCATAGCCATGCCCTATGATATCCCCATGGTCGGCGGCGCGGAAGGGACTGTGAACAATCTGCGTCTGTGGAGCGCGGAGTCCGTTAAGCAATTCAATTTCGAATCGTTTTCAAGAGGAGACTATATAAACGCGATTTCCGACAAATATTCCGCGGAAGCCATCTCGGAGGTCCTGTATCCGGACGACTCAAATTACGAAAACCGCGTCCTGCGGCTCAAACAACAGTATTTCTTCGTGTCGGCGGGTATTCAGAGTATTCTCAGACACTATAAAAAGGCTTACGGCGATTTGCGGAGCTTGCCGGAATATGTATCCATACACATAAACGATACGCATCCCGTTCTCGCGGTGCCTGAACTCATGCGCATACTGATCGACGAAGAGGGCTATGAATGGGATGAGGCTTGGGACATAACCACGAAAACCATCTCATATACGAACCACACCATCATGCCCGAGGCATTGGAGCGTTGGTCGACGGAAACCTACAGGATACTTTTGCCGAGGATATATATGATAACGCATGAGATAAACGAGCGTTTCTGCAAGATGCTGTGGGAAAAATTTCCGGGAGACTGGGACCGCATAGCGCGTATGGCCATTGAGGGAGACAACGAGATACGAATGGCGTTTTTGGCGGTCGTCGGGAGCAGGACCGTAAACGGCGTCGCAGCGCTGCACAGCGACATACTTAAGAAAAAACTCTTTAAAGACTTTTACGAAGTTTATCCGGAACGCTTTTCAAATGTCACTAACGGCGTGACGCAAAGACGGTGGCTCGAAAAAGCAAATCCGGAGCTCTGCAAACTGATCACCGAATCCATAGGTCCGATATGGAAAAGCGAGCCGCTGAAACTCTCGCTGCTCGATACCGAAGGCTTTACCAAGGACCCCGCATTCCTTGAAAAGCTGCGTGTTATTAAGCGCGACAACAAGGCGCGTTTGGCGCAGATAATAAAAGAGGGAAAAGGAATCGACATTGACCCCGAATCTCTGTTCGATGTGCAGGTTAAGCGCTTCCACGCTTATAAACGCCAGTTGCTGATGGCTATCAGCATAGCGTCGCTGTATCACGAGATTCTTGACAACCCGAATATCGAATTATCGCCGCGCACCTTTATTTTCGCCGGCAAGGCGGCGCCGGGCTACAGGTTCGCAAAAGAGACCATCAAATTCATTTCCAATCTTGCCGACCGCATCAACAATGACGAGCGCATAAAAGGTCTGCTCAAGGTCGTATTTCTCGAAAACTACAGAGTCTCCCTCGCCGAAAAGATATTTCCCGCCTCTGACTTGAGCGAGCAGATATCCACGGCGAGCTTGGAAGCGTCCGGCACGGGCAACATGAAATTCATGTTCAACGGCGCCGTTACGATAGGAACGATGGACGGAGCCAATATCGAAATTTTTGAAGCTGTGGGAAAAGGATGCTACGTAAGGTTCGGGCTCACATCGGAAGAAGTGTTTGAAATACACCGCAACCGGAATTATTGCAGCCGCGATATTTATGAGAGCGACCGGAGAGTGCGGCGCGTATTTGACTCGTTCATCAACAGCAGACCCGACGCTGTAGGAATGGCGGAATTTCAAAACATATTCGACTCGCTTATCACATACGGTGATGAGTTTTTCGTGCTTAAGGATTTCGACGCTTACAACACCGCGCAGAAGGAGATAAGCAAACTGTATGCGGATAAGAAAAAATGGCTGCATATGTCGGCTAAGAATATCGCCTATGCCGGTCGGTTTTCAAGTGATGAATCCATTCGCACATATGCCGGAAAAATCTGGAAACTGGACAGGAGGGGCTCTAAGTGACACAGCGGAAGGAGGGACGCTCGGCAGGCGTGCTTCTGCCGCTGACGATGCTGCCCGGGCCTTTCGGAATTGGCGTTTTGGGCAAAGAAGCCAAAGAATTTGCGGATTTCCTTCACGCGGGCGGGTTTTCTCTTTGGCAGATACTTCCGGTGGAGCATGTCGGAGAATCGTTTTCGCCGTATAAATGCGTCTCCGCTTTCGCCGGCGAACCCATGCTGATCGATCCCCGGTGGCTGCGTGACAGGAACTTGGTTACCGACGCCGATCTTGACGCCAGATGCGAAGGAACAGAAATGAACTCGGTAAACTACGAGACCGTGTACGACCGGCAAATGGTACTCTTGAGAACGGCTTTCGCCCATTTGCCGGCTCGGTTGCGGGAGGAAGCGGCGCGGTTTGACCCGTTCTGGCTGAACGACTACGCTCTTTACATGGCAATTAAAGAAAACTATGATCTGCACCCGTGGTTCGCGTGGCCCGACGAAGCCCTGCGGCGCTTTGAGCCGAAGGCTGTGGAGCGGGCGCGCCGCGAATACAAGAGTATGATCGAGTTTTATCGTTTCGTGCAGTGGGTGTTCGACGCCCAGTGGAAAGAGATCCGGGCTTATGCCGCCGGACGCGGCATTAAGTTCATCGGTGACTTGCCGTTTTATGTGTCTGAGGACAGCGCCGAGGTTTGGAGCAGGCGGGAAATGTTTACGGCGGACGAACAGGGCGAGATCACAGACGTCGCCGGAGCGCCGCCGGACTTTTTCGCGCCCGAAGGACAGTTGTGGGGAAATCCTATATATAACTGGGAATTGATGGAACGCGATGATTACGCCTGGTGGGTCGAACGCATGAGGGAAGGCCTCGACAGGTATGATTATGTGCGGATCGACCACTTTCGCGGATTTGAAAGCTATTGGAAGATCCCGGCGGGAGCCGGGTCCGCCGGGGAAGGCAAATGGGTCAAAGGCCCGGGGATAAAGCCGTTTTTGGCGATGAAGCGCGAGCTCGGAGATATTCCTGTCATCGCCGAGGATCTCGGCGCGACCGGCCCGGCGGTGGAAGAACTTCTGAATAAAGCGGGATTTCCGGGCATGAGAGTGATGCAGTTCGGGATTTTGGGAGACGAAAAGCATCTGCCCCACCGATATGAGGAGAACAATATCGCCTATACCGGCACCCACGACAACACGACGGTCCTCGCTTTTATGTATGAATTGAGCGGTGATTACCGCGATAAGGCGCTGTTCTATTGCGGATATGAGGGAGACTGGTCAAGAGGCG
Source organism: Oscillospiraceae bacterium (assembly GCA_009782435.1). Classification (GTDB taxonomy): domain Bacteria; phylum Bacillota; class Clostridia; order Oscillospirales; family Oscillospiraceae; genus WRJA01. The sequence continues at coordinate 42,926 of WRJA01000008.1, forward strand.
GACCCGGTTGCGGCATTTGCCGGGCGTGGATACGCCTTTTGTATTTGACAAAAGCGCGGGTTGTCATCGTGCCGGTTCAGGACCTGCTCGGCTACGGCAGCGATACGCGCACGAATATCCCCGGCGTCCCGACCGGAAACTGGCGATTCCGGATAACCAAGAATGCCGTTTCCGAAATCGACACGGGTTTCTGCCGCCGTCTGGCGGAGCTGACCGACCGCCTGCCTCCGGTTGAAGAAAAAAAACCCGCAAAAGAGAAAGCATAGAGCGAAGATATTCTTTTTATGCCGGGCAGTGCAGATAATTTTGTGTAAAGTCCAAAAGTCAGGAAAAAGCAGTTAGAATTTCACATTTACCCTATCGCCGAAATAAATCACCAAGTGATCCAAAATCATCGGCCAATTTTTAATCGGCATCGTCCATTTTTTCGTAATATCCATCGTGGCCAGATAGAGGATTTTCATCAGAGCGTCATCGGAAACGAAGGCGCTCTTGGTCTTAGTCACCTTGCGTAATTGACGGTTAAAATTCTCAATCGCATTGGTCGTGTAGATCAGCGTCCGAATTTCAGCCGGGTATTTGAACATCGTGGAAAGCTCCTGCCAATTCGCCCGCCAGCTCTTCACGCCGAGGGCATATTTTGAGGTCCATTTGGCTTCAAGGTCGTCCAAGGCCTGCAAGGCGAGATCTTCGGTGGCAGCCTTGTAGATTGGCTTCAAATCGGCGGTAAACGCCTTTACATCTTTGTAACTGACGTATCGGGTAGAAGCTCGGATTTGATGTATGACGCATCGCTGTACCTCTGTATTCGGGAAAGCGGTATGGATTGCGTCAATAAAGCCGGACAGTCCGTCCACCGACGCGATCAGAATATCACGGACGCCGCGGTTCTTCAACCCGGTCAGCACATTCAGCCAATATTTTGAACTTTCCGTTGCGCCGAGCCAAATTCCCAAAACATCTTTCTGCCCATCCAAGTCTGTCCCGATAGCCACATATGCGGCTTTCTTGGTGACGATCCCGTTTTCTCGCACGCTGTAATGCACAGCATCCAAAATCACCATAGCATAGACTGCCTGCAACGGCCGTTCCTGCCATTCCCGAATCACGGGAAGCAACTTGTCCGTGATCTTGCTCACTCGGCTGTCATCCACCTCTATGCCGTACATCTCCCGCATCGTCTTTTGGATATCCCGCGTGGAAACACCTTGCGAATACAGAAATATCACCTTGTCTTCGATTGACGACACATCCGTTTGATGTTTCTTCACAAGTTGCGGTTCAAATTCTCCTTCGCGATCCCGCGGTATCTCAATTTCCATCTCCCCGAAGCTGCCTTGAACGGTTTTTTGCGAGTGTCCGTTTCGGCTGTTGCTTGTTTCTTTGTTCTTGTAATCGTATTTTGAATATCCAAGCTCTTCGTCAAGTTCAGCATCAAGCGCTGTTTGAATTGTTTCGGCGGTCAGCATCTTTACAAAATTATGGACATCCTCCATCGTTTTTACGCCGTATTCCGCCATCATCTCCCGTAATTTGCTGTTGTCTTTCCGTTCTTTTCTCGCCATAGTTAAAACCTCCGTCATCAAGTTTTATTTTACCTGATTCAGGAGGTTTACACAAAATTTTACGCGCTACCTTAGCGTATGCCCCGGCTCGTGATTTTCGTGTTTCGATTATATCAGCGACATGCTCAAATATCTGTGTCCCGTCAAGCTGGGCTTCGCCTTGAACGATAAGTTCTCTTTCTCTATCTTTATTCATGCACGTTCACCATCTTATCTGAGGCAGGTTTTCGCCCGTTCTTCGCACGCCCGTCTGCGGGTTTTAGTGTGCCTTTGGGTATAAGCCAACCACGCTTCAATCGAACCGCATCTTCTACCTTTCCATTGGCGCACAAAAACTGAACCCGTCTATCGGAAATCCCCCATGCTTCAGCCGCTTCTTGCGCTGTTATCCAATTAAAATCCATTTCAGCACCTCGGCAGAAATAATCTCGATGTGCCAAATTATACATCGAAATCACGAATGATTCAAGTGGGATTTGAAGTAAATCACCATTTTTCACTATGACTTAAATCGCAATCATCATGCATTATTTGTAGACTGCCGAAGGCAGTCGCAGCAGCAATGCCGCAGGCGTTGCTTAACGGACGCAAAGCGTCCGAGGGGTATTAGGGGGAACCCCTAACAAGCCCGGCAATCAGATGTGGGGCTCCGCCCCCATTGCTTGCGGGAACGCGATTGTGGCATGGCGCGCGTAAATAAGGCGCAAAAATCTCGGTTATATAAGCGGCAGCATATAAGGGGGGATAACACGGTGTGAATACGTTTCTTTTACCTATTTCATGTGTTTGATGTTTTTAAGCGAAGCTTTTCCGCTGTCACAAAAAT
>WRJA01000009.1 GCA_009782435.1 Oscillospiraceae bacterium
GATATGCCCGGATAAATGCGGTCATTACTTCCTCGATGCTATCATCAAATATATAGATACTTTCACGCGGGTCGATGCTTGCAAAGCGCGGTATGCTGTCCGCGTCGGTGTAGAATAATTCACAGCCGAAGCCCATGACGTTCATGTTGAGTACAACGCTCTGTGTCGTTTCCGCATTGTCGTTATAATTCAAGCTGTCAAGTATAATCTGCGGCGCGTCGAATTTTACAGGAACGCCCACAAGATAAGAGGTCAAGAAGTCGGATATATTCCGGCAGTAATTGACAACTATTCGGTTGTTCGGCTGGGTAGGGTCGGCGTAATTCCGCAATAGGATATCTTGCTTGCCCTCGTAATAATCCTGTAGCCGCTGTAGCCTGTGATTATTATTCAGCTTTTCCCGGACTGCATCGACAATAAAAGCGTCGGTCAACGTTCGCGCCGTCTTTATTACCATAACCATGGATTTTCACGAGATTAAATATGCCTAATTAGGTGTGTGTGTTAGCGGTGAATACCAGCTTTTTATTGCCAAACCAAGAGTAGGTGTCGTCCACTACAGGGATGCTCTCGCGCAGCAACGGCAAAGCGCGTTTGCGGTTCATTTTGACGGTGACAACACTGCTGCCGATTTCGACTTCGCCGTAGTTGTCGATAAACGTATCATAAAGCGACTGGGCCCTGTTGTGGGAGTACCCCGGCAGTTCTGACGCCAGAAGCCGGTACAGGTTGTGTGCAAGGATTGTCATTGTAAGGTCGAAGTCTACTTTCACAACTATGCCGGAACTGTTGCGGTTCAAATGGAAGAAGTGTATCTGTTCGGAAATCTCGTTTTCTACGAGCCAGCGCCTCGAATAACGGCGGATCACCTCGTCTGCTTTAGGCGCAAAGTCGTTTGTCAGGATGGTCGCCGGCTTGATGGACTTCCCTTTGAGAAAAATCTGGCGCAACGGCTGATCCCCATACCGCTTGTTCGTGGTTGTGCTTTCGCTGAACACTGCCGAGCGCGACTTGTGGTTCGCCTTTTCGATCCGCACCGTCTTCCACTGTGAATCCGGTATTTGCTCGGCTTTCTCGTTCAAGCTCTTGCTTTTGCGCTGGATGGTAACGAATTTGACCCCCTGCCCGTTGATGCGCCCAAGGTTTTCCAGCGTCGTAAACTTGCTGTCGAACACAAGGTAGCTGATTTTCCTCCCGGTGCTCTCGTGGTAAAAATCCATAAACTCAAGGATCACGCCGTCCTGGTTTTCGTGTTTGACGGTAGTGTCGCCGTAGCAGAGTACCCCCGTGTCGGGGTCCTGCGCCAACGCGGCCTGAATTGATATGAGCGCCTTGGCCCGTTTGCCTGACCAGTTGTTTTCAAATGGGTCCCCGTCGCCCCAATAGGGGATTGCCGTGAAGTCAAGGTTGGCTGAGTCGGACAGGAACCCGCGGTTTGCAAAAACCTGGTTCATCGTTCTCAGGAACGCCACGTTGTCTCTGCGCTCGACGGCATCTGAATATGCGCTGTACCACGTTGTCTTTGGCAGGACGTTCAGCCCGGCGAACATGCCGAGGCCCCGGTCCATGCACCAGCCGTCATCCTGCCCGTAACGCTGCACGTTGGAAAGCTTGAGCGCCAGGAACGCCAGGATAGAGTTCAGTCGCCCTATCTGCTTCGTCCCCGGGTAGTCCGATTCCTCAATGGCCTTGTCGATTCCGTAAGCCTTGATGAATGGTAGGAAGCACAGTACGCCCACCCCTTTTGAGGAAAACCGCTCTTCTGACGAAAACGGGTGAACCGTGGCGACGGGGGCCGGAAGTACGTCCACGTATCCACTGCGCTCCATCAATTCTTGACGCTGCTCGCGGCTGCGTTTCGGGAGCCTCGCGAAACCGTTCTCGTCACAGACATTGTAGACGAACCCCTCCGTCACGTCGTACCCCTTGCCGTCTAGAATAATCTTGATGTCCGGGACGCTCAGCTGCTTTTTGCGGTAGCTCACAATTATGTCCACCAAATCGGGGTCCCTCTCCTGTTTTGGCCTCCCCATCTTAAGATCCCGGAAAAAAAGCTCGGCGCCGTTGCAGACGCTGCTTTCAAGCTTGCTCTTGAAACTCTTTGCCATTGCGTAGACGGCGTGTATGGTGTACCCATATCGGGAGGCTACGTCGTCGGCAGATTTCCCTTCAAAAAAGAAACTGCGCAAGGCAAGGTACTGCCGGTGAAGCGGCTGGACAGGGTTAGCGAAGAACTGGACAACGACAGGGTCGGCGGGTCTTGTTTTTCCCACATCGCACCTCCAATTAGTCTAATTATCGTCGTGATAATTATATGACTAATTAGAGTTTTTGTCAACAGAATTGTGTGCGCCCGAGATAAGTACGTGTCATCCTTGGAATATCAACATTTTCAGGAAGCGCACTTTGTCCACCATTTCTCTAATTGGCACAATACCATTTTATTGCCGAACTATTATCTGCGTATTATGCCTAATTACTGACCATAACCACTCTAAATTGCAGGAATAACCGCTGAAAAAGCCCATGAATACCATGCTTTTTTGATCTGCGGATACTTTCCTAATTAGGCATGCTTATCTCGTGAAAATCCATGGTTAACAAGATTGCGGACACACGCAGTAGTCATTTTGCAGCCAAGTTGGCTTAAAAATAGCGGTTCGTCGCGTTTGTCGTCAATGTTGTTGCTCTTAATATGGTATCGCAACAGATCAGCTACGTCGCGGGAAATGGGTACTTCCCTAGTTTTCCGACCTTTGCCGAACAGCCTCACTTTGGTAGTTGATCCAAATTTGATGTCACCGACTTTCAAGTCGCATAATTCCTGAGCGCGGGCTCCGGTTTCGTAAAATGCTGAAAGCAGGATCAAATCCCGCTTCTCCGTTTTCTTTTCCGATGCAGGCAGCTTCAGCAGGATTCCCATTTCTTCGAGAGTGAAATAGGGGAACGGCTTATGCGTCGGTTTTGGTTTCTCAGCGCCAACGACGGCAGTAAATGCTGGCAGTGCGGCAATCTCCCGTCTTGACGCGTACTTTAAAAATGAGTTCAGCGCGGAAAGCCTCGCTTTAACGGAAGACGCACTGTAATCACGTTCACGCACAAGCCAGAGGGTATACTCTTCAAGCATCTTTGGCGTAAAGTCTTTGTATTCTATCTTGAAATGCGGGATGCCTCGCTTTTCATCGAAATAGTCGTATAATACAGCGAACGCATTGGCATACGACTTGATCGTATTCGTGCTGCAATTGCGGACATCAGGTAGATGAACGTCAACATAGGCTGAAAGCTGCCGCGAGAAAGCCGTATCCTTCATCTCGGCACCTCCGGGAACAACCCTGCCGAGTACGATGTGGTTTGCTCTATTACATCCTCACTGTTTTCGGCGGTCATGTGCAAGTATTTTTCAGTACCGTAGATCTTATCATGTCCCATATACGTTGAGAGGTATGGTGCGGCGGCGTACATATCGATGCCGGCGCGGTCTTGTTTGCGAAACGATGCCCCCGCAAATGTGTGGCGAAGGCAGTGTGGGCATATGTTTCTGCTGTATCGCGGCAGGCTCGGTTTTTCAATTCCGGCTTTCTCAAGGGTCAAATTAAACCACGTCCGTATCGTTATGCCTGAGTAAGGCTTGCCGTTCCGACTCGTAAACAGCAAGCTGTCCGGCAAAGCATTGGCGCGCCGTGAAGACATGAATGACTGCATTATCCCTGTCAGCGAATTGTCCATTGGCACAATCCTGTCCTTGTTTCCTTTTGCGCTGCGGATCAATAGTACGCCAGTCTGCAAATCAATATCGGCAATACACAGGCTAAGCGCTTCATTAAGGCGGAGTCCGCAACCATATAGCAGTCGCAGAATCAGCGGAAAGTCTATTCCGGTGCATTGCTTCGACTGGATATCTTCGGAAACATTGTCTGCCGCCGCAAACAGCCTGAATACTTCATCTGACGAAAATACATAAGGGGCGTACGACTTGTCATCAACCGGACGCTCCGGAATGAATGCGGAAATGCCCAATGTTCCTAAAAACTTCGCGAACTGCGTGTAATGCGAGATGTATACAATTTTTGTGTTCACGTTCATGTCATCAGGAAACGACCGCAACCAACCCTCAATCACCGCAGAGGTCAACACTTTCTCGACAAGGTTTTCAGCGTTGAGGTGCCGATCAAGAGTTTTGAAGTAATGGCGCTCACGGTTATGCTGATGTCCCTGGCTCTCGCGCAAAGCAAAGTATCCCGTGAACTCCGGCGCTAATATGCTTGTGTATACATATTGCGTCCTCATACGCCCACCTCAATTCCCAGAGTCTTCGCGAATATGCCACTCGGAGCAGGAACGGGCAATGCATAGTCGCGTAATCTTTCAACCTCTGTTTTTGCGTAGAATTTGACCGCTTCCGGTGACTTCTGCCCCAACGCCTCCTTTACTTCATGGTGATTGTATCCCTCTCCGAGCAGCGCGGTAGCCAAACTCGAACGGAGGGCGTGAGCCCCACGCTTACGCCCGGCAGTGTCAATTCCTGTCGAGTCAATGATTCTCGATACAATGCAGTAAACAGTGTGCGGTTGTATCGGCCCACCGTGCAATACGCCATTGCTCAAAAATATCATATCGGAGCCGCTTTCGGCTCTTTCGTTTTCAATATAATCATCAAGCGCCGCGAGTATTTCCGGCAACAAGGGCAGCGTCAGTGGCTCTTTTGTTTTTACTTGCGTTATCTCAATCATGCCTTTTTCGCGGTTAAGGCTGTCAAACCGGAGATTTGCAATGTCGCATGATCGCAAACCTAAACGGGCGGCAATCAGCACGATTGCCTTGTTGCGTTTCCCCGTCTTCTTGCTAGCCGCCGCTGCTATTATGATTTTCTCGATTTCATCAGGTGTATATACTGTCGGCACCGGAGTGTGTCTGCTCCCGGACGGAACAAGCTCGCTGAAATTATTCCCGGTCAAACCATGACGGTGAGCATACCGGAAGAAAGCCCCGACGCACTTGCGAAAGCCATTCTTGTCTCCGGATGCTCTAAAAGCCGCATATATCAATGGTGCGGTTATGTCATCAAGCCTAATGACTCCGGAGTCATCGGTGAAACGTAAAAACCGCGCCACAACATGCATTCGCGAACGTATATCGCTCTTGGTTTTTCCGCTGTTGCGCAGATATTCAGCGTATTCTTTTACTGTGTCGCTATATATCGAATCCTCGTACTCAAGCGATGGCTTGCTCGGGCGCCAGTCGGTATCGCCTTCAATTACGCGGTTTGCCCGTTGTATCGTAACCGTGTTGGATTGTATGTATGCGTCCGACAAGGGAATCTCCCGATCTCTCAGCGACTGGATGAATGCTTCGCCGATATCAATAGAATACTCTCCACCATAGTATGATTGTGAAAACTTCGCTAAACCACGAAAAATTGTCTGGTACTTACGAGTTTCGCCTATCGCGTATCCTTGCCTCTCAAGCATGGATAGCGAATCACGAAGCACGTCTTGGACATAAAACTTCTGTTCTTGCATACCCTTTTCCTCGTTTCAGTTGAATTTTGCCACGTTTTGTACATATGGCAATATTCATTATATCTGGAACGAGAAATAATTATCTGCTGTATTCACGAAGAAAACGCCCTGTTAATGGGCGTTTTCGCGCTTGTCTATCTAAAACTCATTTACAGCGTATAACTGACATATCCGTATGTTGACATTATTACGCTCCTTTTAACGCGATCCTTTGCCGCATGCCTGCGGCAAAGAGCCGGTAAAACGCGTAGGCTGCGCGTTTTACCGGCTCTTCGGCTCTGTTTGTTATTCGGTTTTGATCGGCGGTCTTAACACCGCCGCCACCCTAAGTGAAAACCTCCGGTTTGTCAAGAGTTTTTGAAAGACGGTTTTCCCGGCGCCCAGGCCCTTCCGGTCATTCGACCGCCGAAAGATACCTGTGAAGCATTGAAGCGACCTCGGCGCGTGTCGCCGGGGCTTGCGGATCAAAAGCCGAGCCGGGGATATCCCGGAACACGCCCTGCATGGTAAGCTTGGTCACGGCGCTTTTTGCCCAATCGCTGATATCGTTCCAATCGGAGTGTTCGTAGTCCATGAGTATATCCATGGGAATCTCTCCGCTTGACTGCTGTGTGCGGTATATCAGCACCGCGAGCTGTTCTTTTGTCACGTGGTCATTCGCGCCGAACACGCCGCCGCCGTACCCCATAACGATCTCATTGGCATAGGCCCATTTCACAGCGTCGGTGTACCAAGTGTTTTCCGCAACGTCGTCAAAGGGGTTGCCGAGATCGGAAACGTCCGGCTCCCCCGCGTGGCGGTAAAGGATCGTCACTGTCATGGCGCGGGAAAGGTCTTCGCCCGGCTCGAACAGATCATCCGACACGCCGACCATCAGGTCCTTGTCGAAAACATAGATCACAGCGTCGATAAACCAATCGCTGCCGAATACGTCGGAAAACGGATTGACGGGCATCTCCGGCGTGATCGGCGTCACAGCCGACGCCGCCGGGAACGCGGTGAGCAGAGCAAGTACCATCACCGGAGCGAGCAGTATGCCCAAGGCTTTGTTTTTGATTTTTGATCGCATGATTCAAATCCTCCCATCAAATCAACCGGAACAGAAAGCGTCAACGGTTCCCTGTTCCCGGTAATATTTTATCATGTTTTCACTGTTCTTTCAACGCCTTTTTACCGCTTTCGGCTGATTAGTGCATAAAACCGATCCCGACGCACGCGGCGATTGCGGCGGTCTTTGCGCGGCGTCAGAAAAGCCGGACGAATTCTTCAAGCGTGATATCGTTTTCCATCATAAAAACGGCGGCGTCGACGCCGACATACCGGAAATGCCACGGCTCATATTTAAACCCCGTGACGTCTTTTTTGCCTTCGGGATAACGCAGGATAAAACCGTATTCGGCGCAGTTCTCAGCCAGCCATTTCCCGAGTTCGGTCTCGCCGAAATCTTCGGGGTAGGCGTCGTAATTTTTGTCGAGGATATCGGCCCCCAAGCCGACCTGATGGTCGCTGGTCCCGGGATAGGCGACAAATTCCTTTGCCATCTCTTCCGCTTCCGCGTATTCCACCGTACCGCCCCAAGCTATCTGGCTTGCTTTGCCGAAAAACAGTATCCTTTGAGTTTCAAAGGGTCTGTACCCCATATTCACATAGGTTTCAAAGCCCGCCTCCGAAGCGCCTTCAACGAACGCCTCCAAGGCTTCAACAGCCCGCGAATCGAAATACTGGCCGTTCACCGTCGCCCAAACAACGGGCGCAAAACTCGCCTTTAACGGCTGTTTGTAATTGGCTATCGTAAATTCCCATGAGTGTATATCCACAGCCGGTCTCTGCGGCTCCGGCGTCGGCTCCGGCGTCGGCTCCGGCGTGGAAACGGGAGCGATGCTAACCGGCGGATTTGTAGCCTGCGGATGAGCTTCGTTATCGCCTTCGATCAGTCTTGATTGAATCACGAGCAACAGGCAGATCACCAAAGCTATAGCCGAAAACCGGCTTAAAATAACTTTCGCTTGCAACTCATACACGCTCCTTCATTGTTGCAGTTTAGCATATTCCGGCTGAAAAGGCAAGGTTTATCCGTGCCGGACGCCGTTTGTAAATGTGCTGAAACACATATTTGTCTTGTTGATAATCATCCGTGCATATGATATAGTATATGCTGTAATTCATCGGAACATATTGGAGGGTACTATGCAAAAGACGATATTTGTTGTTGACGACAGCGCCACAAATCTTTCCACGGCGGAAAAGGTGCTTGAGAACCACTACCGTGTGATCACTCTCTCGTCAGCGGTCAAAATGTTTACAATTTTGGAAAAGGTTACTCCCGACTTGATTCTATTGGACATCGAAATGCCGGACATGAGCGGTTTTGAAGCTATGAAAAGACTTAAGTCCGGTGATTCATACTCAGAAATTCCCGTCATATTTCTCACCGCCCTGACCGACGCCGTAAACGAGGCTCACGGCATTGAACTGGGGGCGGTGGATTTTATTGTCAAGCCTTTTTCAGAGCCCGTGCTGCTGAACCGAATAAAAAACCATTTGTCCATCGACGAATTGATCAGAGAACGCACGACACAGCTGCGCGAACGGACGGAAAAACTCGTGCAGCTCCAGAGCGGCATCGTATACGGCATGGCGGACCTCGTTGAAAGCCGCGACGCGAATACCGGAGGGCATATCGACCGCACAACGGAGTACTACAAAATACTGCTCGACGCCATGTACGCGCACGGGATATACCCCGACGATATACGCGACTGGAATCCGGAGGCGGTCGTATCCTCCGCGCATTTGCATGACTTGGGAAAAATCTGCATTCCCGACTCCATATTGAACAAACCCGGTCTGCTGTCCCGGGATGAATTCAATATCATGAAGGGCCACGCGGCCGAAGGCGAGCGGATCATCGATAAAATGGCCACCAGGACGGGAGAGGCGGAGTTTTGGCAATACGCGAAAATGTGCGCCGGCTACCACCACGAACGCTGGGACGGTTCGGGTTATCCTTACGGGCTCAGCGGATCAAAGATACCGCTTCCGGGACGCATCATGGCTATCGTCGACGTGTATGACGCGCTTACTTCCGATCGGCCCTATAAGCAGGCGTTTTCGAGTGATGAAGCAATGCATACCATAAGAGACGACTCGGGAAAACACTTCGATCCGCTCGTCGCGGAATTGTTCTATGAGATCAAAAGCCGAATCGAAGCCGAAAAGATCAAGCTCTCAAGCCGGGCCCCCGTGTAACGCGCAAATAAACCGGTTTTGCCCATCCACCCTAAAACCGAAAGGTATTCTCAGATATGAAATGGTTCAACGATATAAAAATACGGATGAAGCTTCTTCTCGCGTTCGGGATGCTTGTTTTGATCATGGCCGCCTTCGCCGGGTTTTCCGTCGCCGAGACATACAGGATAACCAAAGACATAAACGAATTGATCGATTCATATCAGACACGGCAGATACACATAGCGGACGCGATCGCGGATTCCTTTCGTATGCGCGTCGCGAACCTTTCCAAAGGTTATCTGATGCTGGAAGGCGACCGCTTCGGCAACGTTGTTTCCGAATACCTCGAAACCTTTGAAAGCGATGCGGTGTCGTTTGCGGATAATATATCCGCCCTGCGGGAAACGACTCCGACCGTGCTGAGTCTGACCGAGTCCGAAAGGCGGCAGCGCCTGACGCTTTTGGATGAAATCGAAGACTCGTATTCAAGATACGCGGCGATCGTCGAAGAACTGGAAGCCCTCGGCGAGAATCCCGACAGAGCGGATATAATACGTATCTACGAGGAAGCCATACCTCTCGGAAAAGAACTCAGCGACAAGCTGCAGAACCTCCGCGATCTGATCTTTTTCACGACAAAGACGAAAGTCGAGGAAACAACGGCGCATACCTCCGGTATCATCAACGCGACCCTTTACGGGACTCTCGGTTTTGTTTTGCTTGCGGTTTTCGCGCTGTTGTTCACGATAAAAAGCATAAACCGGCCTGTTTCCGATCTGGAAAAAGCGGTAGTGATGATAACCGAAGGGAATACGGATTACCCGATCAGAAGCGAACGCAAGGATGAATTCGGCATACTGGCAAATCTCATTGACAATATGGTCGGCAAAATCACGGAACATGACAAGACCATGGCGATCATGGATAATCTGGACACCATGATATGCGTTTCCGACTTTGACTATAATCTGCTTTTCATCAACAAGCATTTGGCGGACACATACAACATCGACAGGGAAAAAGCCCTGAAGCAAAAATGCTACAGATCCATCAAGGGCAGGGAAACTCCCTGCGAATTCTGTCCGCTGCCCGAGCTTTTGGCAAGAGAAGACCCCTTTCCGGTCAAAACCTTTGACTCCGTTTGGGACGACGGCCTGGGCATTTGGGCCGCCGGTTCAGGCTCTATCATCAGCTGGGTGGACGGTTCCTTTGTGCATTTCATGTCCGTGCATGACATAACGCGGAGAAAACAGCAAGAAGAGATCGTCGAGCGACAAGCCGTTGAACTCGCGCTGCAGACCGCGAAGCTGCAGGGGATATTCGACGCTATCCCGGATATTTTGTTCGTTAAGGACTTGAGCGGACGCTTTGTGCAATGCAACAGCGCCATGATAAAAGCTTTTAACCGCAGTAATGAAGATTTTGTCGGAAAAAACGAACTTGAATTAGGTTATCCCGCCGAAGCGGTCAACCGTATCATCGAGTCGGAACAACCGGTTTTAAAAGAAGGCCGCGAGGTCGTGATCGAAGAAACCATACCCACCGCGACCGGCGAATGGACTGTTGAATCGGCAAAAGTCCCGCTCCGGCAGAACGGCTCCGTCATAGGTCTTATCGGTATACTGCGCAATATCACCAAGCACAAAGAGATGGAAAAAGAACAAAGAGAGCTGGCGCACTGGTATAAATCCATTCTTGACGCCACGCCGTTCCCCATAACGATCACAGACGCGGATATGAAGTGGATGTTTGTCAATAAGGCTGTCGAGGACCTTATCGGTTCAAAGCTTGAGGATATGCTGGGTAAGCCCTGCAGTAATTGGAACGCGAACATCTGCAATACGCCCGACTGCGGAATAGCCTGCGTGAAACGGGGGATAAAACGAACTTTTTTCACAAACGAAGGATCGTCTTATCAGGTGGACGCCGATATGCTGAAAAACTTGGACGGCGAAATCGCGGGCTTCATCGAGGTCGTGCATGACATCACCAAACTCAAAGAGATGGAAGAAGAAGCTCTGTCCGCCTCAAAAGCGAAAAGCCGGTTTTTAGCCAACATGAGCCACGAGATACGAACGCCGATGAACGCGATCATGGGCATCACCGAAATGCACCTGCAAAATGACGACCTTACCGAGTCCCTGAAAGAGGCGCTCCAAAGGATATACAACTCCAGCCATTTGCTGCTGAGTATCATAAACGACATCTTAGACTTATCCAAGATCGAGGCGGGCAAACTGGAGCTTACATCCGCGGAATACAGCGTCGCGAGCCTGATCAACGATACCTCAACTCTCAACATGATGCGTATAGGCAGCAAGCAGATAGAGTTTGTGCTTTCCGTGGACAAAAATACGCCGTCCGCGCTTATCGGCGACGAGCTCCGCATCAAGCAGATCTTAAACAATCTGCTCTCCAACGCTTTCAAATACACCGAAAAAGGTACGGTCCGGCTGTCCGTCTCCGTCGATGCGGAAAGCGAAAAACAAGCGTCCGAATCGACGCTTCTCATGACCGTGAGCGACACGGGACAGGGCATGACAAAAGAGCAGGTAGACCGGCTGTTCGACGAATACTCGCGCTTCAATCTGGAGGCCAACCGTGAAACCGAGGGTACCGGGCTCGGTATGAGTATTACATGGAATTTGATCCGCATGATGAACGGCAAAATCTCTGTGGAGAGCGAAAAAGGCAGCGGCTCGACGTTTATCGTGCGTCTGCCTCAGGGAGACCCCGGCGCCGGAGTTTTGGGAGAGGAATTGGCCGAAAACCTGCAAACCTTCCGGATCGGCGGCACGAAACAAGCCGAAAAATCGCAAATCGTATTTGAGCCCATGCCGTACGGCCGCGTTTTGGTCGCGGACGACGTGGAATCGAATCTGTACGTGGCCCGAGGGCTTATGGCGCCTTACGGCTTGACGATAGACACCGTCATGAGCGGTTTTGCGGCGATAGACAAGATAAAGGACGGCAACGTGTATGACATAGTGTTTATGGATCACATGATGCCGGGAATGGACGGCATCGAAGCCGTTAAGATAATACGCGAGACCGGATACAGCTGGCCGATATTCGCTTTGACCGCAAACGCGGTGGTGGGGCAGTCGGATATATTTTTGGCAAACGGCTTCGACGGTTTTATTTCCAAACCGATCGATATCCGTCAGCTCAACTCCGCGCTGAACAAATTCGTGCGCGACAAACAGCCGGCTGACGTCATCGAAGCCGCTCGGCGTGCGCAAAGCGCTCCGGAGCATGAAAAAGTCGCCGCGGACCGCAAGGGACCGGATCCGCAGCTGGCTGAAGTTTTTGTAAGGGACGCTTCCAAGGCGATATCGACGCTGGAAGCGATTCTCGGCAATCCCGGCGCTCTTGACGGGGAAAATGACCTCAGACTGTATACCGTAAATGTCCACGCGATGAAAAGCGCTCTGGCCAATATAGGCGAAGCGGAACTGTCCTCCGTCGCGGCGGGATTGGAACAATCGGCGCGAAAAAAAGACACCGCCGTCTTAACGGCGGAAACTCCTGATTTTTTGAGCAAATTGCGGACGGTCGCCGAAAAACACGCGCCGGCGGCCGGAGAAAGCGATAAAGGCGAGCCGGGGGATCTCGGATATCTGCGTGAAAAACTGCTTGCGATCAAAGAGGCGTGTGAGATATTTGACAAAAAAACCGCTAAGGACGCCGTGACCGAACTCAGGCAAAAAGCTTGGCCGGGTCAAATACGCGATGCTCTCGGCGAACTGGCGGAACATCTGCTGTCAGGCGACTTTTTTGAAGTCTCCTCCGTCACGGAAAGCCTGCTGCGGGAAGGACAAAACTGACAAAACAAAAGGAGAGCTTTACAAATGGGCAGCTTCAGCGTGTTTGAGATCTGTATGCTCTTATGCTTCGGCGCTTCATGGCCTGTATCGATATACAAGTCATGGACGTCGCGCACGGCCAAAGGAAAGAGTTTCCTGTTCATGTGTTTTTTGTTTGTCGGTTATATTTTCGGCATCTTGCATAAAATTTTTTACCACCCGGATTTTGTGATCGCGCTGTACGCGCTCAATCTTTTGCTCATTTCAACGGACGCCTGCCTCTATTTCAAAAACAAAAAGTCGGACGCGGAGCGCGAGGGGATTTGATCAGAGGTTTATCATGCTTTTAAATTTTTCTTCATCGATAATCTCCGTGCCCAATTCCAAAGCTTTCGCGAGCTTTGACCCCGCGTTTTCGCCGGCTAAGATATAATCGGTCTTTTTTGATACCGACGATGATGTTTTTCCTCCGAAGCTCTCTATCACGGCTGCGGCTTCGTCGCGTGTGAATTCCGAAAGCGTTCCTGTCAGAACGAATGTTTTCCCTTCGAAGCGGCCTCCTGTCGGGGCCGCTTCGCTTTTCGGATCTATCCCTTCTTCTTTGAGCCGCTCTGTCATCAAAGAGGACTTAGGGTCGTCGAACCATTCCCTGATATATCCTGCCGTCACAGGCCCTATATCCGGTATTCCGGCAAGCTCTTCCGGCGAAGCCGCCGCCAAGCCTTCCAATGAGCCGAAACGCCCTGCAAGTGTTTTGGCCGCCTTTTGCCCGACCTGCCTGATTCCGAAAGCATAAAGCAGCCTGTCCAAGCTCCGGCTTTTGCTCGCCGCTACAGCGCTTATAAGATTCTCCGCCGATTTTTCTCCCATGCGCTCCATATCCGCAATACCGGCGGCGTCAAGCCGGTACAGATCGGCGGGCGATTTGATCAGGTCGTTTTCAACGAGCGCCTCAACGACGGCAGGTCCGAGGCCGTCTATATCCATGGCGTCCTTCGACGCGAAGTGGATGATGTTTCTCAGCAGCCGCGCGCCGCACAAAGGGCTCACGCAGCGGATCGCGCTGCCGTCCGGATCACGCGCAGTGTCGGCGCCGCAAACGGGGCATACTGCCGGCATCTTGAACGGCCGCGCTTCTTTCAGGCGTTTTGAGATCATCACTTCAAGGACTTCGGGGATTATATCCCCTGCTTTTTGAACGAGGACCGTATCCCCTATCCTCACATCCAACTTGTTGATAAAGTTCTCGTTGTGCAGGGTCGCGTTTGTCACCGTGCTGCCGGCAAGCCTCACCGGTTCAATAACGGCTTTCGGCGTCAAAACGCCGGTCCTGCCGACCTGCACGATTATGTCCGTAACGCGGCTTTCTTTTTTTTCCGGAGGATATTTATAGGCAACGGCCCATCTCGGCGCTTTTGAAGTGCTGCCCAAAAACTCTCTCTGTGCGAGAGAATCAAGCTTAATGACCGCGCCGTCGATGTCATACGGATACGATGATCGCTCGTCGCCCATACGCAAAACTTCATCTCTGCAGGCGAGGATCGTGTCGCACTTTGTATGCGGTATGACGTTGAAGCCCATGTCTTCCAAGGCTTCAAGCGATTGGATATGTGTTTCGAACGCCATATCGGATGCCTGAACGTTAAAAACCGCGACGTCAAGCAGCCTGAGGGCCGTTATTTTCGGATCAAGCTGCCGAAGGGATCCGGCCGCGGCGTTCCGCGGATTCGCGAACAGCTTTTGCCCGATCAGTTCACGCTCTTCGTTGAGCCGGCTGAACACTTCCCCGGACATATACACTTCTCCGCGGACAATCAGCCGCTCCGGAGCGTTCATAAGCCGTGCCGGAAGATTACGCACTGTTTTCAGGTTTTCCGTCACATCTTCCCCGATAACGCCGTTTCCGCGGGTCGCGCCCCGCACAAATCTGCCCGAAGCATACTCAAGCGAAACCGTTAAGCCGTCCACCTTGGGTTCGGTAACAAACGCATGCGTCCGGTCCAACGCCGCCGCGGTTTTTTCTCCGAAGCCGATAAGCTCTTCAAGAGAAAAAACGTCGTTCAAACTCTCGAGCGGGACTTCGTGTACGATTTGAGAAAATTTTTCCGACGCAACTCCCCCCACCTTTCGTGTGGGGGAAGTTGCGGCGGCAAGCTCGGGATGCTCTTTTTCCAGCTCTTCCAATCTGAGTATGATGGCGTCATACTCAAAGTCGGAGATCACGGGAGAATCCTCGACATAGTATCTGCGGCTGTGTTCCTCCGCTTCGGCGCGCAAGAGCTCCGCTTCCTTCCGGAAATCCATTTTATTTACCTTTTCCTTTTGGCCCGGCGGCGGCCTGCAGCCGCATTTCGCCCAATGCCGCCATAACGCTCAGTTTTCCCGATTCATATGTCAGACCGCCCTGCAGATAACCGGTATACGGCTCTCGCATAGGCCCGTCGCAGGAGAGTTCTATCGACGAGCCCTGAATAAAAGTCCCCGCCGCCATAATGACAGGGCAGTCATAACCCGGCATCGGCCCCGGTTCCGGAACGGCGTACGAATCAACAGGGCAGGCGCTTTGTATGCCCCGGCAAAATCTCAGCATGTTTTCCGCGCTCTTGAATCTTATCCTCTGGATAATATCGGCCCTTGCCTCCGTCGCCCCGGGCAAGGTGTCAAAGCCGAATTCTTCCAATATCCCGGCGCTGAAACAAGCCGTTTTGAGAGCTTGGGCCACAGTATGAGGCGCGAGAAAGAAGCCCTGAAGTATCAGTCTTCCCGTTCCCGGAGTCGCTCCGCAGCGGCTCCCTGTCCCGGGGACCGTCACCCTCTCCGCCGCTCTTTCAACAAGCTCCTCTCTGCCGGCGACATATCCGCCGAACGGCGCCAATCCCCCGCCGGGATTTTTGATCAAAGACCCCGCTGCAATATCCGCCCCCGCATGCGTCGGCTCCCTCGTTTCGACAAACTCGCCGTAGCAGTTGTCAACGACCGTGATTATTTCGTCGTTTGCCGATTTGAGCGTTTTTATCAGTTCGCCGATCTCAGCCGTCGCAAGCGCCCTGCGATCCGCGTATCCTCCGGAGCGCTGGATAAAAGCCGCCTTGACGCGGGCGTCTGAGACGGCTTTGAAAACAGCTTCATGATCCGGTTCTCCGGACGGCGTCAATTCGACCTGTCTGTATTCGACGCCGAGCGACAATAAAGAGCCGTGCCGCCTGTCCGGTATGCCGATCACCGGCTTAATGGTGTCATACGGGGCGCCGGTCGCCGAAAGCAGCGTATCGCCGGGTTTTAATGCCGCGAACAGAGCGGCGGCGATCGCGTGAGTGCCGCTCACGATGCCCGGTCTGACCAAAGCCGCTTCCGTACCGAAAACTCTTGCGTATATCTTGTCTGTTATCTCTCTTCCCGCGTCGTTGTATCCGTATCCGGTCGTCCCCGCAAAACAGGAGTCCGAAACCCGATATTCCGAAAAACTCTCCATCACTCTCAATGTGTTCTTTTCCGAAACTGAGTCGATTTCGGAAAATCGATCCGCAAGTCTTGCTTCGACTTTCTCCGCAAGCTTGAGCATTTCTGCCGGAATATCCGCCAAACTCATCTTTGCCCCTCGCCGGTATCGATCTCGCCGGCAGTTTCGAGAAATAAACGGGTAAGCAAAAAAGCGTCTTCGATATCCGAGATTTTCGCAACGCAAGCCGGGCTGTGGATATTTCGGATCGCTACCGAAACGGCGGCTGTCCGCACTCCCGCGCGGCTGTGTATGACGGCGGCGGCGTCAGTCCCGCCCGTCACTTTTCGTTTTGTCTGCCGCTTAATGTTGTTTTTGTCGGCGAGTTCCGTCAGCAGATCATACAAGCCTTTGTCGTATACGGCGCTCTTATCCGCGAAAGGAATGACAACGCCGCCGCCGACGCCGCATATCTGTTCGGCTTTTCCGATGTTGGGAAAATCATTCGCCGAAGTCCCCTCGAGAATGAGGGCGATCTCGGGCGCCGCCGTAAAAGCCGCAGTTTTGGCTCCCCGGGCGCCCAATTCTTCCTGAACGGTAAAAATAAAGCGGCAGCCGCAGGGAAGGTCCTCTTCGAGGAGCTTGAGCATGATCGCGCAGCCTATCCTGTCGTCCAAGGCTTTGGCCTTAATAAAGCCGTCCCCGAATTCAACGATGCCGTCATCAAAAACCGCGGCGCAGCCGGGATTGATAAGTTCCTCAGCCCGTGATTTCTTATCCGCGCCGACGTCAATGAACATATCATCCGTCTGCGGCATTTTTTTTCTCTCGTCCTTATCGGCAGGGCGTTTTATCTCCATGCATATCACTCCGGGAATCCTGTCGGGTCCGACATAGACTCTTTTTCCGGGCAAAACCCGGCGGTCTGTCCCGCCCGTCGTCTCAAATCGTAAAAACCCTCCGTCATCCGCTCCGGTAATAATGAGCCCGACCTCGTCCATATGCGCGCAAAGCATTATATGCGGCCCTTTTGATTTTTCGCCGTGCTTATACACCGACACGTTTCCGAGCGCGTCCGTGCTTATTTCGTCCGCCTCAGGCATCGCGCGCTCCAAAATGTAGTCGCGCGTTTCATCCTCAGCCCCCGAAACACCGCTGAGATAACACAGCGTTTTTAGAGTGTCAGTCATTTAAAACTCCTCCTCGGGATCTTTAATAAATTCACCTATCAGGCTGACCGCAGCTTCGGCGTCTTTGAGATCCGCAACCTCCGCGGGGCTGTTTACATACCGCACGGGCAGCAAAATCAAAACCGTCGGAACTCCCGCTCCGCTTGTCTGTACAGCCCGAACGGTCGGGTTGCCCGCGCCCGGAACGACTTCGATTTGAAACGGTATTTTTTTCTCCCGCGCCAAATCCGTCAGCCGGTCGGTAATGCCGCGGCTCACGCAAGGACCTGTTGCCGCAGCGGGGCCTTTGCCCGATCTGACCGCCGGGATTTTCGAAGCGCCGGGCAGATGAGCGTGCGTCGCATCAATAACAAGGGCATAATCGGGTTCAACGGAAAACGCGGCGGGACCCGCTCCGCCCGTCCCCGATCCCTCACGGGAACCGAAAACAGCGTAAATGTCGACCGGCAGATCATCGCCGGACACATATTCCAAAGCCTTGATCAAAACAGCCGCGCCGACCCGGCAGGACAGGGCCTTACCGCAGATTTTTTCGCCGTCCCTGCCCTCGCAGCCGGCTGAAAAAACAGCGGCGGTCCCGAGCGGCACACGTTTTTCAGCCTCCTCTTGCGAAAGGCCGACGTCTATATAGAGTTCATCCGCCGGAAGCGGTTTGTCGGCGTCTCCCAAAAAGAGCGTATGCGGCGCGCGGGCGCATATGACCCCGAACAAGGGATCGGCCGCGAGTATCTTAACGTCGCTCGCCGGTAAATACCTCTCGTCTGTATCACCCCTGACCGAGAATTTTAAAAACCCGTTTTCAACGCCGGTTATGATGAATCCCGGTTCATCCGTACACACATAAAGCATCAGCCGGCGCGCGAGCGCGGAACCGGATTTTCTGACGGCAATAAGGTTTCCCGCATTGTCAAAATGCACCTCATCAACATAATCCTTGATCAGTTCCGCCGTTTCCCTGTGTACCTGTTCCTGCAAACCCGGAGGTCCGGGCAGCCGGGAAAGCATTTTTATTATTTCCAGTAAATTCATGGGCCTACTCCAATCCGGCGATAATTCTTTTAAAAGCCTCTCCCCGTTTTTCAAAGTTTTCAAACATATCAAAAGAAGCGCAGGCCGGCGATAACAGCACCGTATCCCCGGCGGTCGCAAACCGGCACGCGGCCGAAACAGCCGCCGTAAAATCGCCGTCTGTTGCGACAGGGAGTTCCGAGGGACTGTAATACCGGGATCTTTCAACGGCGCTTTTTATTTTCAGCGCGGTATCTCCGGTCAGGAATAACGCTTTCACCTTGAGAGCGATCTCGTCCCCCAATTCGTCAAACGGTAAATTCTTGTCATAACCTCCCGCAATGAGAACAGGTTTGGTTTTAAAGATTTTCAGGCCCGCCGCGGTCCGCGCGGGGCTCGTCGCTATTGAATCGTTTATGTATGTTATCCCTTTATGCTTGCGCACAGTCTCAAGCCGGTGTTCCACACCTTTAAAAGACGCCGCGACAAAACGGCACGCGCGCGCGTCGACTGCTCCTCCGACGGCCGTGAGCGCCGCCATGAAATTCTCCCTGTTGTGCATGCCGGGCAAAAGGATTTCGGATGAATCCATCAGAAATTCCGGCGAACCGTCCGTTGAGCGGTATATTTTGCCGCCGCTTAAAAAAACTCCGTTTTCCACGGGCATCTTTCCGCTGAAATAAAAAACTTCGGACGGAGCCGCCGCGGCAAAGCCCGGGCTGTGCGCGTCGTCAGCGTTCAACACAAGCAGATCGCAGGGCTTTTGGTTTTTGAAAATCATGCTCTTGGCTTCGAGATAATCGCTAAAACTCGGATGTACGTCCAAATGATTCGGGGAAATATTGGTTATCACCGAAACATCCGGACGGCATCTCATGCTGTGGAGCTGAAATGAGCTGAGTTCCGCGACGACATAATCCTCTTGCCGTATCTTATCCGTATCGGCCAAAAGAGGCCGGCCCGTATTCCCGCCGAGGAAAACATTGAATCCGGCGCGTTTTAAGAGTTCGGCGATAATATTTGAGGTCGTCGTTTTGCCGTCGCTGCCCGTAACGCAGAGCAACCTGCCCCGGCAAAGTTCAAGGAAGAGCTCCATCTCCGAAGTGATTACGCAGCCGTTATCCCTTGCCCTCGCAAGTTCCCTCGTCATCGGATGCAAACCCGGCGTGCGGAATATGATATCCCCTTCAAGGCCGTCCAAATAACCGGGGCCGAGTTTCAGTTTTAAGCCGGACGATTCAAGTTTTAAAACCTCGTCTGTTAATTCATCCCTCGGCTTTTTATCATGCAGCGTAATATCGAAACCTTCGCGCAGCAGCATTTCAACAAGCGGCATATTACTGATTCCGCCGCCGACAACAGCGACGCGCCGCCCGCGAATATGGTCAAAGTATTCCGGAAGGGTCATAAAAACCCGCCTTTCAATGCTGTTCATTATATACCTTCCCGCGGCGATTTACAATAATTTCTTGACCGGCGGGATATGCCCGGGTTAATATGATACCGGACTTCCGGCGCTGCGTTTTTCGCGGCGGAGATCCGATATCGCGAGTAAGCCGAACGGCCGCGGGCATACGGCGAAAGCCCGTGCCCGAGGAAAGTCCGGGCTCCGAAGGGCAAGGATAGCGGGTAACGCCCGCCGAAGGCGACTTCAGGAAAAGTGCAACAGAGATATACCGCCTCAAAAGGCTCGATCGCCCAATGAGGTAAGGGTGGAAAGGCGAGGTAAGAGCTCACCCGCCGGTCGGAGACGGTCCGGCGCTGTAAACTCTATCCGGAGCAACACCGCGGAGGGGACAAGGCTTGCCCGGCCGTCCCCGGGGAGGTGGCTCGAGCGCAGCGGCGACGCTGCGCCCAGACAGATGGCCGTTTAAGACAGAATCCGGCTTACAGACTTACTCGCAAAAAATATGATCCGGCGCGTCACATATCGCGCCGGACCGTATTTGTTTGCCGCTATCGTTTTATTGACCGGAAAAACCGCCGAAAGGATTGGCCGGGCGCTGCGTTCGCGGCTCTGTCTCCCGTCGGATCTCGGGAGTCTCCTCGTCAAACACAATAATATATGTCAGAAAATCTCCCGATCTGAAAACCGTTATCGGAGCGTTGTCCCCCGCGCTGTACAATTTTTTGGCCGAAACCAAATCTGTCCGCGACGTGATTTCGCTGTCGCCCAGTTTTGTTATAACGTCTCCGGCTTTAAGCCCCGCTCTGTCCGAACAGCTTCCGGGCTCGACCGTATAGATATACGCTCCCGGGACCATATTGTAATACATAACGGCGCTTTCCGGCACATCCGTGACCGTGATGCCCATTGCCGCCTTGCCGCTCACATAGCCTTTTTCAGTGATCTCATTCACGATTCTCGCGGCGTCATTGATGGGAATGGCAAATCCCAAGCCTTCGGAGCCGTTCGCGGCGGTCTTTGCCGTAACTATGCCTATGACTTCGCCCCGGTCATTATACACGGGTCCGCCCGAATTGCCGCTGTTTACCGCCGCGTCAAACTGGAACATATTGACCGGTTCCGCGTTTGATTCGGTCCTGATCTCTCTGTCAAGCGCGCTGACCATGCCGGAGGTCATCGTGAAGCTGAGTTCACCGAGCGGATTGCCGATTGCGTATACCGAATCTCCCACTTTTATCTCGTCGCTGTTTCCGGTTACCACCGGGTGCAAGTCTTCGGCGTCGATTTTCAGCACGGCAACGTCGTTATCTTTTTCAAGTCCGACTATGGCCGCAACATAAATATCTCCGGCGTGCGTTATGACGGATACTTCATATCCGTTATTATAAGCCGCTTCGATCACATGGTAATTCGTTACGATATACCCGTCCGAGCTTACAATAAAACCGGAGCCTGAGATTGCCGAAGAAGTCGGCATACCGAACCAATTCGTTCTTGTGATCTCGGTTTTGATACCGACGTTCTGATCGACCGCCATCTCATAGAGTTCCGACCCGCTCAGGACGTCGCCGGTCTTAACATTATTGATCGGTCTTTGTTCCGAGGGCGCGGTGGGGATCGGCGCCATCACCATAGGCGCGTTGCCGGCGTTGAACGCAACTGTGCTCTCGAGGATGCTTCCCGTAACAAGAGCGCCGGCCCCGCCCCCCAAAAGCGCGCATACCAAACATAAAGCGACCGTCCCGGCGAAACCCGCGCCTTTCTTTTTGCGGTGTTTCGGCGGCTCCGGCGCGGCGCGGCGCGGCGTCAAATACCCCGCAGCCTCGTTTTTCAGCGGCCGCTCCGCGTCCGAACGACAGCCGCCCGGTCTGTTTGTCCAAGCGTAGCCGTATTCTCCGTTTCTTCCCGCCGGGGAATTATCGCGCCCGTAAACACCGGCGCCGCCGTCCGTATCCCACGGATCGGGTCTGTAATTTTGTCCGTTCATATCAGGTATCTCCTTTCACCTTGCCGCAGTTTTGCTCTGAGCTTACTTTATCGCGCATTTATGTCAAAAGAATGAATAAAATTCAAAATAATTAATAACAAACAGCTGTTCCGGTGCTATAATACATATCAGTTAAAAAAACCGGCGATAAGCCCGGGCTGCAGAGCGATCATATAAAGCGATATAAAACGACAAAACTCGGAGGCATAATAATGAGAAAAATGTTTTCTTTCAATACGATATCATGGAAAATCGCATTGATCGTCTTTTCAGCGGTTTTAGCCGTCGCCGGTTCAATATCCGTATATATGGAAAGCCGAATTTTATCTTCCGCGGACAGGTATTCGCGGGCTGAGCTCCAAAATCAAATACACAGCGCGGTCCAGGAGTACAACCTGACCTTTACGGACGCGATCTACACTGTGCAAAGCATGAGAAACTTCGCCGAAACGTTTTTTGACGTTGACGAATATCAAAAAGACGCCGAATACTACTTCGACAATACCGTCAGCCCGATAATGAGCGACTTCGTATGCAGCGTTTTGGAAACCTCAGGTTTTATATCGGGCGCTTATTTCGCCGTCCATCCCGACTTGGCCGGTTACCCTCTTGTGCGCGAAGTCTATTTCGAAGAAACAGAAGACGGCGTCGAGGCGTCCGATCCTCAGACATACGAGGAATACATGCAGACCGATTCCGAAGATACGGAATGGTTTTACGGCGCTTATGACTCCGGCGGGCCGTATTGGACCCACATATATGAGTGGGCCGACGGAGAAATAATGGTCAGCTACGTGGAGCCGGTCATTAAAAACGGAATAAAAGCGGGCATAGTCGGCGTTGACGTGCCCATAGGCAAGATAGAAAACCTTATAGCGGACTTCAGGGTCTATGATACGGGATTTGCCTTGTTTGAAGACAGATACAATGATTTTTTTCTGACTAACGAATTCATACAACTGCTTGACGCCGAAGGAAAAGAAAAGCTCACATATAATGCCCGGCTTGAGCCCGAAGGCATTTTCGAAATGGAATTGAACGGCAGGAATTTCATAGTCGTGCACAATTCCCTTATAAATGATTATTCGGTTTATATATTGGTTCCCGAAAATGAATATAAAGCGGAATCCGCGGCGGCGCTCTTTACTTTCTGCGTCGTCTTTGCGATCGTCCTGATGATCGTATTGGTCGTCAGCGTCAGTATCGGAAGGACCTTCAGCAAGCCTTTGATCGCGCTGGCTGATTTCATGGAAAGAGCCGGTTCCACCGGAGACATTGCTCTGCGAGCTGAGGATATCGAAGCTCTGAATGATCACGCGCGGCGAAAAGATGAGATCGGGGTCTGCATAACAAGCATGCTCAATTTCGAGGCGCTTGTCACGGGTATAGAGAGTTCTCTCGAAAGTCTTGCCGACGGAGATTATTCCCGGATCGTTCCCGAGCGCAGCGATTCCGACATTATGGGCAAAGCCTGCAACCGAATGATAAACAGCATGCTGAGCGCGTTGTGGAAAGTAACGAGATCCGCCGCGGACGTTTCGACGGATTCCGGCCGTATCGCGGATATCGCTCAGGCGCTCTCCGAGAACTCCGCCGAGCAGACCGCAGCCGTAAACGCGCTGTCCGGCACTATTGAGAACATAACCGAGTATACAAAAGACAACGCCGAAATGGCGGACCGCGCAGCCGCTCTCGCCGGCACGATCAAACACAACGCAGAGAAGGGCAGCCGGCAAATGGATGAAATGATGTCCGCTGTCCGCGATATCGACCAAGCCAGTCACGGTATAAACAAAGTCATGAAAGTTATAGACGATATCGCGTTCCAAACCAATATCTTAGCCTTGAACGCGGCGGTAGAGGCGGCTCGCGCCGGTCAGCACGGCAAGGGCTTCGCCGTCGTCGCCGAAGAAGTGCGTACACTCGCCGCAAAGAGCGCGGCAGCCGCAAAGGATACCGGCGCTCTTATCGCGGATACCATACACAAGGCCGAGTTGGGCTCGCAGATCGCCAATTTCACGGCCGCGAGCCTTGAGGAGATCGTATCCGGCATCAACGAGAGCAGTAAAATCGTTGAGGATATCGCCGCGTCCTCCGACAAGCAGCTTGACGGAATAGGACAAATAACCCTCGGCATAGACAGGGTATCTCAAATAGTCAGCCAAAACAGCTCGACGGCAGGAGAAAGCGCCGACGCTTCCGCCTTGATGAGAGAGCAGTCCAAGAATTTGGAAGAGCTGATAAAACACTTCAAACTCAGAGACAGACGAACAAAGACCATAGGTCCTTTGACCGGCGTAGGCGAGCGCAGGGCGGCCCTGCCTTCCGCCGGCGAGAGTCTGCCGGCGCCGAAGAACTCCGGGCGCGCGCTTACAGCCCCCGACGCGGACGAACACAGTAAATACTGATTTTAAGCACCGAGCGGAAAAACGCCCGCAAAGACCTTTCGGTCTTTGCGGGCGCTTATTCTTTGAATACCGCCGGAAAATCAGCGGTCGTTTTGTATATGCACGTTCATATGCTCGTATGCCGGTTTGATACCCGCGCGCTCAAAGAGTTCCCGCGCTTTTTCGTTGAGTCCGAAATACGCGTCCCAATAATCGGAAGTTTTCACACGGACCCGCAGACAGTACTTGACAAACCCGTCTTCCAAAGACGTGAGCACGATCTGAGGCGCCGGTTCCGGAAGCACCCTTTCTTCCTCCGACGCGGCTTGAAGCAGCGCCTTTTTGACTTCAGCGGCGTCGCTGTCAAACGACGCGCGGAAAAACAGATCGACTCTGCGCCAATCCTCCCTGCTGCAGTTTGAAATATGAGATTTGGTCATGTCTCCGTTCGGCACATAGACGACTTTATTGTCCGGGGTCTTGAGCACCGTATGAAACAGCGCCACGCTTTGCACCGTGCCGGAAGCGTTTTCCGTTTCAATGAAATCTCCCGCCGCAAAGGGTTTTGTAACAAGTATGGTCAGCCCCGAAAACAGATTTGACAAAATATTCTGCACTGACAGCGACACCGCAAGTCCCGCCACGCTGAAAGCGGCGATAAGAGAAGTCCCGGGTATCCCCAGACTCTCCGCCGTTATTATGGCCGTCAGCATCCACAAAACGACCTTTACGGCTGAGACGATAAAACCTTCGAGCGCCCTTTCAAGCTTGCTTTTGGCCAAAAAGCGGCGGACCAAAGCGTTTATGATCTTCCCCGCGACTATGCAAATAACAAGTATCACGACGGCGGAAAGCAGTCTCGAAAGAGACAGGCTCCCGATGCTCACGCCGGATAAGAAATCAAAAAAACCCATGTCGTTATCTCCCTTCTTTTATGCAATTGATTATACATTGTTTCGGCAAATGTGTAAACAAGGGAGATGGAGCCTATCCGTCACACGGGTTTATCATACAGCGCATATCCCGGGTAAATCGGCTTGTCCCAATCATCTCTTTCCCGGTTGTATTCCGCATATGTATACAGCGTTATTCCGAGTTCTTTCAGACGCTCGACGGTGCGCGCGGAATCGACCGTCGGCTCGACGCGAAACCACGAGTGCTCATATCGGCTGTCCGGGCGGCTCTCAGCCAAGTCGATGTATACCGAGCAGTTATACGCTTTGTTTTCATATTCCGGCCCGCCTCCAATCCAAACCAAACCCAAGGTCCCGTCTCTGATGTCGGGAAGCACACATTTTTCATAGAACTCATAAGCCCACGCGGCGGAAAGCTCGATCTCGGTATAGCCGTCCCTCTGACCGGAATAATAATTCACTCCTGCTTTTATGATCGTTCTTTCGGTGATCGGCACGGAGGTTGAGACGCGGTGTTCAACGGCTTCTTTGCAGTTGAACGCCTTATTGATCTTCGCGATATCCGAACCTTTTTCCGCGAGCAGAGAGTCGTTGTAAAAAACGGAATACTCCCGATTAAGGCTCTTCCCGTTTTTAAGCTTATAGTTAACGGTTAAATATACACGGCGTCCGTTGACGGAAACCCCTCCGGGTCCGTAATAGATCCCGGACGTACTGCTTCGGTCGTGCAGAGCCTTGTTGGCGACAATGCCCTCATGCGCCGAAATCACGTCGTTTACGCCTTCCGCGCCGGACAGATAGGCCGAATTGCCGTAAGAACGGATCGTCACCGACTCGACGTTCCCCGAATCCGGTATGCGCCTTTCATATCCGAACAGGTCGAACTCCCACGCCAGCGTAAAAACTATAACGACCGCGGCAAAAGCGGCGAAGCCCGCCCAACCTTGCCTGAAGACTTTAAAGCTTTTGCACAGCAGCATCCGCGCCGCGAAATATCCGACAAACCCGCCCAACAAAAGACAAACGATAAGCGCCGCCGCCGGATTTCCCGCGTCGCCGGGCGATACTGTGCCGAACAAGAGAGCGCCTACCGTAAGAGAGCCGAAGATCGAAAGGCAATACTTGAACACGGGATTTAAAGCTTTGACCGCCATGATGTCTGAAGCCGATTCCGCGTGCCGGCGCCTGAAGAGCAAAAACGCGCCCGCCATGAAAAGAAGCCCCGCGGCGCAGTAAATTATTATCGCCGGCCATCCGTCGAAGTAATAGAAATAAAAATCACTTGCAATACCGACCGAGACGGGCCTCGACATGACAGAGCATCTTTCGAAAATATATATTACGGGAGAAAGAAAATTCAATATCCCTTCGGAATAACTCATGCCGTAGACTATGCTTTCCAGCAAAAAACGGACCACTGCCTCCGCGCCGGCAACCGCGAAATTCAAAACAAGATACAGCGCCGGCAGGCCGAAGGCATTCCCGGTAAGCTGAGCCGTAAACACAGCGAAGCCGTAAAAGAACACATTGCACATGCACACGAGGCCGAGCCAAATAAAAAGGCCGCCCGACGCCGAGGCCCCGTACGCCGCCAGGACCGCGGCCGCCGCGAGGAAGGTTATTATATTCGCCGCGAAAAGGCATGCCAAGCCCGAAAGCAGGGCAGTGGCAAACAGACCGCTTCGGCGTATCGGCAGAGAGAAGATCGCGTTTGCGCTTTTAGCGTAGTACATGAAGCCGAAGACCGCCATCGCCGCGAGCGCGCCGAAGATCGCGGACATGACAACGCCGCCGTACAGTCCCGCGTTCAAAACAAAACTCAAAGCCCGGTTAACCGCGCTGTAGCTGTATCGGAGCTCGCCGTGCAGGCCGATCGGCAGTATGATGAGCCAGATCGCGGTATAGGCGGCCCAAAGCGGCCAATACCGTGATATCATATTAAAAAACAGCGTTTTATTGAAGTATGATGTCTTTGACCGCATAGTCGGCGCCCTCCAGTTCATAAATGAATATCTCTTCCAAGCTGAGAGGTATGACGTCCGCGAACAGCGGAGAGGCCGTCGCGACGGTGTTTGTAACATCCTCCGGCGTACCGCGCACGATAAGCGTGGTGAGCTTTCCCAAACAGCTTTGGTGCAGTATCTCCAATCCCTCCGGAAGACCGGCGCCGTCCGGCATGGCTATCTGCAGCTTGACCGTGTTGCCCTGCATTTCCGAAAGCCCGCGCTCTATCAGTATCTTGCCCGCGTTCATGATGCCGACGTGGTCGCAAACGTCTTCGAGTTCGCGCAGATTGTGGGAGCTGACCAAAACGGTCGTGCCGTATTCGGCGGCGTCCGCCATAACAAGGCTCCAAACCCTCCGGCGCATGACCGGGTCAAGTCCGTCGACCGGTTCGTCCAATATCAGGACCTCCGGACGAGCGGACAGCGCCAGCCAGAACGCGGCTTGCTTCTGCATTCCCTTTGACAGGCGGCGCATCGGCCTTTTTTCGTCAAACTCAAAAACCTCTTTGAGCTTGCCATATCTTTGCATGTCAAAGCCGGGATAAAATCCCCCGTAAAATTTACTCATGTCTTTGACCGAAGCCTGCATGAAAAAGAATATGTCATCCGGTATATAGGCGATGCGGCCCTTGATTTCCGGGTTTTCCCAAACGGGGGTCCCGTCTATCAGGACTTCCCCCGAGTCTTCCCTGTATATTCCGGCTATATGGCGGATCGCCGTGGTCTTTCCCGCTCCGTTCGGACCGACCAGCCCGTAAACCGCGCCTTTTTTCACGTTTATGTTCAGCCCGTCCAATGCCTGTGTGTCCTCAAAGCGTTTGGCAAGGTTTTTTACTTCTATCATCATCTCTGTTCTACCTCCTTTATCCTCCGGCAAAGCTCGTCTCCGAAAACTCCTTCAAGGCCGAGCTCAGACACAAGAGCGTCAAAACGGCTGAGCAGACGGTTTCTGCTGAGTTCGTTCAATTCCTTGCGCTCCGAAACAAAGCTCCCTTTGCCCGAGATCGAGTATATATATCCCTCGCTCTCCAATTCCCTGTACGCGCGCTGTATCGTGTTCGGATTTATGGCAAGCTCCGCCGCAAGCTCGCGCACGGACGGCAGCTTTCCGTTTTCACCGAACACCCCCGAAACGATGAGCCGCCGGAAACCTTCCTTTACTTGCTCATACAGCGGTTTCGGATCTCTGTAGTTAATATTTACCACTCAAATATCACCTCACTTTGATCGCTGTTTTAAACCGTATTATTTGTATTAATACAGATAATATATCGAAAATATGATGCGCTGTCAACCAAAATTTACATTCCGGATATGAATCGGTAACAAAATGTAAAAAATGTTATTGATTCCGGCGTCCGCCGCCCTTATAATGGAAATACATTTTAATTAACCCGGATTCGGGTGGTACGGAGGATCATTTTATGAGAAATATGTATGTCGTCGGTTGCTGCCGCACCGCCGTGGGCTCGTACGGCGGCGCGCTGAAGGACACTCCCTCGGCAAAACTCGGCTCAATAGTCATTGCCGAGGCGCTGAAGCGTTCAAAAGTCGCTGCGGAAAACGCGGATGAAGTCATGTTCGGATGCACTCTTACCTCGGCGCAGGGCCAGAATGTTGCCCGGCAGGCCGCCATGGGCGCCGGCGTCCCGAAAGAGGTCCCCGCGTATACCGTAGGAATGGTTTGCGGCTCCGGCATGAAAGCCGTCATCGAAGGCGCCCGGGCGATCGCTTCCGGCGACGCGGAAATAATCATATGCGGAGGCGCGGAGAATATGTCCGCCGCACCCTACGCCATCCCCACCGCCAGATGGGGCGCGCGCATGAACGACACCAAACTGATCGACACCATGGTCAAGGACGGGCTTTGGGACGCCTTTAATAATTATCACATGGGAATAACGGCCGAAAACATCTGCGAAGAATTCGGCGTAACAAGGAAGGACCTCGACGAGTTCGCGTTCTCTTCTCAGCAAAAATGCAAGGCCGCCCTTGAATCCGGCAGATTCGCGGACGAGATCGTACCCGTTCCGATAAAAGTCAAAAAAGACACCGTCGACTTTATTAAAGACGAATTCCCGAGACCGGAGACAAGCGTCGAAGCTTTGGCGAAACTTCCGCCCGCTTTTAAGCCGGACGGCGGACACGTCACGGCCGGCAACGCTTCCGGCCTGAACGACGGAGCCGCCGCCATCATCCTCGCTTCCGAGGAGGCCGTCAAAAAATACTCTCTTACGCCCATGGCAAGGCTTGTGAGCTGGGGCCAGAGCGGCGTCGATCCCAAGATAATGGGAATAGGTCCCGTGCCCGCTTCCCGCAGCGCTTTGAAAAAAGCCGGACTGAAGATCGAGGACATGGACCTCATCGAAGCGAACGAGGCTTTCGCGGCGCAATCCGTCGCCGTGGCGCGCGATTTGGGATTTGACATGTCCAAGGTCAACGTAAACGGCGGCGCGCTTGCTCTCGGGCATCCCATCGGCGCTTCCGGCGCCCGCATCATAGTCACGCTGCTCTATGAGATGAAAAAGCGCGAAAACACAAAATACGGACTCTCCACCCTCTGCATCGGCGGAGGCATGGGAGTCGCTTCCGTTTGGGAGATCTGCCGCTGACAGAAAACGCCGATCCGGAAGACAAACTGCGCCGGACGTCTGCCGCCGGAGCGGATAAAGCCGCTCCGGCGGCATAAAAACCGCGTCGGAAAAAAGGCAAAAACGCTGCGCGCCCGCCTTTCGTCCGAGCGGACGAAAGGGAGTTTCGCGCGGCATGGGCAGAATCATAAGAACAGTTGTCATATCTGCCTTCTTTCTTATGCCGGCGCTTTTTGCCGGCTGCATGTTCGGCTCGGCGGACAAACTTTATGTCAGCCCGCGCATATCCGAAGAGTCACTTGCGCTCACAGCTCTCATAAATAAAACCAAAGACGCGGATAACGAACTTGTATCCCCCGGGTCGGGAATCTACCGCCGGCCTGTGGTTTTGTACGACATTGACGGCGACGGTTCAAGCGTAGCCTTTGCCTTTTTCAAGGTTAAGTCCGAAGGACTGAGAATCAACGCTTTTCGGTCGGAAAAAGGCGCCTGGGTCCCGGCCGGCTCCCTGTCCTTTGAAGGGGATTCTTTCGAAAGGGTGGATTTCGCGGACCTGAACGCGGACGGCTCGGCCGAAATAGCCGTATCCCGCAGGACCGGCGACGGACATGTTTTTCTTGACGTTTTCTCCGCGGACGCGTCAGATCTCACTTTACTGCTCACATCCCCTTGTACGGATTTTTATCTCTTTGACGCCCTGACGGGGGAGAATTCAAGAGACCTTGTCATTTCGGATATCAACGCCGGCGAAACGGCCGCTTTAGCTTTATATCGCTTTGATTCCGGCGATGAGATAACGGCCCTCACCGCCGATTTCTCCCTCGGTACGGTCTCGGCGGACAGGTTCCTGACGGGCCGTCTGACGGATAACGCTTTGGGACTCTTTGTTGACTGCACCATCATATCCGGGGAAACGGTGACCGACATTTTCGTTTATAACGCCCTCGGTTTCAGGAACATCACGCTTGACGGCTCGGGAGTCAGCATTGCCCGCAGGGCTTATCCCATGCGCAGCTTCGATGTCGATTTCGACCGGCGCCCTGAGGTGCCTTCAGCCAGACTGTTCCCCGGCCGTCCGGGCTTCGCCGACGCCTACTGGATCTTCGACTGGTACGGCTTTGATTCGGCGGGCAGCCGCTCGTTTAAGCTCTCCACCTACCATGACTTCACGGACGGCTGGTATTTTGTGATACCCGAGGACCTGTCCGACGGTTTCACCGTGCGCGTCGATATTACGCAAGGCGGCGAGAGGACGGTCGTGTTCTCGGCCCGGAAAACTCAGACCGGCCCTCTGACCGATTTTTTGACGGTCTGTACCTTCTCCGGCCCGGACCGTCACGACCTCGCTTCGGCGGGCGGTCGTTTTATCTTGTTTGAGCAAAATTCCCGCGTTTCGGCGGCCGAGATATCCGCCGGCGGATACATATCCCGCGACAAGGCCGAAGCAAGCTTTTTCCCCGGATCGGCATATTGATCGCATAACCGGAATATCCGGCCCGGTCTTTACCGGATTCCGGAGGAGAATACATACGGGAGCAGACGGCAAACGACATGAAAAAAGTACTCGTACTCGAAGATGAAGCCAACATTCGCAGTTTTGTGGTCATAAACCTTAAACGCTCCGGTTATGAGCCTCTTGAGGCGGAAACCGGAGAGAGCGCGCTTTCGATTTTAAAGCAGCATCCGGACACTCGCGTTGCGCTGCTCGACGTTATGCTGCCCGATATAGACGGATTTGAGGTCTGCAGGCGCATACGCGCCTCCGGTTCCGATATGGGCATTATTATGCTCACGGCAAAAGCCGGAGAGATGGACAAGGTAACGGGGCTGATGACCGGCGCCGACGACTATGTGACAAAACCTTTTTCTCCCGCCGAACTCACAGCGCGCATAGACGCGCTCTACAGGCGGGCGGGCGCGCTCCCGGAGGAGGACGACCTCAGGGATTTCGAAAGCGGGCCGTTTAAGCTCAGCACACGAAACCGCACTCTCGAGAAAAACGGGACCCGCATCAAGCTCACGCAGATCGAGTATTCCGTTATAAAGCTGTTTATGGAAAACCCGAAAACGGCGCTTTCCCGCGAGGAGATTTTTAATTCCGTGTGGGGGCGGGACGATTTCGGCGAGCTTAAGATCGTTGACGTCAATATAAGACGTTTGAGAAAGAAGATAGAAGACGACCCGACCGCCCCCGAGTACATAACCACCGTATGGGGTTACGGGTATAAGTGGGGCTTCTGACCGGCCGTTCCCGATAAAAGCGGCGAAACCGCCGCCGCTGAAAAACAAGAAAGGAGAACGCTCCTTGAAACTGCGCGGACTCAGCCGCCGACGGATGTTCAGCGGGATCGCCGTCGTGCCGGCAGCGGTCTTAATAGCGATAGCCGCTTTTTCGATCGTCATGTTCGGCTACTGCCGAAGCATAGTCAAAACCGGGCTCGAAGCCACGGCAAGATCGGCCTCTGTTTTTTTTAAAGTCCGGGCCTTGCCGGACATTTCGGATTCCTTTGACTGCGCAAGCGAATATATCGCGTCTTTTGAGGACAAAAGCAAACTTGATCTCCAATTTCTGACTCTCGAAGGCAGAATCATAATATCCGCCGCGGGTATGTCCGCGGGCGGCTTTCCGAATACAGGGGATATCGCGGAAGCGATCGAGACAAAAAATATCGGCGTATGGTCCGGAAGATCGCCTGAAACCGGGGAGCGGATAATGGCGGCGTCCTGTCTCGTTTCGGACTCCGGCGGCAACGAAGTCGGTATAATGCGCTATGTGACGGGCTTAAGGCTCGCGGACAGGCAAGCGCTGCGGCTTTGCACGGCGGCTGTCGTCGTCGGCATAATACTGACGATAACCGTGATTCTCTCGAACGCCTATTTCATCCGCGCCATAACGGAGCCCATTACCGAACTCACCGATATCGCGAAAAACATCGCCCGCGGCAGTTACGGCGTTAAAGCCCGGAAAACCGCCGACGACGAGATAGGCGATCTGACCGACGCTGTAAACGAGATGTCCGACAGGATAAGCCAGGCGGACAAAATGCAGACCGAATTCATATCTTCGGTTTCACATGAACTGCGAACGCCGCTCACCGCCATCAACGGCTGGAGCGAAACCCTTATGTACGACCCCAAGATCAGGGGCGATTCGCGGGCGGGCCTCGAAATAATAACCAAAGAGGCCGCGGGGCTCACAAAAATGGTCGAGGACCTTCTGGAATTCACGGGGCTCAGCGACGCGCGATTCAACATAAACGCGCAGCCGACAGACGCCGGGGCGCAGCTTGAAGACGCCATCGCGACCTATTCGGAGCTTTTGCGCAAGGAAAACATCGAATTGGAATACAGGCCCTCGAAAGTAAAGCTGCCGGAAATCACAGGCGACCCCGCCCGCTTGAAACAGGTTTTCCTGAATATAATCGATAACGCTGCAAAATACGGGCGCGTCGGGCGAAAAATAATTGTTTCTTCCGAATACAAAGACGGCTGTGTTATAATAATCATAAGAGATTTCGGCCCGGGCATACCTGAAGACGACCTCCCCTTCGTAAAGAAAAAGTTTTACAAGGGCGGCTCCAAGGAGAGAGGCAGCGGCATCGGCCTTGCCGTGTGCGACGAGATAATAACCCGGCATAACGGAAAACTCCTGATCGCCAACGCGATGGGCGGAGGAGTCGCCGTGACCGTGACTCTTCCCTGTCCGCCGCGATAAAAAACGGCATTTAAAAACACCGGACTTAACTGTTCCGCGGAAAAGAGACTGCGAATGGCAAAAGAAAAAAAAGAAAAAGATTTCCGCACGACGATAGGCGGCCAGGCTCTGATAGAGGGCATACTCATGCGCGGGGTCGACAGGCAGGCCATAGTGATACATACGGAAACCGGTCCCGTAACAAAAGTCGAGGAACTTCGCCTTATAAAAGAAAAATACCCGATCTTGGGCAAACCCTTCATACGCGGGGTCGTCAACTTTGCGGATTCAATGGTGAAAGGCGTCAAAGCGTTAGCCTATTCCGCCGAATTCATGCCCGAGGAAGACCTCGAACCGCCGTCCCGCTTCGATTTGTGGATAGAGAAGAGATTCGGGCTCGAAAAAGCGCAGAAGATCATGATAGGCGTCGCCTTGGTCATAGGCATGTGTTTGGCGATAGGTTTGTTTTTCGTTTTGCCTACGCTTATCGCCGGGTTTTTGGACGGTCTCATAGCAAATCACATGCTGCGTAATTTGGCCGAAGGCGGACTCAGGCTCGCGATATTTTTCCTGTACCTCATACTCTGCTCACAGATGAAAGACATAAAGCGCACTTTCGCCTACCACGGCGCGGAGCACAAGGCCATTTTCTGCTATGAGAAAGGCTTTGAGCTCACGGCGGAAAACGTAAGGGAGCAATCAAGGTTCCATCCGCGCTGCGGCACGAGTTTCCTTTTCGTCGTCATAATCATCAGCATACTTGTTTTCTCTGTGATCTCGTGGTCAAATCCGTTCATTCGCGTGCTTTTGCGCCTCTTGCTCCTTCCGGTCGTCGTCGGTTTCAGCTATGAGATAAACAGGCAGATAGGCAGGCATGACAATCCGTTTACCGCGGCTTTGTCCAAGCCCGGCAGACTGCTTCAGCGCATTACGACCAACGAACCCGACGACGATATGATAGAAGTGGCCATCGAGGCATTAAAACTTGTTATTCCGGACCGAAAAGAAGCCGACGCCTGGTGACGCCGGGGATAGAGGGGATTGCGGATGTCAAAAACCTATAATGATTTATATCTCAAAGCGCGGCGCGCTTTCCGCGAGGCGGGGATAAAGGCGTTTGACCTTGAGGCTCGCCTGATATTGTCATACGCGACCGGCAAGCCGTCGGAGAAGCTCATGCGCGATATGCTGCTGTATACTTCAGCTGAGATCGCGGAAAAAATCGAGAGCCTGATCACGAGACGGCTGAACGGGGAGCCGGTGGCCTATATCACCGGCAGCTGGGAATTCTACGGCATACCGCTTGAAATAACGCCCGCTGTAATGATACCCCGCGTCGACACCGAGCTTTTGGCAAAAGCGGCGATCGAGCTCATGCGCAATTACAGCGGCGCAAGGATACTCGATCTCTGTTCCGGCAGCGGCTGTTTGGGCTGCGCCATAGCTCATGAAATACCGGGGGCGCGCGTGGTCATGGCGGACTCCAACCGTGACGCCCTTAAGATTTGCAGGCGCAACGTCCTTCAAAACGACTTGAATACCTCCGTCTCCTGCGTTGAGGCGGACGCCATGGCCGACCCGCCGATGAGCATAGGCAGTTTTGACCTGATAGTTTCAAACCCCCCGTATATACCGACGGCCGACATACCGACTCTTGACGTCTCCGTGCGCGATTTCGAGCCCTCCACGGCGCTTGACGGCGGCGCAGACGGATTGGATTTCTACAAATCCATACTCGCGCGCTGGAAAGTCATAATCCGCGACGGCGGGCACATTATGTTCGAGATCGGCGAAAAACAGGCCGAAGAGGTCAGAAAACTCATGCGGCTCTCGGGCGTGAAAAATATAATGAGCGCCATAGACACGCTCGGGATCGAACGCGTGGTGTGGGGCAAAGTATAAGAAAGGTGGATCGAAATGCCGGAAAAAAAGAAAAGCTACACGCCCGTATCCGGGACCGGGCAGGCAAACGACAAGAAAAAAGCTTTGGAAACGGCTCTCGCGCAGATAGAGCGCAACTACGGCAAAGGCGCTATCATGCGTCTCGGAGACGATATACCGGTAAATGTAGAGGCGATATCTACAGGCTCTTTATCGCTTGACATCGCTCTCGGCATAGGCGGCGTGCCCCGGGGCCGGATAGTTGAGATATACGGGCCGGAATCCTCAGGCAAAACGACCTTGGCTCTGCACATATTGGCAAGCGCCCAGAAAAACGGAGGCGAAGTGGCTTTTATCGACGTTGAACACGCCTTGGAGCCGGCTTACGCCGGAGCGCTCGGCGTCGATATAGACAATCTGCTCATCTCCCAGCCGGACACCGGCGAACAGGCGCTTGAAATAACAG
Organism: Oscillospiraceae bacterium; assembly: GCA_009782435.1. GTDB lineage: Bacteria > Bacillota > Clostridia > Oscillospirales > Oscillospiraceae > WRJA01. The sequence goes on from WRJA01000009.1 coordinate 35,531, forward strand.
AGGCCCTTGTCCGCTCGGGCGCCGTGGACGTTATCGTTGTCGACTCCGTGGCCGCGCTTCTCCCCCGAAGCGAGCTGGAGGGAGATATAGGCGACTCAAGCGTCGGCGTAATAGCCCGGCTCATGTCTCAGGCCCTGAGAAAACTCGCGGGGACGATCTCAAAAACAAACTGCATCGTGGTTTTCATAAACCAGCTGAGAGAAAAAATAGGCGTCATATACGGCAGTTCGGAGACTACTCCCGGCGGCCGCGCTCTGAAATATTTTTCCAGCGTGCGCTTGGACGTGCGGCGAATCGAAACTCTTAAATCGGGCGGGGAAATGATAGGTAACCGCACCAGAGTCAAAGTGATAAAAAACAAGGTCGCGCCTCCTTTCAAAGAGGCTGAATTCGACATCATATACGGCGAGGGCATCTCCGCTCTCGGCGAGATCGTCGATCTCGGAGTCAAGCTGGAATTCATCGAAAAGGCCGGCGCCTGGTATTCCGTGGGAGAAACGCGCGTGCAGGGGCGCGACGGCGTTAAAGAATATCTGCGCGAAAATCCCGCCGTCGCCGCCGATATCGAGGCGAAAATCAGGCAGGATTCCCGCAAACTGCCCGCGGAACGGACAAAAACTGCAGCAAAATCTGCGGGACGCGCGGTGGATGTTTCCGCCGACGATTTTGATGGATAAACAATATCCGCCGCCCCGGCCGGGCGGCGAGCCCTCGCCGGACGGGACCGATCCGGCCGAGGCCAAGACGCGCGCATTGCGCCTGATCGGAACAAGACCTGTGTCCCGGGATGAACTGTACAAAAAGCTCATCGCGAAAGGGACGAGCGAGCCCGACGCCCGCTGCGCCGTTTCGTGGCTCAGCGACATGAAATACATAGACGACGCCGATTACGCCGCTTTGGTGGCCAAACACTATACAAAAAAAGGCTACGGTCCGGCCCGCGTCAGAGCCGAGCTCTTCCGCCGGGGTCTGGAAAGGGAGCTTGCTGAAGAAATAACGGCGGAGCTTCCCGATCAAAGCGAAATGCTCGAGGAACTTCTGCGAAAAAAACTCAAACGCTGCGGACCGGGAACAAAAGATATCCGCCGCGCGGCCTCGGCTATGGCCGCGCGCGGTTTTTCCGGAGACGATATCCGCGCGGCCCTGAAAAAACTTGAGCGGGAGGACCCGGAGGAATAACAGATGCCCGAAACCGTCGCCCTTATATCATTGGGCTGCGCCAAAAACCTCATAAACAGCGAACAAATGCTCTTTCTGCTCGCGGAAGCGGGCTATGATACGACCAAAGACCCGACGGCGGCGGACGCCGTCATAATAAACACCTGCGGTTTTATCGAAGCCGCGAAAACCGAGGCGATAGACGCCATACTCGAAACGGCAAAACAAAAAGCCGAAGGTAAAGTCGGCAAAATAATCGTCACCGGCTGTTTGGCTCAGCGCTACAGGAACGAAATACGGGAAGAATTGCCGGAGATCGACTCTGTTTTGGGAGTCGGCAGCTTCGCCGAGATAGCGGATGCGCTCAAAAAAACCCTCGCCGGCGAGAAGGTCTTTTCATTCGGGGACATAAGCGCCGCCGCGGAGGATATCCCCCGGGCGGTATCCACCGGCCCCGGCCGGGCATACCTTAAAATAGCGGAGGGCTGCGACAACCGGTGCGCCTATTGCGCGATACCGGATATTCGCGGCGCTTACAGGAGCCGGGATTTTGAAAAAATACTCGATGAAGCGCGCACTCTCGCTGCAAGCGGGATCAAAGAGCTGATGATCATAGCGCAGGATATCACCCGCTACGGCCTCGATCTGTACGGCAGGCGGCGCTTGCCGGAACTCTGCCGCGCGCTCTGCGCGATAAGCGGCGTCGAGTGGATAAGACTGCATTACCTCTATCCGGACGATATAGACGACGATCTGATACAGACCGTCGCCTCGGAACCTAAGATCCTCAAATACCTTGACATACCCATTCAGCATATAAACAGCGATGTGCTCTCCCGCATGAACAGGCGCTCCGACGGCCCCGGCATAAAAAAACTGTTCAAGACCCTCAGGGCCCGTATAGACGGGCTTGTTTTGAGGACTTCCCTCATAGTCGGTTTTCCCGGGGAAAATGAAGAAGAGTTCAATGAGCTTATCGAATTTTTGAGCGAAGCCCGCATAGAGCGCGCGGGGGTTTTTGCCTTTTCACCCGAGGAAGGCACCGCGGCCTTTGCGATGGAGGACCGCTGCTCCCCCCGTGAGGCCGCTTTGAGAGCTGAGCGCGTAACCGCCCTGCAGGCCGAAATCGCGGATGAATACTGCCGCGGCCTTTTGGGAAAAACGCTTAAAGTCATATGCGACGGCGTCGGAGAAGACGGCGTCAGAACGGGGCGAAGCGCGGCCGATTCCCCCGATATCGACGGTCTGGTTTTTTTTGAAGGCGAAGTAAAGCCGGGAGAATTCGCCGAAGTCCGTATCACCGGCTTCACGGACGGCGACCTCACGGGCAAAGAGACGCGGCCGGCCCCCTCCGGCTCAAAGAGAGGCGCTTTGTCATGAACACCGCCAACAAACTGACCATGTTCCGCGTGGCGCTGATACCCGTGTTCCTCGCCGTCATATACACGGACTTCAGCCTGTCGCGATACGTCGCCCTCGCCGTGTTCATCGTCGCGTGCCTGACTGATTTCGCGGACGGGTATATCGCCAGAAAATACGATCAGGTCACAGATTTCGGCAAATTCATGGACCCCTTGGCCGATAAAGTCTTGGTCACAGCCGCCTTGGCGGTTTTTACGCAGTGGGGCAAAATGCCCGCGTGGGCGCTCGCCGTCGTCGTGACGCGCGAATTCGCGGTGACGGCGCTCCGGCTCGTCGCGGCGGATAAAGGCCGCGTTATAGCCGCCGCGAAATCGGGAAAGCTGAAGACGGCGGCGACCATGATCTGCATATGCGTTATGCTTTTGCCTGTTCCCCGGACCGCGGATTTGCTCTGCACAGCCCTCATACTCGTGACTACCGTTTACTCCGGCGTCGAATACTTTATCAGGAACCGCGACTGCCTGAGTTTTAAATAAAAAGCAAAGGAACCGTTACAAATGAAGCTTTTCAATACCCTCACCATGGAAAAAGAAGACTTCATCCCTCAAGAGCCCGGTAAGGTCGGCATATACTCGTGCGGGCCCACGGTCTACAACTTCATACACATCGGAAACGCCCGCCCCGTCATTATGTTCGACGTGCTGCGGCGCTACTTCGAATACAGGGGCTATAAAGTCACTTTCATCCAAAATTTCACGGACGTCGACGACAAGATAATCGCCCGCGCTCAAAGCGAGGGGGTCTCCCCTTTTAAAACGGCGGAGAAGTATACGGCCGAGTATTTCACCGACGCCCGCGCCTTGGGAGTCAAAGACGCTTCGGCTCACCCGAAAGCGACCGAAAACATAAAAGAGATAATAGAAATGACGGACACTCTCATTAAAAAAGGCTTCGCTTACGAGGCCGGCGGGGATGTGTATTTCCGGACCTCCGCCTGCGCCGATTACGGCAAGCTCAGCCGTCAGCCGGCAGAAGAACTTAAAGCGGGCGCGCGGGTGGACGTCACGGAACAAAAAGAAAATCCCGCTGATTTCGCGCTCTGGAAAGCGTCGAAACCGAATGAGCCTTTCTGGGATTCTCCTTGGAGCAAGGGCCGCCCCGGCTGGCATATCGAATGCTCCGCCATGGCGACCAAATATCTCGGCAAAACCATAGACATACACTGCGGGGGCATGGACCTCAGATTTCCGCACCACGAGAACGAAAAAGCGCAGTCGGAATGCGCGAACGGCTGCCTTTTCGTGAAATATTGGCTGCATAACGGTTTTATAAACACGGACGAGCGCAAAATGAGCAAATCGCTCGGCAATTTTTTCACAGTGCGCGAGGCTGCGGAGGCATACGGCTACAACGCGATACGCATGTTCATTTTAATGGGCCACTACCGCAGCCCGCTGAATTACTCAGCGGAAATACTCGCCCAGGCGGAAGCCGCTCTGGACAGGCTCGGCACGGCAAAAGCGAACCTCGAATTCTTTATAAAAAACGGCTCCGGCCAAGGCAAAGCGCCTGATGAGGCCGAGCTTATCGAAAAACTCTCCGGATACCGCGAGCGTTTCATCGAAGCCATGGACGACGATTTCAACACCGCCGACGCGATATCCGTCATTTTTGAGCTGGTCCGCGAGATCAATACCGCGGTCGCTCCCTCTAAAGACCCTTCAAGGTCCCTGGCTGAGGCCTGTCTCAAAATATTGACGGAGCTGTCCCTTGTACTCGGCATCCCCTACCCCGAAACCTCAAACCAAGCGGACGATGAGCTCGATCCCGAGACAGCCGCCTTGGTGGAGGCCCGCAGTAAGGCCAGAGCCGAGAAAAACTTTAAAGAGGCCGACAGGATACGCGACGAGCTCGCCGCTTTGGGCTTCGTTCCGGAAGACACGCCGCAGGGCGTTAAACTAAAAAGACTGTAACGCCCGGAAGGGGATGCGATCATGAAAGAAAGAAAAGCTCTGCTCTCTCCTTTCGCGGCTTTCTCAGGTTATTTTTTTATGGGCTACGGCTCTTGGGCTACGGTAAACAGCTTTTGGCCGGTATTTTTCAATTCTTTCGGTTATTCCAACACGCAGATCGGAGTTCTCTCCGCCGTGGGTCCTTTTTCGGCGCTGTTCGGGCTGATATTCTGGGGCGCGCGGGCGGACAGAGCGAAATGCCGCAACAACGTGGCGCTTTTGATGTGTCTCATACTCGGCGCCGTCGCCATGCTTTATCTTGCGGGCAATTCCTTTTTTTATGTCTCGGCTCTGTCCGTCATATTCATGTTTTGCTTTTTCGCCATGACGCCGACGGTGGACGCCATGTTCATCGAATACGCGCAGAGCGGCAAGATAGATTACGGGAAAGGGCGCCTGTCCGGAAGTTTCGGCCTTGCTTTTGTCCCGATGCTGCCCGGGTTCGTGATCTCGCGCTTTGGGATCCGCAGCCTTTTCCCGACCTATTTGGCCATGCTGCTAATCGTTATGATTTTGGTGTCGCAGCTGCCGAAAATGGCCGGAGGACAGAGCGGCGGTAAAAAGATAGGACTCTCCGCCGTCCGAGGCGACAGGCAGTTGACCGGTCTTTTCTGTTTTCTCTTTTTTCTGCATATGACCAACGGTTTTTATTTTGCCTTTTTCCCCGTCTACATGGATAACCTCGGCGCGTCAAACCTGATCGGCCTGAACAATTTAGCCCAGTTTTGCATGGAAGCGCTCCTCATATGGTTCCTTGTGAGGACAGTCAAGCGCTTCGGCTTCGCCAAGCTGTACGCTTTCGCCTTCGCTTTAACGGCGGCGCGCATGCTGCTCATCGGCAGTATACGCTCGCCCGCGGCGCTGATAGTCGTCAATCTTTTCTGCGGCCTGTCTTACAGTATGTGCATGATGCTGTTTTCGCTCTTTGCGCTTCGAACTCCCGCTCAGCTTCGCACCTCCACCCAAATGCTCAACACCATAGTTGCGCACAGCCTTTCGCGCTTTTTCGGCAGTATGATCGGCGGCGCTTTGTCCGACGTTATCGGCATAGGACCGGTTTTCATTTGCGTCGGCTTGTTTGACGTCCTCTTGTTTTTATGCTTTGCTCTTTGGCTGAAGAAGACAGGCTTCCTGCGCGACCCCGTATTGATGTAAGACCGCGCGTTTATGCGAGACCGGCCGGGGCTGTGTCCGGCCGCTTTGAGGAACGGTTCTTTTGTGTTTGTAAAAGATAAACAATTCTATAAGACCTTTGCAGCGCTGACCGCGATGATAGCCGTGCAGAATCTTTTGGCTTTCGGCGTCAACATGGCGGATAACATGATGCTCGGGCGATACAGCGAGACCTCCATCGCCGCCGCCTCGCTCGTCAACCAGATCCAATATCTGCTTCAGATGGTCAGCGTGAACGGCATAGGCACGGGAGCTTTGGCGATCGTCGCCCAATACTGGGGCAAGGGCGAGGCGGAGCCCGTCCGCCGCGTTATAGCGCTGATGGTGAAATTTGCAGCTTTTGTCGGGGTCCTGTTTTGGGCCGTGACTTTTTTCTTCCCCAAAGAGATCGTCGGCCTTATGACCGATAAACCCGCCGTGATCGATGAAGGCGCCGAATATCTGCGTCTCATGTGCTTCACATACATCGCCTTCCCCGTGCAAAGCGCGCTCGTTATGTCTCTGCGCGGCGTTAAGATCGCAAACATAGGGCCCTTTATATCGGCGGTAAGCCTTTTGATCAACATCGCCTTGAATTGGGTATTCATATACGGCAACCTCGGAGCGCCGGAGATGGGTATAGCGGGGGCCGCTGCGGCGACCCTTATCGCCCGGGCGCTCGAATTGATAATAACCCTCGTCTATGTGCGTTTCTTCGATAAAAAGCTGCGTATACGCCTCCTGTCTTTTTTCAAGCCGGACATGTATTATTTCAAAGACTTCACAAAAGCGGCTCTGCCGGTCATCGGCAGCGCCGCGTCTTGGGGAATCGGAACGATCATGCAAACCGTCATACTCGGCCACCTGACCGAAACGGTCATAGCCGCCAACAGCATAACCGTCGTTTTTCATCAGGTTTTAGGCGTGTACGCCCTCGGCGCCAACTGGACCTGCGGCGTTATGATCGGCAATATCGTCGGCGCGGGCAGGACCGAACTTGTGCGGCCGTATACGCGCACGCTGCAGCTGCTCTGTGTTTTGAACGGGCTTCTCAGCTCGCTTGTTTTTTTCACTCTGCGCGATTTCGTGCTCGGTTTCTATATACTCACGCCCGAAACGGAAAATCTCGCCCGCGCTTTCATAACCGTGCAATGCGTGACGATCATCGGCACCGCCTATCTGTTCCCCATGGAATCCGGAATCATCTTGGGAGGCGGCAACACGCGCTACGCTTTTTTCGTGGACACCCTGTTCATCTGGCTGTGGGTGCTGCCCGCGTCCGCGCTCTCGGCGTTTGTCTTTCGGTTTCCGCACCTTGTCACGTTCATGCTGCTCAAATCCGACCAATTCCTCAAATGCATCCCCAACGCGATAACTGTCAACCGTTACCGATGGATACGCGACCTGACGCGCGAAACGCCGCCCGAATAGCGCTTACCGCTCGAACCTGAAATCATGGATGACGGGGAACGGCAGCCTGCCGAAAAAAGCGCCGTGACTTTGCCCTTCAAAGTCGGCGCGCGGCATAAAACGCCGGCAGCGCGGTCCGGCAGCGCAGCCGCGCCGGACGCCGGCAAGCAGTATAAAATCGCAGGTCCCCGTGTCCTCGCCGAAATACCGGCAGCGCGCCCGCCCGCAGGCTTTATACTTGTATCCCATGTCCGTTTTTCCTTCCGTAACCTGTTAAGTTACTTCGATTATACGGATACCTGCTTAACTTGTCAAGTTATTTTCCTCAATTAAATATTTATCTTGTCAACCAATAAGATACATGCTATAATAAAACACGGCATTCATAACGCCGTGTTTTATGCATATTGAGAGGAGGACCGGTCATGACCGCCGGAGAAAGGCTTAAAAGGCTGCGCCTGCAGCACGGATATACGCTCGGGGACGTCGCTTTGATGATACGCTCGACCAAACAGAATATCTGGAAATACGAAAACGGCGTCATAATCAATATACCGCTTGAAAAAATAGAAAAATTGGCCGTTCTTTTCAACGTCAAGCCGGCTTATATAACGGGCTGGGGCGACGACGGAGTCCCCGAAGCCGAAAACACCATGCCGCTGCCCGGATTTAAGAGCCTGCCTATGGTGGGCAGCATAGCCTGCGGCGAACCCGGGCTCGCCGTTGAGACCTCCCGGGAAACGGTGGAAGCGCCCGATTGGCTCAACGCGGATTTTGCGCTGCGCTGCCGGGGCGACAGCATGATAAACGCGCGTATATTCGACGGCGACGTGGTGTATATCCGCAGGCAGCCGACAGTGGAGTCGGGAGAGATAGCGGCGGTTTTACTCGGGGAGGAGGCCACGCTGAAGCGCGTTCGGAAATACTCCGACCGCATAGTTCTCGAACCGGCGAACCCCATGTACGAGCCGCTTGTGTTCTCGGGCGCCGAAGCGGACAAACTTCTTATTCTCGGCAAGGCCGTGGCCTTTGTCAGTTCGCTGTAGCTCCACCTCCGGGGAAACGGTCCGAGGGCCTGCGGCCCTCGGGGGTTATTCCTCTGCCGGGGACGGGGGATTGCCGCGCCGCGGGGCTTTCGCCCCTGCGCGACCTCTTTACCCCATTTCTTTCGACTCGCCGAAAGAAACAGGGGTAAGCCC
>WRJA01000010.1 GCA_009782435.1 Oscillospiraceae bacterium
AAAAACACTATTTTCACAAGTGACGGAACTGCGGAGAGGTATGTCTTTTGAAGAATTGAACAGGGCAATCGGTGAGACAGACGCGGTGGCAGGCCGGCTGTTCGCGGTGGCAGAAGCGTACCCGGAGCTTCGTTCCGCTGATGTCTTTCGTGAATTGCAATCCGGCATACGGGACGCGGAGGAGCATTTACAGGCGGCGCGGCGTCTTTATAACACCAATGTAACCGCTTTCAACTCGGCGATTGCAGTATTCCCCGCAAGTGTTGTCGCCAAATCCAAGCATTTTGGGAAAAGAGAATTTTTCGTTGCAGAGGAAAATAAACGTGAAGACGTTGCGATGAAATTCTGAGACACGAGTAAATACGCCGCCCGACAAGGCATTGCATGCCTTGTCGGGCGGTTTTTTTCGTTCAGGAAATAATTATTTAAAAATACCCTTGACAGCAGTGATCTTGAGAGCGTTTTTGCCTTGATCAAGAGCCCGTGCGGGCGACTATGGCCTCTTTCGGGCAGGCTTTAACGCATTTAAGGCATCCGACGCACAGATCGGGCCGATCGATATGAGCGTGCTTGTGTATCGGGGAATTCACCCTTCCGATAACTTCTTTCGGACAAGTCTCCGCGCATTTGCCGCAGTTTATGCAACGGCGCGCATACAATGAAACATGGGCGGTCGTATTATGTCTCATGCCGCATCTCCTTTAAGATTTTCCTCAGTATTCTCTCGCTTTTTTCCGTATTTATTTGCCGGGGTCCGGCATTTCTTTTTTCGGGAAAACAAGGCTGAACAAAACGGTCATAACAAAAGCGGAAGCGACGGCGGCATAAGTTTCAGTTATTGTGTCATTTATCGGATAACTGCCCGTGGTCATTTTAACAACGACCCACAAAACGCCGATCACAGCCGTGAAACACATGCTGAGGCAGGCGCCTTTCTCGGAAGCCCTTTTCCAGTATATTCCGAGTAAGACGACCACAAAAAGAGCTCCGCGCAATGAATATGCGGAATAGACGATGTCAAGGACTTTGCCCGAGTCAACAAGAGCGACAGCGCCCGCGCAGCAGACAACGCCGCTTAAGGCGGTGGTCATGCGGCTTACGCGCATCACCCGGTCGTCCGCGGCGTTCGGACAAAACACGCGCTGATACAGATCTTTTGTCAGCATGGTGCCGGAAGCCAATATGATGGGCGAAACGGTCGACAGTATGGCGGCGAGTATGGAAGCGAGAACCAAACCGCCGATGATTTCCGGCAGATTCATCATAAGCGCGGGCAGAGCCAGCTTGGCGTCGACAACGACCCTTCCGGCTGTGTCAAGCAGCGTCCCGTTGCGGCTCATAACTTTTGCGATCATTCCGAGCAAAGCGGTGCACAGACCGAAAGGCGCGACGACAAAAGCCGTAATAACGCATGCTTTTTTTGCGCTCGGTATATCTTTCGCGGCAAGCACGGGCTGGATTCCGGCCTGCGCGGTGCAGGCGCCGAGCAGGGAGGCGATGATCCAGGAGCTGACCTTAGGCATGCCGATGGTGAACATATTAAAATAATTCGCTCCGGCTTCCGCCGCTTCAGCTTCTCTTATCCCTGCAATAAAATTTTCGCGGCCTCCCACTCCGGACAAGGCGAACACTATAGCGAGGATAACGCCGAAGTACATGACGAACAGATGCATGACATTGGTGGACGCCACCGCGTTCATGCCGCCGGCTAAAGTGTATATGATGAAAATTATCGCGAAAACGATCACCGTTACATTAAAGTCAAAACCCAAAAGCGACTGGCCGAGTTTCCCCGCGGCGATCATCTGTGAGAGCCCGACGGCTAACATGACGATCACGAGCAATACGCAGGACACGGAGCGCGCGCTTTTACCGAAGAACTTTTCAATGATGCCGGGAACGGTCACGGTGTTCAAGCTGCGGTAGAGTTTGGCAAAACACAAGGCGAGGAACATTACTCCTATCCCGTTTGCTATGGTGTACCACGCGCCGGACAGGCCGTAAAGGAAGCCGTATTCGGATACGCCCGTCGTGGCGGTGCCTCCGAGCCATTCGCCCGCCGAAGCGCATACGATGGCGAATACGCCCATTTCGGCTCCGTGGAACGCCGCGGAGTCTTTGGCCCTTTTTGACGACCAAACGCCTATGCCGACGGTCAGCGCGAAATAAATAACAATGATCAGTAATTGAACAGACATGTCAAAGCCCTCTTTGCGGCAGCGGTTTGTTTGCGGCGGGAAAAAGGCACTCTCCCGAAGCCCGGGAAGTGCCTTTTTGCATGTTTGCGAATTCCGCTCAGCCGCCGAATACGGCGAGCAGGAAGCCGGCGGCGACGGCCGAACCGATGACTCCGGCGACGTTGGGGCCCATTGCGTGCATGAGCAGGAAGTTTGACGGATTTGCTTTTTGCCCGACTTTTTGTGAGACTCTGGCGGCCATGGGCACGGCGGAGACGCCGGCCGAACCGATAAGCGGGTTTATCTTGCCGCCCGAGAGCTTGCACATCAGCTTGCCCAGGAGGACGCCGCCGACGGTCGAAAACGCGAAAGCTAAAAGCCCGAGGACCACTATCTTGATCGTTTCAGGCGTTAAAAACCTGTCGAATCTCGTGGTCGCGCCGACGGATACGGACAGGAAGATAACGACGATGTTCATAAGAGCGTTCTGGGCGGTGTCGCTGAGCCTGTCCACCACACCGCATTCACGCAGCAGGTTGCCGAGCATCAAAAGACCTATGAGCGGGGCCACAGAGGGGAGAACGAGTATGCAAACTATTGAGACCAATATGGGGAATACGATCTTTTCCGTCTTTGTGACGAAGCGGAGCTGATCCATTTTGATCTCGCGTTCCTTTTTTGTCGTGAGGGCGTTCATGATGGGTGGCTGGATGAGCGGCACGAGCGCCATGTATGAGTATGCCGCTATCGCTATCGCTCCCAACAGATGCGGCGCCAGTTTGCCGGTCAGCCAGATGGCGGTGGGGCCGTCCGCGCCGCCGATTATGGCGATGGAACCGCCCTCGGGGCCGGAAAAGCCGAGTATTATTGAGAGTATCAAAGCGCAGTATATGCCGAGCTGCGCGGCCGCGCCCAAGAGCAGGGATTTCGGGTTCGCGAGCATGGGGCCGAAGTCCGTCATAGCGCCGACTCCGAGGAATATGAGAGACGGATAAAGGCCTGTTTTTACGCCTATGTACAGGATATCCAAAAGCCCTCCCTCATGCAAGACCTTCAAATAATCCACATGGAAATCCGTCTGACTCGGATCTATCCACAGCTCAGGCGTGTAGATGCCCGTTATGGGAAGGTTTGTCAGCAGCATTCCGAAAGCTATGCCCACAAGCAAAAGCGGTTCGAATTGACGCACTATGCCGAGGTAAAGCAAAAAGCAGGCGAGCAGTATCATTATTATCTGGCGGATATCCGAAATATTGGCAAAGCCCGAGCTCATCCATATTTCTTTCAGAGTTCCGATAATCATATTATTCTTTCCTCCTTAACCCAGAATGATGAGAGCGTCCCCCGCGTTGACGACCGCTCCTTTGGCAGCGGCGACTGACGTCACCTTGCCGTCTCTCGGGGAAAATATCTCGTTTTCCATTTTCATTGCCTCTAAGATAAGGAGTACCTGACCGGATCTCACAGTGTCTCCGACGGAGACGTTTACGGACAAAACCGTACCGGGCATGGGCGCCGCGACGGTCTCCTCACCCGCGGAGGTTTGCGCAGGAGCGGGCGCGGGAGCGGCGGGCGGCGGCGCGGGAGCTTTTACCGGCGCCGGAGCTTTCATCGGCGCGGCGGCCGGAGCGGGGGAATATGTTATCGTGTCTTTTGTCGCGGCTTCGACGTCGTAAGCTTCGCCGTCCACGACCACCCTGTATTTCCTGACGCCCGCGCCTCGGGTCACTTGCCGCGGCGGCGCGCTTACCGCCGCTGCGCTCACAGGGGCTTCAGCCGGAGCGGTCGGCGCGGCGGTCGGCGCGGGAGCCTGTTGCGGGCCTTCCGGAGCGGCGGCGGCAGGTTTGCGCGCGATTCTCTTAAGGACGGCCGACATGATGTATATGACACACATCAGGAATATCAAAACGACAAAAACCACGCACATGCCCAGAAGGGAAATGCCCAATGCTTCGGGGATGGCAGGCTGAGCCAAATTCATTTGGTAACTCCTCCCTTACTGTGCGTACATTACGCCGATTTTATCGGGTATGATGAGTTTTGCCTCGGTCTTGGATTGGATATCCTCCGCGGTCACACCGGGGGCAAGTTCTTTTAAAACGATACCGGCGTCCGTTATCTCCATCACACCGAGTTCGGTGACGATGAAGTTGACAACTTTAACGGCGGTCAGGGGCAGAGTGCATTTTTTGAGTATCTTCGGCGAGCCGTCCTTAGTCGTATGTTCCATGGCGATGATGACCTTTTTCGCGCCGACCACAAGGTCCATGGCGCCGCCCATGCCGGGCACCAGTTTTCCCGGCACGTTCCAGTTTGCAAGGTCGCCGTGTTCGTCGACCTCCAGAGCGCCCAAGACGGTTATGTCCACATGCCCCCCGCGCGCCAGAGCGAAGCTCATTGAACTGTCAAAACACGCGCCGCCCGGAACGATGGTCACAGGAATGCCGCCGGCGTTGCTGGTGTCTTTGTCTTCTTTGCCGGGTTCCGGATTCGGTCCGATGCCGATAAATCCGTTCTCTGAGTGAAGCATGACGTTTTTATCGGGAGAAAGGTAATTGGCGACCAAGGTGGGCAGGCCTATTCCGAGATTTCCCAAATTGCCTTCTTCAAAAAAATCCGCTGTCCTTCGGGCTATGATTTCGCGTATATCAGCCATTTTACCGTTCCTCCTTTATGCCTTGACGATCATGTCGACGAGTATGGCCGGGGTGACGACTTGATCTTGGTCCAACTCTCCGACTTCGACGATATTCTCGGCGAGAACGATGACCAGATCGGCGGCCATTGCCATGAGCGGGTTAAAGTTCCGGGCCGCCCTCCTGTATACGAGATTGCCTATCTTATCCGCCTTGTACGCATGCAGCAGCGCGATATCGGCTCTCAGCGGCGCTTCGATCAAAAAGTCCCTGCCGTTAAAGTTGATTTTTTGTTTGCCTTCTTCGATAACGGTGCCGACGCCCGTCGGCGTAAGGAAACCGCCGAGACCGGCGCCTGCGGATCTTATCCTCTCGGCCAAGGTCCCCTGAGGGACAAGCTCGACTTCCATTTCCCCGGCGTTCATCTTTCGGCCGGTCTCCTTGTTTGTGCCGATGTGAGAGGCTATCACTTTTTTGACCTGATTATTGACAATGAGCCTGCCGACGCCGCGGTCGACAAAACTCGTATCATTGTTGATGATGGTGAGGTCTTTGACTCCTTTTTCGATCAGAGCGTCGATGAATCTCTCCGGAGTTCCGACCGCCAGGAATCCGCCGACCATTATGACCTGATTGTCTTTGAATTTACTTACGGCTTCCTCAAAGGTTTTTATTTTGCTCATAACGCTTACTCCCTTATAAAACGCCTATCTCAGGCCCATGTAGTTCGAAATGACCATTCTCTGGACCTCGCTCGTACCCTCGTAGATCTCGGTTATCTTCGCGTCGCGCATGAAGCGCTCAAAGGGATACTCGCGCGTGTAACCGTAGCCGCCTATGAGTTGCAGGCAGCGGCGCGTTACGTCACTGGCGGTCTCGGAGGCGAACAGCTTGGCTTCCGCCGCCAAGTGCGAATACGGCTCATGGTCCTGCTTGGCCTGCGCCGCGCGGTAGATCAAAAGACGCGACGCCTCGACCTTTGTCTGCATGTCCGCAAGCTGGAACTGAGTGTTCTGGAACTTGCTGATGGTCTGGCCGAATTGGACGCGCTGCGTAACATATTTGATGCATTCCTCAACGGCTGCTTCCGCTATGCCGAGAGCCTGCGCCGCTATGCCGATGCGACCGCCGTCGAGCAGGGTCATCGCAATCTTGAAGCCTTTGTTCAGTTCACCGAGCAGATTCTCCTTCGGCACGATCATATCTTCGAATATGAGCTCGCAGGTCGAGGAAGCGCGGATGCCCATTTTCTTTTCTTTTGTTCCGAGACTGAAGCCGGGGAAGCCTTTTTCTATGATGAACGCAGAAATGCCCTTGTTTCCTTTTTCTTTGTCGGTCATGGCGAAAATAACGAAAGTTTCCGCGTATCCGGCGTTGGTGATAAACATTTTTGTGCCGTTTATCAGCCAGTGGTCGCCCTTATCGACGGCGGTGGTTTTTTGCATGGCGGCGTCGGTTCCGGCGAGCGGTTCCGTAAGACCCATGGCCCCGAGCTTTTCACCGGACGCAAGCGGGACCAAGTATTTCTTTTTTTGCTCCTCGGTGCCGTATTCGCTGATGGGCCAGCAGCACAGCGAACTGTGGGCGGACAGGGTGACGCTTGTGCTCGCGCAGTACCTGGCAAGCTCCTCACAGGCGGCGATATATGTGACATAGCTGAGACCGGCTCCGCCGTATTCCTCCGGGAACGGGAGTCCCATCATACCCATTTCCGCCAGTTGTTTCACTGTCTCTTCCGGGAAACGCTCCTCTTCGTCGATCTCCGCCGCGATGGGCTGCACTTCTTTTAAGCAAAAATCGTGCAACATGTCAATAATGTCTTGCTCTTCAGGCGTAAACTTGAAATCCATAGCTTCGTATTTCCCCTTTTCATATAATATTTTAAGCGCTCCGGCCGCTTTCGATTCCGGTGAATCCGACCGCCGGCGCTTGTTATGCGAGCAATAACAACACTTCTTTTATAATAATGAGCCGAGCGGCTGTTGTCAATAACAAATTACCGAATCGACCGGCCGTGAAATTACGATATAAGCCGCCGGCTTTATTATGCGGGCAATTATTAAAGATAAACTGCCGGCCGGTTTATATCTCGCGGCGAGACTGCGATCGGGAGAGCAAAAAGAAAATAAATGCAAATCAATTCGGGCAAACAAGTTGACAAATATACCGGCTTTTTAGTATAATTTTTCATGTTTGGCAAACTAACCTTTTAAATATAATTATAAATACACAATAAGGAGGAGAAGTATGAGCACATTTGGCTATTCCATGCCCGTTTACTTTCAAAACATGCCGACCATAGGCGAACCTTTGTCCGCGCCGAATGCCGAAAATGAGGCGGAACTCCGAAAAATCGAGGAAGAACTCGAAAAAGAGGTCGCCGACATATTGGCGTCGGGGCGCGATGACGAATCTCTTAACAAATCCGGGCAGATGACGGCGCTGCAGCGCCTTGATATGCTCGTGGACAAAGGATCATGGTGCCCCCTGAACAGTCTGCTCAATCCGTTTGAAAACGCGGACGGAAGCACGGGTATTATTACGGGTCTCGGAAAGATCCGCGACAAATGGGCGGTGATCATTGCCTCGGACAACAAAAAGCTGGCGGGAGCTTGGGTGGCGGGGCAGGCGGTCAAGATAACCCGGGCTACAGACATGGCGAAACAGCTCAATGTACCGCTTGTTTACGTTCTTAACTGCAGCGGCGTTAAACTTGACGAGCAGGAAAAAGTATACGCGGGGCGTATTACGGGCGGAACGCCTTTCTACCGTCATTCGGAATTGATGCAGCTCGGTATACCCATAATCGTCGGTATTTACGGAACAAACCCGGCCGGAGGCGGATATCACGCCATCAGCCCGACCATACTTTTGGCTCACGAGAAAGCCAACATGGCCGTCGGCGGCGCGGGCATTGTCGGCGGCATGAACCCGAAAGGCTTTGTCGATAAAGAAACCGCTCAGCTTCTCATTGACGCTACGAAAAACGCAAAGCGCGAAGATCCGCCGGGAGCGGTGTCGGTGCATTTCGGAGAGACCGGCTTTTTCCGCGAGGTCTACACTGAAGAGGAAGGCGTTTTGGAAGCGATCAAAAAATATATGGACACCGTCCCCGCTTACAATGAAAATTTCTTCCGTGTGGACGACCCCGAGGAACCGCTTTATTCACCGGACGATCTTTATACGCATGTTCAGTTCAACCAGCGCCGCGCATATAAAATACACAATGTGCTCTCCTGCATCTTCGACAGCAGCGAGTTTATGGAATACAAAAAAGGCTACGGGCCGGAGATCGTTTGCGGGCTCGCGAAAATCAACGGCCTTTTAACGGGAGTCGTGTCGAATTTCCAAGGGATGATCCCGAATTATCCGGAGTACCTGCAAAACAGCATCGGCGTCGGAGGCAAACTCTACCGCCAAGGCCTTGTTAAAATGAACGAGTTCGTCACGCTGTGCGCGAGGGACAGGCTCCCCATAGTGTGGTTTCAGGATACCTCGGGCATCGACGTGGGCGACCCCGCGGAGATAGCCGAGCTTTTGGGCTTGGGACAATCGCTCATTTTCAGCATACAGAACGCGAAAATACCGCAAATGGAAATAACCCTGCGTAAGGGTACCGCGGCGGCGCACTATGTCATGGGCGGGCCGCAGGGAACCGATACGAACGTGTTCAGCCTTGGCACGGCCGCGACCGAGATATACGTGATGCACGGCGAAACGGCCGCCGCCGCCATGTATGCCCGCCGTTTGGTAAAGGAGCAGGACGACGGTAAGGATATACAGCCGGTAATAGACAAGATGAACGCCTTGATCAAGAGTTATTCGGACAAATCGCGCCCGGGCGCTTGCGCCAAGCAGGGACTGGTGGATGAAATAGTCAACCTTGACGAGCTGCGCCGGTATATCTGCGCTTTTGTCGGCGCCGCGTATCAAAATCCGGTCGCCATTTGCGCTTTCCATCAGATGCTTACCCCGCGTATAATACGCGAATGGGACAGCTTGAACAACGTGTGAGGTGAAAGGATATGGCTGAAAGACCGGAAACGAAAAACCGGGCGTCTCTTTCCGAAGAAGAGCTTTTTGCGGTCATCACCGCGGCGATAGGAGCGTATGAGGCGCGAGGGACTCGCCGCCCGGGGAGGGCGATAGGAACGCGCGCGACGGCTGCGGCATACGGGGGAGGCGAGCCGCATCCGTTGATCAGGAACATGTGCGAACCGTATGAAATAATATCCGACATACCGGCTGCAAATCCCATGGTCAGAAATTGCGGCTGAAATAAAAAAATTTTTAAACGGGAGAGTTTGATCAATAATGATAAATTATAAAATCACAGTCAACGGAAAAACACTTGATGTGGACGTAGAGGAAACAGGCGGCGCCGCTGAGGTCAAGGCCGCGCCCGCGCCCGCAATGCAGGCCGCTCCGGCTCCGAAAACAGCGCCGCCTCCGGCGCCGAAGGCCGCTCCGGCTCCGGCCCCCGCTCCTTCCGGCGGCGGCGGAGATGTGGCGGCGCCGATGCCCGGTACGATCTTGTCGATCAACGTGGCTGAGGGCGACACGGTAAAAGAAGGACAGACCCTGCTTATTTTTGAAGCGATGAAGATGGAAAACGAGCTTTTTTCACCCCACGCGGGGACGGTAAAAAAGATTCATGTGGCCAAAGGAGCCGTCATAGAAAGCGGCATGGTCCTTGTCACCTTGTCATAAACAAAAGTCCGTTATACAATAATATTTTAACGAGGAGGATATGACTCATGGATTTCGCGTTTTCCGAAGAACAAGAAATGATTGCCGAATTGGCAAGAGATTTCGCAAAAAAGGAAATTGCGCCGCATATTGAAGAGGACGAGGAGAATCACCATTATCGCCGTGAGATACTGACGCAAATGGGCGAACTCGGACTTTTGGGCTTTTCCGTTCCCGAGGAATACGGCGGGAACGGACTCGGCTGGCCGGAGGGCGTGGCGGCTCTTTTTGAGATCGCAAAGGTCCATACGTCATGGCGGCTGAGCATAAGCGGAAACGTGTGGGGTCCGGCGCTGACCATACTGCAATACGGTACAGAGGATCAAAAGAAAAAATACATACCGGGCCTTTGCAGCGGAGAATTGGCCGGAAGCTTCGCTATCACCGAGGCTAACTCCGGTTCCGACGTGGCGAGCATGAAGATGACGGCGAAGGACGCGGGGGACCATTGGCTTTTAAACGGAAGCAAAATGTGGATATCCGGCGGACATACCAGCGACGTCGGACTTGTTTACGCCAAAACCGACCCGTCGGCGGGAGCGAAGGGCGTTTCCTGTTTTGTAATTGATTACAACAATACGGAAGGCATCACAAGGATACCCATCCATAAAAAAGTCGGCATGTGGCCCGCGCCGACCTCGGAACTCGTCTTTGAGGACGCGAAGATCCCCAAGGAAAATCTTGTGGGGGAACTCAACAAGGGTTTCCAGATATGCATGTGGATGCTGAACAACACGCGCATGGGCTGCGCGACCGGTTCGGCCGCTTTGTCGGCGGCGTGTCTTGAGGGCGCCGTGCAGTACGCCAACGAACGCACGCAATTCGGGCAGCCGATCGGAAAATTCCAGATGATACAGCAGCAGATAGCCGAGATGAAGCTTGAGGACGAAGCGGCGAAGTTTCTTGTATTCAGGGCCGCTTGGCTCAAGGAGAACAAAATGCCGAACCAGCAGGAGACCTCAATGGCGAAGCTGTGCGGCTGCAACGCGGCCGTTCACGCCGCCAACGTGGCCATGAAGATATACGGCTCCTACGGCTATTCGGACGAGTATCCCTGCGGCAGATGGCTGCGTGACGCCAAGCAGTTTGAAACCTTGGAAGGAACTTCAAACATCCATATGGGCATAGTTGCCGGGATAGAGCTGGGTTATCAGCAAAACCGGTAAGCGTTAAGAACGCCGGATGAAAGGTAAGCCGCTTTGGTGAATGTCTTATACGAAGTCAAAGAGCATATTGCCGTTATAACAATCAACAGGCCCGAGGCGCTCAACGCTCTGAACCTCGACGTTCTTTGCGAACTCGACGAAGCTGTCACGAAGGCTCGGGACGACGGGGAAGTTCGGGCGCTCATCGTAACCGGCGCGGGAAAAGCCTTTGTCGCGGGGGCAGATGTGCGGTCTATGAAGGATTTTACTTCCGGCGAGGCTTTGGTGTTCAGCGAATTCGGCAACCGGGTGTTTATGCGGCTCGAATCTCTGCCGAAACCCGTTATTGCCGCGGTAAACGGCTACGCTTTGGGCGGTGGCTGTGAGTTGAGTCTGGCTTGCGACGTCAGGATAGCCGGCGAATGCGCGAAGTTCGGGCAGCCTGAAGTCAGCCTCGGGGTCACTCCCGGTTTCGGAGGGACCTTTCGGTTGCCCCGGACAGTCGGGACGGCCAAAGCCAAAGAACTCATATTCACCGCCCGCATCATAGACGCGACGGAAGCGCTCAGCATAGGGCTTGTAAACGCTGTCGTCCCGGACGCTCTGCTTTTTGCCGCGGCCTTTGACATGGCGGGCAGGATAGCGGCGTATCCGCCGTTTGCCGTCAGCCGGTGCAAGGCGTCGGTCAACATGGGGGCCGGCTGCGACGCCGCGGCGGGAGCCGCTTTTGAATCGTCGGTTTTCGCTTTATGTTTTTCCGAAGAAGAACAAAAGACCCTGATGACGGCTTTTTCGGACAAAAGCAAAAAATAATAAACAGCCGCAGGGCGGATAAAAATGCCGCCGGAAATCCCGAAGCGAGAGATATAATTATTATTTATTGTCGGACAGGATCATTATTATGACAAAAATCAGTATTATCGGCGCCGGGACCATGGGAACGGGAGTCGCGCGGCTTTTCGGGCGGGCGGGGTTTGATGTTTCCGTGTTCGTGAGATCGGCCGAAAGGCTCCGGCAAGCCACTGCCCAGATCGATAAGATCGGTTCCCGTATCATTGAAAAAGGAAAGCTGACCCCGGAAGAAAATCAAAGCATCCTCAGCCATATTTCTTTTACGACGGATATGGCGGGATTGGCGGATTCCGACGTTATCATCGAGGCGGTCACGGAAGACACGGGGATAAAAAGAGAGCTGTTCAAGACGCTTGACGGCATGTGCAAAGAAGAAGCGATATTCGCGACCAACACCTCGTCGATTTCGATAACAGATCTGTCTTCGGCAGTAAAACGCAAGGATAAGTTCATCGGCATGCACTTTTTCAATCCCGCTTGGGCCATGACGCTGATCGAGATCATCAGAGGGATAGCGACTTCCGATGAGACTTTCCGCAAAATCACTGAGCTTTCGGTGGCGATAGGCAAGGAACCGGTAGTGGTGTATGACAGCCCGGGTTTTATCGTCAACAGGATACTGACTCCCATGATAAATGAGGCGGCCTGCGTTTTGATGGAAGGCGTTGCCGGCGCTGAGGATATCGACAAAGCCATGAAGCTGGGGGCAAACCATCCCATGGGGCCGCTCGCCCTGTCGGACCTTATCGGAAATGACGTCGTCCTTCATATCATGAACAACATATACACGGAGACCGGAGACCCCAAATACAGGCCGTGCATACTGTTGAAGAATATGGTCAGGGGCGGGCTGCTCGGGAAAAAATCAGGCCGTGGGTTTTACCAATATTGACGCCTCGCGTCATAAAAAATAATTAATTCAGCAAAACAGGAGGGCATCATATGAACATACTCGTATGCGTAAAACAAGTCCCGAACACGGAGGAATTGAAAGTCAACGCCGACGCCGGAACGTCCAATATCGACAGCATACCCCGCGTCGTGAGCTCGTTTGACACCTATGCGCTGGAAACGGCGGTAAAAATTAAGGACGCTGACGCGTCCGTTAAAGTCGTTGTTGTGACGATAGGCTCCGACAAGGCAAAAGACGCGCTTAAAAGCTGCCTCTCGGTCGGCGCGGACAAGGCGTATCTCGTAAGCGACCCTGCGTTTGAAAATATCGATTCGCTGGCGATAAGCCGCGTGCTGTCGCTTGCCGTGAAGGAGATAGAAAAACGCGAAGGAGCCGCGTTTGACATCGTGTTTTTGGGACGTCAGGCGAACGACAGCGACGCCGGGCATGTCGGCCCGCAGCTCGCGGAGTTTTTAGATTATCCCCAGCTCACTTATGCCCGGGAGGTCTCGGTCGCGGACGGTAAAGTGCGAGCAAACCGCGAGACCGAGGACGGCTATATCGTCGTTGCCGCTTCAATGCCGACAGTTGTTACCGTGACGAAAACGGAATATGAGCCGCGCTACGCCTCGGTCAAGACAAAGATGGCGGCAAACAAAGCGGAGATACCCGTTCTTTCAGCCGCAGATCTGGGGCCGGACGCGGCGCAATCGCCGACAAAGACGCTGAAGACTTATATACCGGCGCGCAAGACGGGCGGCGTGAAGATCGAAGAAGAGACGGGCGAACTTGCCGCTCAGAAGCTTTCGGCGCTCCTCAGCGACGCCGGAATCATATAAGGAGGACGGACATGGGCGAGTATAAGAATATTTGGGTGTTCGTCGAAACACTCGACGGAAAAGCAAAGAACGTTGGCCTTGAGATTTTGGGGCCGGGCAAAAAAATGGCCGAATCCATGGGTGAAGAACTCGTTGCGGTCCTCATTGGGACAAATCTTGACGACGCTGCCAAAGCCGCTGTGTCTTACGGAGCGGACCGGGTCATTTCGGTGGAAGGGAACGACTTCGCCGATTGGTCGGCGGAGGGCTTTACTTTTGCGCTCGACAAGCTTGCGGAAAAATATAAACCCTGCGCTTTACTGATGGGCGCGACAAGCAACGGACGCGAATTGGCGCCTCGCCTTGCTGCGCGCTTAAAAACCGGCGTCGCCGCGGACTGCACCGGCCTTGAGATAGACTCTTCGACAGGCACGATCAAATGGACGAGGCCCGTTTATTCCGGACGTATGCTCAGTGAGATCGAATGCCCGGAATCGAGACCGCAGATCGGCACCGTTCGCCCCGGCATATTTAAACGCGGCGAACCGGATACGGCGCGTTCGGCGGAGATCACAAAAGAGAGCATCAGCGTTCCCGCGGGAGTGATTCGCACGACTATTGTCGAAAAATCAGCCGAGTCCGCTGAAGGCGCGGTCAAGCTTGAAGAGGCGGAGATCATCGTTTCGGGCGGCAGAGGATTGGGCAAACCCGAAAACTTCTCCATTGTTAAGGATCTGGCCGATGTATTGGGCGGCGTTGTGGGCGCGTCCCGCGCGGCTGTGGA
The DNA here is from genome assembly GCA_009782435.1 of Oscillospiraceae bacterium. Taxonomy (GTDB): domain Bacteria; phylum Bacillota; class Clostridia; order Oscillospirales; family Oscillospiraceae; genus WRJA01. The sequence goes on from WRJA01000010.1 coordinate 14,054, forward strand.
CGCGGGTTGGATACCGCATGCGCATCAGGTCGGGCAGACAGGAAAAACGGTTGGGCCGAAACTCTATGTCGCCTGCGGCATCTCCGGCGCCATCCAGCATTTGGCCGGAATGTCAGGCTCCGATGTTATCGTTGCCGTCAACCGGGATCCCGACGCCCCGATATTCGATATAGCCGATTACGGCGTTGTGGGCGATCTTAAAGAAGTGCTTCCCGCCCTTACCGCCGAGATCAAAAAGCTGAGGGCGTGAACGGCTTCCGATACATATGTGTGAGAGGCGGTTTCAGTAATGGCAAAATATGAGAAACTGATTATTCAAAGGACGCTTGAGCCCTACGAAAAAGGTCAGAGGGTATGGTTTAAAGGCGAGCATGACTTTGACGGAAAAGATTTCGGGATCGCATTTATTGTAATCGATCATGACTTGGTTATGGAATCAGCCGCCCATACGCATGACTTCGATATGTATGTATGGCATTTCCCGATGGACCCGGGCAACATGGACGACCTCGGAGGCGAAGTAATATACGGATTGGGTGCGGGCACCGAGGATGACCCCGCAGAAACGTATACGATTACGAAAGCCGGTTGCGTCTTTGTGCCCGCGGGCACATATCACGGTCCGCATATCTTTAAAAACATAACCAAACCCATACTGTTCGTTCACGCGATACAAAAAGGCGAATACTACAAAAGTTGATTTTTAACCGCATCCTCACCGCCGGCACTCTCAATAAATAAATCCGGGCTGCGGCAAAACGGTTTTTGAAAACCGCAAGCCGCAACCCGAATTTTATTGATAACCGCTTATGATATGCCTGCGCCGGAGCTTAAAAACTGCCGGGTTCCCAAGCGACGAGCCTTGTAAACCCGCCGTCCGCCATTTCGCAGCGGAAAGGAAAAGCGCAGATAATCATGCGGCGTCCGGTGCATTCGTCTATGTCTCCGCCGGCGTTTTCAACGGCGATAATGCCGTATTGTCCGCACAGGCGGTGGCAGAACTCGTAATCAGGATGGGTAACGGCGGCGTCAAGGCCGGTCGCCGTTCGGTAGTTGGCTTCAAGCCACGGCATCTGCTCTTTGAGAGGATGGTGCCATAAAGGAGCGTCGGTGGCGCCCCATGTGCCCGAAATGCCTTTGATGTGTTTTTCGAAAACTAACCATTTTGTGACGTCCGGGCCGAGACCGGGGTAGTAGTTGAAGTATTTATCGTTATTGATACGCCAGTAATGATGGAAACCGGTGTTGACCACCACCCAGTCGTTCTCGCGAATTTCCAAATTGTCTTTTTTCAGCGCTTTTTCAAAGTCCTCGGGTTTGAGCTCGTACCATATATTGCCGAACTTTTTCGGGTCGCCTGCCGCGGCGTTCCATTTTGCCTCGAATTCATCGTGAAGCCAACGCATATCGAGGATAACGCCGGTCCCGACGCAGTGCTCGAGCGGCAGTTCGGCTAAGGTGTAACCGTATCTCTCGCGGTCGACTTCTTCCTCATGCAGCGTATGGTTCGGAGCGTCAACGTGAGTGCCGGCGTGCAGAGTGCCGGTGTAGGTGTTGGTGCGTTTGTGAAAACGCTCAAGGTACTGGCCGCGAGGGAAAGCCAGGTCGGAACGGGGACCGGGGAAAGGCCACAGGGGGGTGTCGACGCCCCAAGGCGCGGACAGGTCATAGATTTTTGCCATTTTGCTTGTATTCAGGTATAATTTGCTTTTGTCAAGAGGCATATAAGCCATGTCGGATAACCCTCCCATATAAAATTATGATTTGCTTTTAAAGTCCGATTTTTATTTTAACCCTTTATGTCGATCGATGTCAACAGATTTATGCCAATGCTGCATTGCCTATGTTTTTTTTTCTGTTGACAGACGCACGGGAGTGTATTTTAATATGAACAAAATGAATCGAAAAAAAACCGATCGCGGTCTGACATTAAAAGCGGCGCTTCAGCTGTCGGCGCCGCATACATGGCCCGCATCGGTCCTGCCCGTATTGTTGGGGGCGGCGCTTGCTTTTGAAAAAGGAGCGGCGCCGGGACCGGTACGGCTGCTTTTAACGCTGGCGACGGGAGTGCTTTTGCAGTCCGCGGTCAATACGCTTAACGATTACCGTGATTTTTCGACCGGACTTGATACCGCCGAAAACTGTGACGATCCGACGGACGCGGCGCTGATATATGAGGGCGCCGGCCCGCGGGCCGTGTTGATATTCGGGCTTTGCCTGCTCATGTGCGCCGGAGCCGCGGGCGCGGCGCTCGTGATATACCTCAAATCCCCGGTTTTACTTATATACGCGGGCGCGGCGCTTTTGGCGATTATGCTGTATACAATGCCCGGGGTTTCTTTTTCATCTCTGCCGCTGGGGGAGATGCTGTCCGGAGTCGCTATGGGAGGCGTGCTCACCTGCGCCGCTTATCACATACAATCGGGCGGGTTAAAACTGGAGATACCGGCGCTTTGTATTCCCGCGGTTTTGACTGTGGCGGGTATTATGCTCACCAATAATATCTCGGACACGGAAAAAGACCGCGAGGGGAACAGGCGCACTTTTCCGGTATGCGTCGGCAGAGACGCGGCGCAAACGGTTTTGCGGATACTGATCGCAGTTGCCGCTCTCGCGGTCGCGATTGCAGCTTCGGTAAAATACCCCGGCGGGCTCGCGGTCGTACCGGTCATGTTCATTGCCGTCGCCTTGTGTTCCGGGCCGCTGTTTTGCCGTTCGCTTGTCCGTGAGATAAGAGGGTTATCAATGCGGTGTATATTGGCGTCACATAGTCGGATAATCACATCGTACATAGCTGTGATAATCCTGCACCGTCTCACATATATCTGAAGAATATGCCGGCGCAGCCGGCGTGCCTGAACCGCAGATGATATTCATTACTGATTGTTAGGAGAGGATGAAGAAGGATATGCGTAAGACACTTATCGAGAGAGCTTTCGACAGGACCGAAAGCGCGCGCAAGACATTTGCCGAAACCACGTTCGATATGACCGAAAGCGCGCGGGGCTTGTTCGACAAGACGTTTCTTATCGGAACGCTGTTCACGCTGGATGTATTGCTGAATACTCTGGCAAGCAACGTGCCGAAGTTCGCCAAGGAGTTGGAAGGCATGGAGATGAGCGTTCAGCTCAAGCTCCGCGACAACTCCAGAGGCAGGATACTGTTTATGCGCGGCGGCAAGGTTTCCGGCAAAAACGGCATCTATCCCAACGCTGATGTGGAGATGGTATTTGAGGACGAGACGATAGCCCGGCGGGTAATGCTCGGGCAGATGCTGGGCAAGACCAAGGAGTTTGTTTCGGCCGCGAAGAATATGCAGTTGGTCCTCAACGGCCCGGACGACAAAGCGATGTGGTTTTCCTCGCTCCTCTTGAAAGTCTTTGCCTTTGACGTTCTGTATCTCGGCAATTACGGAACGTCGATGCCCAACGGGGAAAAGCGCTATGTCACGGGGACCAACGGCGGTCCGATGTTCGTTTATGTCAAGGACGGGAAATTGATTCGCTTTACCCCCATAGACCTTGACGACGACGACGCGGAGCCTTGGACGATAAAGGCCCAAGGAAAGGAATTCAAACCGCCCAAGAGAATGACCGTATCGCCGTATTCCGTCGCCTCGAAATCGATGGTATATTCAAAGGACCGTATCCTCTACCCCATGAAGCGGGTGGACTTCGATCCCAACGGCGAGCGCAATCCGCAAAACCGCGGTATCTCCGGATACGAGCGGATATCTTGGGAGGAAGCCACCGATATAGTGGCCTCTGAGATCAAACGCGTGCGCCGCACCTACGGCCCCGGCGCCGTTTTGTTCTGCCGCAGTTCTCACCATCTCTGGGGAAGCATAGGCTACTTTACGAGCGCCAGCTTCAGGTTCTTCAACTGCATCGGAGCTACCACGATGCTTCAAAACCCGGACAGCTGGGAAGGCTGGGCGTGGGGCGCGGTGCATCATATGGGCAGCACCCCGAGGCGCGGAGGCTTGGAGCCGTATAACACCGTTGAAGACTGCATGCAGAACGCCGAGATGATCGTGTTCTGGTCCTCAGACCCCGAATCCACCAGCGGCGTTTACGGCGCGCAGGACGGCACCATTCGCCGCGGATGGGTCAAGGACCTTAAGATGAACGTTGTTCATATTGACCCCTACTGCAACGCGACCGCCGCTTTTATGGGCGGGCGCTGGATAGCGCCGAGACCGGCGACGGACGCCGCGCTGGCGCTTGCCATCGCAAATGTATGGTTTGAAAACGATACCTATGACCATAAGTTCGTCGAAGACAGGACCTTGGGAATAGACGAGTGGAAAGAGTATGTGCTCGGCGAAAAAGACGGTGTTCCCAAGACGCCCGAGTGGCAGGAGCCGATAACCGGGGTCGAGGCCCGCGTCGTAAGGGCTTTGGCTGAAGAATGGGGCAGGAAAAAGACATATTTGGCGGCCGGCGGCATACCCGGATTCGGCGGCGCCTGCCGCACGGCTTACGGCACGGAATGGGCGAGAGCCATGGTATGCCTCGCGGCCATGCAGGGCTTCGGTAAACCGGGAAGCAATTTCGGCGGCCTGCAGTACGGAACGCCGCTGGATTCGAGAGCTTTCTTCCCCGGCTACGCGGACGGAGGCTTTTCCGGCGACTTTAACACCGGCGCCGGCGCCAACATGTACAACCGCATGCCGCAGTCGCCTTCAATGAGCTCGGAAAGACAGATGATCCCGCGTCTTATGCTGTCTGACGCGATTCTGAAAGGGTCCACCGAGGCTTTCAGCTATGACAACTTTTCGGTTGCCGGACAGTTCGGCAAGTCGAGATATCCGATGCCGGGGCATGTGGGAGTCAAGATGTGTTACCGCTACGGCGGCTCGTACTACGGCACTCAGCCCGAATCGAACCGCTTTGTGGAGATGTATCAGTCGGACGGATACGAATTTGTCGTGAATCAGTCGATATGGATGGAAGGCGAAGTGCGCTACGCGGACGTTATACTCCCCGCCTGCACGAACTTTGAGCGCTGGGACGTGGGAGAAGCGGCGTCCTGCGGCGGATATATCGATAAATCATTTTTGCAGATAAACCACCGCCTTGTCCATATCCAGCATAAGTGCATTGAGCCGCTGGGCGAGTCGAAGTCCGATTTCGACATCTATCAGGCGGTCGCGAACAAGATGGGGATGTGGCAGGTTTTCAGCGAGGGCAACAACGAGTATGACTGGGTACGGCGCGTCTATATGGCTACCGACGTCGCCAAAAACGTACCTTGGAAGACCTTCCTCAAGAAAGGCTATTATGTCATACCGCCGCTCCCGGAAAACCGGCGCGACAAAGTGGCTTTCAATTGGTTCTACGAGGGAAGGAAAAGAGAGTCGCCGGAGCTTATCCCGCTTCCGTCAGAATATTACGGCAATTACGGCGAGGGCTTGCAGACGCAGTCCGGAAGGTTTGAGTTCGCTTGCCAGTCGCTGAAACGTTTCGATCCCGACGATAAGGAACGCCTTCCGATCTGCACCTATATCCCGTCGTTTGAGGGCGCGGAGAGCGAGCTTTATAAAAAATACCCGCTGCAGATGATCTCTCCGCACTCAAAGTACAGCTACCACACAATGAACGACGGGAAAGGCACCGGCATTAACGACATCAACGAGCACCGTATAAAGATCGACGGTTATCCCTATTGGGTATTCCGCATGAACGCTGACGACGCGGCCGCGCGCGGGCTCAAGAAGGGCGACCTTATTGAAGTTTACAACGACCGGGGCAGCGTGCTCTGCGGTTTGGATACGACCGAGCGCCTGCCGAGGGGCGTGGTGCACTCGTACGAGGCGTGCGCGGACTTCAGATGTCTGGGAATCCCCGGAAAAAGCACTGAGGTCAACGGCTGCGTCAACACGCTGACGTCAAAGCGGAATCTCACAAAGAATTCGCACGGCCTGTCGGTGAACTCATGTCTTGTTGAAGCCAGGAAATGGGAAGGAGCGGAGAATACGTGGAAAAGTATCATATAGTCGTAGATTTGGAAAAATGCGTCGGGTGCTTCAACTGTATGCTTGCCTGCCAGGATGAGTTTGTCGGCAACCGGTGGGCTCCTTACAGCGACACTCAGGAGCTGCACGGAGAAAAATGGATAAACACATTGCGGCATGAGCGCGGCAAAGCTCCTTATACCGAGGTGGCTTTTGTCACGCAAATGTGCCGGCATTGCGGCAAAGCCGCATGCGAGAAAGCGTTCCCGCAAGCGGTGGAGCGCCGGGAGGACGGCATAGTGCTGCTTGATATGAAAGCCGCGAAAGGAAACAAGGCGCTTGTCGATTCCTGCCCTTACGGTATGATCAAGTGGAACGAGGAACTGGAGACTGCTCAAAAATGCACCGGCTGCGCCCATCTGCTCGATGACGGCTGGGATGAGCCTCGCTGTGTGCAGGTCTGTCCGCTCAGGGCGCTTTCGGTTGTGAAATGCAGCGACGAGGAATTTGAGGAGATGACCGATAAGCTGAAACTCAAACCCTTGGAGCCGGGTGAGAATAAGCCGAGAGTCATGTACCGCCATATGTACCGTTTGAACTCATGCTTCATTAAAGGCGCCGTTATACGCAAAGAGAAAGAGATCGAAAGGGCGCAGGAAAACGTTGAGGTGCAATTATTCGTAAACGGCGAATTGATCGACTCCGTTAAAACCGATTTCTTCGGAGAATTCAAATTCGACAGGCTTCCCAAAAACAGCGGAACCTTCACGGTAACAGCCAAAAAAGACGGCTTCAACCCCGTGTCGAAAGAGGTGGAGCTCGGAGAAGAAAGCCTGTTCATGGGCGGGTTTTATATTGAATGATATCAAGTCCGTGTGGCACGGAGACCTTCCCTGCTGCCCGGAACAAGACCTGAAAAGGATATCGGACGCGGCCGCTCCGGCTCTCGCAGATGTTTGCCGGTACTTTTATCTGTACCGCTTCCTGCATCAAACGGCAACGCCGAGGGCGACGCTGACCGGGGATTATTGCTTTGCGAGGTTCTCAAAAAGTCTTTCCGAATTGGACAGCGTTGAACTGACTGACGCTTTCGCCGATTATCTCAAGGAGGACACGGTAAAAAGCAGGCCCTTGGATTCATATCCGGACTTCATCCGAAAACTTCCGGCGGTGACCGCCCATGGAGCTTGATCTCATCATAAAACATGGCGTCGGGCGGTTTTCCGGAATGTCCGGGGATCTGGCGGCGATGGAGCGGATATTGGAGGAAGCCTGCGGGAGCGCCGGTGAATTATCCGGGGGACTGCGGCGAATAAACTCCTCCGGCGGCAAACGTCTGCGGCCCATGCTGGCGTGGATATGCCGGCATATGTCCGGCGAGAGGGAACCGATCGTTCCGCTGATGTGTATGCTGGAACTGATGCATACGGCGTCATTGATACACGACGACATTGTGGACGGGGCCCATATCCGGCGGGGAGCCGTCACCATCAACAAACAAGACGGCATAAAAGCGGCGATACGGAGCGGAGATTATTTACTGGCCGAGGCTATGGGCTTTTTAAAAATCTATCGCGGCACCGGCATAAATGAGGCGCTGTCCCGGGTATCCGAACTCATGAGTTTGGGGGAACTGCGCCGGCAGGAGAGACTGTTTGAGACAGAGGGCTTGTGCAAGGAGGAGTATACAGACTACATATACGGTAAAACGGCGGCGCTGATCGCGGAAAGCTGCCGCTGCGGCGCGACGGCGGGAGGGGCCTCCGAAGATGAGAGCCTTGCGATATTGGAGTTCGGCAGACATCTCGGCATGGCGTTTCAAATGCGCGACGACTGTCTTGACTGGACGATCTGCGCCGAAACCGGAAAAGCTCCGTTGCAGGATCTGCGAAGCGGCGTTATGACCTTGCCTGTAATATTGGCCCTTGAAAATGATATAAACAACGAAGAACTCAGAGAATTATTGATAAAGAGAGATAAGAACGAGGAAGAGATCCAAAGAGTATTTCAACTGGTCAGATCCGCCGGCGCCCTTGAGACCGCGCAGGAATACGTACGGCGGGAATACGCTCCGGCCCTCGAAGCGCTGACGGGAAGTCCCGACGGGCCGGAAAAGGATGCTTTGATTCAGTTGGCAAAGTCGATTTCGGAGGTGAAGTAAGTGTCTCAAATAAAACCGGATTCCAACGCAAAATTGGCGGAAAAAATCGCAAAAGACGCCGGCGTTGTCCCGTCCGAGTGTTACCAATGCGGAAAATGCTCGGCCGGCTGTCCGATGGCTCACGCAATGGACCTGCAACCGCGGGAGGTGGTGCGCTGTCTGCAGTTGGGGGACGCCGACAAACTGCTCAATTCAAAAACGATCTGGCTGTGCGCCGCGTGCCATGTCTGTGTCGACAGATGCCCGAACACTATAGACATTCCGAGTCTAAACGAACACGCTCGTTTTGAGGCGAAGAAAAAGAAGATATGCGCCGTTAAAGAAGTTGATCGCTTCAACGACATTTTTATTCAGAACATCAAGCTGTTCGGAAAATCTCAGGAGGCCATACTTGAGGGCGCGTATAACGTCGTTACGGGACATCTCATGCAGGATATGGGGAGCGTTCCGCATATGCTGCGCGCCGGACTGATACGGCCCGAGGTCATACATACGGTAAAAGACCGCGACGGCGTGAACAGACTCATAAGGGCGGCTGAAAAGGAGGATGCGGAATGCTGAAATACGCGTATTTCCCCGGCTGCGCCATGGACACGACCGGCACGACTTATCGGCTCAGCATTGAATATGTTTGCTCGAAAATCGGGATGGAGCTGCTCGAGATCCCGGATTGGAACTGCTGCGGCGCCACGTCCGCGCACTCTAAGGGCAAATGGCTCGGCTTGGCGCTGCCGGCCCGCAACATCGCTCTTTCCGAACAGCATCTGCCGGGATTGGATATTTGCGTGCCCTGCGCCTCATGTTATTCCCGCATGAAAATAGCTACAAACGCCATAAGAGGAAGTAAAGAGACCAAAGAAAAACTCTCATACATGACGGAAAGCCCGCTTGAGGGCAAGGCGGAAGTCGTAACGCTTATGGAGGTCCTCTGCGGCGAAGAGGGCTTAAAGGCCGTTAAAAAAGCGATAATCCGCCCGCTTGACGGGTTGAAGGCGGCTTGTTATTACGGCTGTCTTACCTCGCGGCCTCAGAAAGAGACCGGAGCTGAGAACATTGAAAATCCCGATAAAATGGACAGGCTTATCGCGCTTACCGGCATCGAGACCGTCATGTGGGACTATAAAACAGAATGCTGCGGCGCTTCCCATCAGGTCGACGCGCCGGACGCCTCGAGAGTGCTGATCGAAAGGATACTGCGCAACGCCAAATCAAACGGCGCGCGGGCTGTGGTCACGGCCTGCCCGCTGTGCAACCTCAATTTGGACATGCGTGAAGAGGAGATAAACAAATCCGGGGAAACGGCTTTTGATCTGCCGGTCTATCAGTTCACTCAGCTGCTCGCTGTCGCCATGGGCGCTTCAGCGAAGGATATCGGCCTGCATAAGCACTTTTATCCGGCCTTCGATCGCATCGACGAAGTGTTCAGAAAGGCGGCGGTACAAAAATGAGCAGAATTGGAGTATTCATCTGTCACTGCGGCACAAATATTGCCGGCTCTCTGGACGTTGAGCGCGTGGCGGAGATTTCCGCCGGTTTTCCGGGCGTTCGCTTCGCGTCGACCTATAAATACATGTGTTCGGAGCAAGGCCAGCAAACCATCAAAGACGCCATCGCGGAGCACGGGCTGGACCGTATCGTGATAGCGGCGTGTTCTCCCCGTATGCACGAGATCACATTCCGAAAGTTTTTGAGCGCCACTTCAGTCAACCCGTATATGCTGGAGATAGCCAATATTCGGGAACAGTGCGCGTGGGTGCATACCGACCCCGAAAAGGCGACTCAAAAAGCCGCCGACCTTGTGCGTATGGCGGTAGCTAAGGTACGCGAACACAAACCGCTTTTCTCATCCTCCGTACCGATCAACAAAAAAGCGCTGGTCATCGGCGGAGGCATCGCCGGCATACAGGCGGCGCTGGACATAGGAGACGCGGGCTTCGACGTGACATTGGTCGAGAAAGAGCCTTCCGTGGGCGGGCATATGATCATGCTCGACAAGACTTTCCCCACCTTAGACTGCTCGGCCTGCATTTCGACGCCGAAGATGTCCGAAGTGGCCGCGCACCCCAAAGTGACCATGATGACAAGCAGCGAGGTCGAAACGGTCAGCGGTTATGTGGGGAATTTTGAAGTAACGATCCGTCAAAAAGCAAAATATGTCGATCACGACCTTTGCACAGGATGCGGGCTTTGCGAAACAAAATGCCCGACAAAAGCCGTCAGCGAATTCGATCAGGGTTTGGCAATGCGCGGAGCCATCTACAGACCCTTCCCGCAGGCGGTGCCGGCCAAACCGGTCATCGATCCCGTGAATTGCCGAAAGATCAAGGAAGACAAATGCGGAGTATGCCAAAAGCTGTGTCCCTTGGGCGCAATCAAATTTGAGGACGAGGACAAGCTTGTAACGGATATCTACGGCGCAGTTGTGGTCGCGTCCGGCTATGAGCTTGCGGACTGGGCGTCAATGTATCCCGAATACGGTTCGGGGCGCTTCAAGGACGTTGTCAGCGGACTGCAGTTCGAGCGCCTTATGAACGCGGCCGGGCCGACGCAGGGCAAGATACTGCGGCCGTCCGACAACACTGTCCCGAAGGATTTTGTCATCGTCAAATGCGTAGGCTCCCGGGACAAGAAAAAAGGTTTGGCATATTGTTCCCGCGCGTGCTGCATGTACTCGGCGAAACACGCGCACCAGATATTGGAAAAGATACCTGACGCGACCGTAACGGTTTTTTACATGGACGTCCGCACGCCCGGAAAGAACTACGAGGAGTTTTATGACAGGGCGAGAGAGGACGGAGCTCGTTATCTTCGCGGCCGCGTGGCGAAAATCTTTAAAGAAAACGACAAGCTCATTTGCAAGGGCGAGGATACATTGTCGGGCGGGAATGTCGAAGTGTCCGCCGACATGGTGATTTTGGAGACCGCCATGACGCCGTCCGCCGGGGTCAGGAGCCTTACGGCAAAGCTTGCGATATCCGCGGATGAATACGGATGGATACAGGAGGCTCACCCGAAGCTGCGGCCGGTGGAAACTCAAACGGCGGGCATATATCTCGCGGGGACCTGTCAGGGACCGAAAGACATACCGGACACCGTATCACAGGCTTCGGCCGCCGCCGCCAAGGTTTGCGTTTTGTTCAGCAAAGACGCTTTGGAAGGCTCGCCTATGATAAGCAGCGTGGACGAGAGCAAATGCTGCGGCTGCGAGTCGTGCAAGGGGGTCTGTCCGTACAAGGCGATAACCATGGAAGAGATCGACTCGAACGAACCCGGAGCCGGCCGCATCAAACGCACCGTGGCGAGAGTCAATTCCGGACTGTGCCAGGGCTGCGGCTGCTGCACGGCGGCTTGCCGCACGGGGGCCATCGATCTGCTCGGGTTTACAAATCTTCAGATACTCAGGGAGGTGGATGCGCTGTGCAAATGACAGATGAAGTGTGGACGCCGAAGATATTGGCGTTTTGCTGCAACTGGTGTACATATACCGGCGCCGATCTGGCGGGACTCAACCGCATGAAATATCCGGAAAATGTGCGTGTGGTGCGTCTGCCCTGCTCAAGCCGGGTCAATCCGCAATTTGTCCTCCGGGCGTTTCAAAACGGCTGCGACGGCGTATTGGTCTGCGGCTGCCACCCGGGCGACTGCCACTATACTTCAGGCAACTACTATACGCGCAGGCGTTTTATGCTCATGAAGCGCCTGATGGAATTTGCCGGAATCGATCCCGACCGCTTTCAGATCCGTTGGATATCAGGTTCCGAGGCGACAAAATTCAAAGAAACCGTCACGGACGTCACAAAGCTGATCGAAAAGCTCGGCCCTGCCGGGAAAACAGGCGAAAGGAGGGGCATGGGATGACAGACATACAAGAGGCCTTGCGGAAAAGAGCAAGGGAACTGATACAGAGCGGCGAATTGATCTACCTTATCGGTTGGGAAGAGACCCGTACAGACAACAAGATGAGAACGGCGTTCATCGACAAAGCGGAAGACGCCGACAAGCTCGTGTGGAATAAATACTGCGTTACTTCCACGGCGAAATACTTACTGGACGACCGCTGGCCCAAGGGTAAGATCGGCGTATGCATACGCGGCTGCGACAGCAGAGCCGTGAACAGGATGCTGGCCGATAAACAGATCAAGCGCGAAAACATCTACCTGATAGGCTTGCCGTGCGAGGGCAAAGAAAATCCCGTTTGCGAACGCTGCGCGCATAAAAATCCCGTCGTATATGACGAGATGATCGGAGAGACGGTTGCCGACAAGCAGGCGCCGGAGCGTTTTGCGGGAGTAGAGGAACTCGATAAAATGCCGCTTGAGAAACGGCGCGAGTATTGGGAAAAGCAGTTTGACAAATGCATACGCTGCTATGCGTGCCGCAATATCTGCCCTGCCTGCAACTGCCGGGAGTGCTTCGCGGATCAGTACCGGACCGGTTGGCAGGGAAAACAGATGAACCGGGCTCAAAACATGAATTACGGGCTTACGCGGGCTTACCATGTGGGAGACCGTTGTATTGAGTGCGGGGAATGTGAGCGCGTTTGTCCCATGAACCTTACCATAACAAGGCTGACCGGCAAGATGCTGAAAGACATTGGCGATCTTTACGGCGATTGTGAGTGCGGCCTGTCGGACGACCAAGTGTCGGCGCTCGGGGAATACACCTTAGCCGACGCGGACGAGTTCATGTGAGGAGGCGCTGTTATGCATTTGAATAAAAAAGATTTGGAAAAGGCTCTCTCCGCGCTCGCCGCCGAAATGGAAGTGTTCGTTCCGGGCACGGTTGACGATGTGAGGCGTTTTGTGCTGTGGGAGGGCGGCGCTCCCGATTTGGGCGGCGCCAATACGGAGCTTCCTCCCAAGGATATACTCTTCCCCGAAACAGAAAAAATGTATGCGTACCGGTTGGGAGAAAATCTGTCGTACAGCGAACTCGGCGAGGCTCCCAAGCGCGTTGTATTCGGCATTCGCCCCTGCGACATGCAGAGCATCGCCCGGATGGATTCGGTGTTCATCAAAGAAGGCGAGGAGGATTCGTTCTATGCCTCCCGCCGGGCCAACTGCGTGACCGTTGCGCTCTCGTGCCCCGAATCGGGAGAAAACTGCTTTTGCGAGGCTATGGGAACAGACCCGAACGCCGCGCCCGGCGCCGATGTATTTCTTACAGACGCGGGCGACTCATATATGGTGACGGCAAACGGCGACAAAGGCAAAAGCGTTACGGAACTGTGGAAGGGCCTTTTAACGGACGGCAAGGAAGTCAAAGGTAACACGCATAATACGCTGAAACCCAATGTGCCGAAAGACATGCCGGAAAAACTCTTATCGATTTTTGAGCAGGATATCTGGAGTAAGGTCTCAAAACCCTGTCTCGGCTGCGGCACATGCACCTTTGTTTGCCCGACGTGCTACTGCTTTGACATCAATATCGACTCGACGGGAAATGAGGGCGTTACTTTCAGATGCTGGGATTCATGTATGTTCACGGACTATAACCGCATTGCCGGCGGCATCAATGAGCGGCCGACAAAAAAAGAGCGCCTTCGCAACCGCTATATGCATAAGCTTTCCTATTATAATCAGCGGTACGGGGCGATGCTTTGCGTGGGTTGCGGGCGCTGTATAACAAAGTGTCCCGCTCATTTGGACATAGCTGAATTCATAAATAAAGCCGCGGAGGTGTAGAATGACGGACGAAAAGAAAAATCCTCTGTTGCCACAGGTATGCAAAGTTATCAAAATAACGGATGAGACGCCTGACGTCAAGACTTTCCGTATTCAGACGCCTGACGGGAAGCGTCCGTTTCTGCCGATGCCCGGGCAGTTGGGCATGATCTCGATTCCCGACGTCGGCGAGGCCATGTTCTCTATCACCGCTCACGACGAAGACTGGATCGAGAGTTCGATAAAGAGAGTCGGTATGCTCACGGAGGCTCTGCACGACATGTCGGTCGGGGATCCCGTGGGTGTTCGCGGACCTTACGGAAACGGCTTCCCGGTAGACGCCTTGAAAGGGAAACGCATCCTTTTCATTACCGGCGGCATTGCGCTCGCGCCGGTGCGCCCTCTGATCCGCTGGTGCCTGCAGCACAGGGAGGACTACGGGCATTTGGATATCCTCTACGGTTCGCGTTCAAAAGCCGACTTGGTCTTTAAAGATGATCTGTTCAAAAACTGGGTCGGTCTTCCGGACACGGGATTGTATCTGACCGTCGACCGCGGTTCGGACGACTGGGACGGCAATGTGGGATTTGTTCCCGATTATCTTGAACAGTGCGGTTTTGCCCCGGAGGGGTGCAAGGTGATACTCTGCGGGCCTCCCATCATGATAAAGCTGACTCTCCCGCGCTTGACGAAGATGGGCTTTGCCAAGGACGATATCATCACCAGTTTGGAAGCCCGTATGAAATGCGGTATAGGAAAATGCGGGCGCTGCAATATAGGGAACAAGTTCATCTGCAAGGACGGCCCCGTGTTTACGCTTTCCGAGCTTGACGAGTTGCCGTCCGAATAAGCTCACCGCAAGAAAAAACATATATTTTAATCGGTTAATATAAATGGCCGCCCGCGCGGCCTGCCGGGAAAGGATTTTATTTATGAGAAAAATGTATTTTGCCATGATACCCAAAGGAAATTTCCTCGGGCAAGCGCTCACCGTTGCCGCCGTCGGCCTGGGCGGCTGGTATGCCTATAAGTATCTGACAGGCGAGAAAGAGCTTACGGAGTTCACGACCAAGGTAAAAGACGTCTTTATCGACAAGGACGCTCAGGATGAGGAGGACTTGGTGACGCGTATCCGCAGAGCTACCAAAAAAGGCGTGGACAAACTGATCAAGTGACCGCATCCCTTCGTTATTTGAAAACGCCGGCGGAAACAAAGCCGACGCACCGAAAAAGCCCGTCTGTAACCGGGCTTTTTCGGTTTTTCCCGAAAACCGGAAAAGGAGGCTGAAATCAATATGGGCGTTTTATCCGTCATAGCGGGACCCTTGATCGGCGCTGTTATCGGATATATCACAAATTACATTGCCATCAAGATGCTTTTTCGGCCTTTGGAGCCGGTTTACCTGTTCGGGAAGAGGCTCCCCTTCACTCCCGGCATCGTGCCGCGGAGGAAGGATGAATTGGCCGGAACGCTCGGAAAGATGATCGTGGCTAAACTCTTCAACGCCGATGATCTTGAATTGGTGTTCACATCGGATTATTTATCCGACGCCGTGGCCGAAAATGTTGTCAAATTTCTTCGCAGCGATATGCGGCCCGAGCTGCTATGCGAGAATTTGCCCGAAGGTACGATAGAGCGCGCCGAAACCGAGCTGTGCGTGCGCATACAGACCGCCATATGCAAATACGGCCTGCCGCTGGTCTTTGCTCAAAAAGGCGGAGAAATGGTCACGTCGATAATGGGCGGGTCAACTTTCAGTAAAGCTGTTGCCGGGGGAACGGCTGACGCCATCACAAAGCCGCTTGCCAAAGAGATAGAGGAATTCATCATCAACGAAGGATTTGAGCTTATAATCGGATTGCTGGACACGGAGCTGCGCCGTCTTGCGGACACGCCGGTGAGCGATCTGAGTAAAATGATTTCCGCGGATGACGAAGAACTGAAAGCCGCAGTGAAGAGCGGATATTTGAAATTCATGTCAAAAAATGTGCGTCCCATAGTTGAGAGTATCGATGTGGGCGGCATGATAACCGAGAAAATAGTCCGGATGGAACCCGTTAAAGTCGAGGATATGGTACTGTCCGTCGTAAGCAGGGAATTGAAACTGATCGTTTTGCTCGGCGCCGTACTCGGCGCCGTGATAGGGACGCTGAATATCATACTCTGATAACCGGGGCGGCCTATACCGAAAAACAAAAAAAATTCAAGAGGGAGAAAAACATCCATGGCCTATCAAAACCCGTTCCAAGCAAGGGGCAAGCCGTATGACACGGACAAGATCAAGAGGTCGGGACGTCGTTTCGTTCCCGTTATTATTGCGGTCGTATTGCTTGTCATAGTGGCGTCGAACGGCGTCTACACTCTCAACAACGGCGAAGAAGCCGTTATCACGCGCTTCGGAAAGCACATAGTCACCGTGATTAATCCCGGCTTGCAGTTTAAGATACCGTTCGCGGACACCGCGTACATCGTCAATGTGGAGGAAGTTCGCCGGATGGAATTCGGTTTCCGGTCGAACAAAGACGGCACGTACACGGTCTATACGGAGGAATCCCTTATGCTGACGGGAGAGGAGAGCCGTGTCAACGGCTTGGTCAGCGCCGATTGGGTCATCCAATACCGCGTTTCAAACAGCTATGACTACCTCTTCAGAGTGCAAAGGCCGGAAGAAACTCTGCGCTCGGTCACGCAGGCGGCGTACAGACGCGTCGCCGCCGCCTATCCTCTCGACGCAATACTGACGGACGGCAAGGACGACATACAGCGCGACATACGCATTGAATTGCAGGGAATATGCAATTTATATCAAATGGGACTCACGATCACAGCGGTGCAGCTTCAGGAGGCTTCGCCGCCGAACGAGGTGCGCGACGCCTTTTTGGACGTAACGCGCGCCCTTGAGGATAAGACCGCAAAGACCAATGAGGCGGAAAGATACAGAAACGTTGAGCTTCCGCTCGCCGAGGGCAAAGCCGTGGCGACGGTCAATTCGGCGGAGGCCTATAAAGAGCAGCGCGTCAACGCGGCGATAGGTTCCGTTGCGCGGTATAAGGCTGTTGAGGAGGAATACCGCAACTATCCGGACATCATGCGCACGCGGCTTTATCTTGAGATGATACGCGAGGTCATGCCTAAGATCGATAAGATATATTTTCTTGACTCATCGGACGGAAACCTCTTGGAGATACTCCATCTCGGAGAGCAGTCGCCGGGACGGCAAACGAGTACGGGAGGATACCCTGATGAATGAAACGGTTTATAACGCAAAAAGACCTTCCAAAAAACTCATCATCCTGCTCGCGGCGGCAGTCGTGATCGTTATCGTTGCCGCAAATTCCCTGTTTGTTTTGTCAGAGGGAGAATCGGCGCTGGTACAGCGCTTCGGGCGTATCGAGAGTGTCTGCATGCGCGAGGTCACCGACGATATAAGAAATCAGCTCAGAGACGACGACCCCGGGCTGCGCGTTCGCGAAGGCACGGGCATCAAGCTCAAGATTCCCTTTATCGAAAACGTGATAAAATACCCCTCTAAGCTGATACACTACGAATCCCCGCCGACCGAAGTGCTTACGCTTGACAAACACAGGCTGTATTTTGACAACAGCGCCCAATGGAGGATAGAAAACCCTCTGCGGTTTTACACGTCGTTCAACAATATAGAAGCCGCTAAAACGCGCATAGACGACAGACTTTTTTCGGCGATGCGCGTGAGCGTGGGCAGATTGGATTCCTATGTGCTTATCAGTGACCGCGAGCTCTCGAACGCCATGCTGGCGGAAATGGCGAAAACAGTCAGCAGCGAACTGATCGAAAGCGGAATCAGCATCGTAGACATACGCATAAAACGCACCGATCTGCCGGTCGAAACCTACGCGAGCATATACAATCGAATGAACACCGAGCGTCAGAGGATAGCCGCGCAGTACCGCTCGGAAGGCGAACAGGAACTCTTGCAAATACGCTCCGAAACAGACAGGGAGGTCATCTCCATCACCTCTGCGGCAATGAGAGAAGCGGAGGAGATACGCGGTCTGGGCGACAGTGAGGCGGCGCGCATATACAACGACGCCTACAGCCGCGACCCGGAATTCTTTGAGTTTTATAATCTGCTCGATACTTACCGCCTTACTGTCGGGAAAAGCTCGACTCTGATGGTCCCGACAGACAGCCCCTTCGCCAAATATCTGCTCGGCGTCGCGCCGCAAACGAATCCGATCGATTTTCCGAACTGATTTCCGGCACAA
The DNA here is from genome assembly GCA_009782435.1 of Oscillospiraceae bacterium. GTDB lineage: Bacteria > Bacillota > Clostridia > Oscillospirales > Oscillospiraceae > WRJA01. The sequence goes on from WRJA01000010.1 coordinate 32,079, forward strand.
AAACGGGCGGCCGTCCTCGGCCGCCCGTTTTATTTTATCCGGCATCACTGTATAGGATTTTTTATTCTGTTTCACCGTAAGGCGCTCTGTTGCTTCGGTGACCGGGACTGATACCGAGTTTCTAAAGCAGGGCTTCCGCGTGGCGCGTCGCGTGACAGCTCATGTTGACGACGCAGGGCAGGCCCGCGATGTGGGTGGGATAAACCTCGATATTGACGGCCAAAGCGGTGATTCGGCCGCCGTAGCCCATGGGACCTATTCCGAGCCTGTTTATTCGTTTAAGGGCAAGGCGCTCCAATCCGGCGTAAAACGCGTCCGGATTTTGTTTGTCCGCCGGGCGGATGAGCGCTCTTTTTGCGATGATCGCCGCTTGTTCGACCGTCCCGCCGAGGCCCACGCCGAGTATTACGGGAGGGCAGGGGGCGGAGCCCGCTTCGGAAACGGTTTCAACAAGAAAGTCCGCGATTTCATCCGTCCCGGACGACGGCAGGAACATTTTTAAAGCGCTTTTATTTTCGCTGCCGAAACCCTTCGGCGCGACGGTAAGATGTAAACTGTCGCCCTCAACGATGCGAACGTGTAAAACGGCGGGGGTGTTGTCGCCCGTGTTCACTCTGTGCAAAGGGTCTTTTACCACGGACTTGCGGAGCGCTCCGCGCTCGTATCCTCGGCGAACGCCTTCGTCTATCGCGGCCCGGAAATCTCCGTTTGTTATGTGAAGGTCCTGCCCGACGTCGGCAAAGACCACAGCCATTCCGGTGTCTTGGCATAAAGGCAGACCGTTAAGCCCCGCGCAGATGAAATTTTCAGTCAAATCGGACAGCGCCGCGCGTCCGGCGGGGGATTCTTCCGCCTCCGCCGCGCACTCAATGAGCATCGCGATTTGCGGAGGCAGCATCGTGTTTGCTTTTATGCACAGCCGTTCAACGGCCTGCGATATGACGTCGCAGTTGAGTTCTCTCATCATTTAACACCAAAGCGGTCCTGTATTTTCATGATCGCCGTTTATTTTGCCGGCGGCTGTTTCCGGTTCAACTCAAGCTCGCCGGCAAAAGCTATCCGTCCGCGGTCCGCCGACACGGCGGCTGCGCTGAGTCCCGTGATATTGACGGTCTCGGTATTTATCACAATGCCGTCGCTGTCTCTGAATACGGGTATCATAACGGCCCAATCGGAGATGATTTCGGCGCAGCGCTCTGAAGCGCCGATCAACTCCGCCGTATCGGTCATGTTTTTCATGCTTTCCAATATCTCGCCCAATTCCGGGGAGGTCATGTTTCCGAAACCTCCGGGCTGCCTGTAAATATGAAACATGTCATTTCCCGTGACGCTGTTGTAAATGCCGCCGCGCATATGCACAGGCCCCGAAGCGGCGCCTTCTTGTATTTTGAGCGTTATTCCGAATTCTTCGAGCGCCGCCGCGCATAAAGCAGCCAAATCCGAGAGCGCCTTGTATTCGCCGTCCGTTTCCGGCAGCAGGATGTTATATTCCGTTAATGCCCCCTCGGGCGCTTCAACGAATTTTCCGGTATTTTCATCGCGCACATATCCCGCGGCGCTCAGATAACCTACCGCCGCCGCGGAAGCCTGTGCGAGACGCGCGTCGTCTGTCATGCCGAGATCGTATATATCGTTACCCTTAACGTCCTTATCGTAGTTGAGCGTGCCCCCCGGCATCGCTATGGGCGTTTTGCAGACCGAGGCGATTTCGCCGAAAACCGAGCCGGCGGCGCCTGTCGCGCCGGTGACCGCGGTTTCGCGATAGGCCGCGAAAATAACGGCAAAAGCTTTTCTCAGATTGCGGCTTTCTTCGGAGTCGGCTTCGTCTCCGACCTTGACGGACGCGGAGTTTATGCCTATGTATCCGTAGTTGCTTCCCGGAAACGCGAACAAACGGAGAGTCTCTTCGCCCGGAGCGGAGTTGATATTCGCGGCTTCGATGCTTTCCGTGTCCTTGAGCGGCGAAACTCTTCCTATGTCTATCTCGCCCTGCTCAAGCGCATGTACGCGCCCGGTTTTGCTGACTGTTAAAAGCCTGATCTCTCCGATTTTCGGTTCTTTCCCGTAAAATCCTTCGTTTTGTTTCAGGATCGCCGTGCCGTCTTCGTATTCCGTGAGCGTATAGGGGCCGGCGCCCAAGGGCTCGGCGTTTTTTCCCTTTATTCCGGACAAGTCGCCGAATTCAAAGCCGAAGCGGTTGTTTTCATAGTCATACAAGGCTTTGTCGCCGTAGTGATGCAGGGGAGAGACATAGATGCCCAAAAGCCCGGCGGCGTCTTTAATATCGCCCGAAAGAGTGACGGTGACGCCGTGATCGCCGGTTTTCTTTATTCCCGAAATGTTTGGGACCCCGCCGGCGTCATTTTCCGGGTCCTTTGACCCGAGAGCCCTGACAAAAATATCGGCGGCGGCGGCGATAAGGTCAACGCCGCTTGCGGATTCTATCTCCCGGTATTTTTCCGGGTTGTCGCCGTAAGCGACTTTAAATTCGGAGACGAAATCGGAAGCGGAGGGGTGATCCGAGTCCTCAAGCTCCCAAGACTTACCGGTGTGCTTGCCGATAAGGCCGCCGCCCGGCGTAAACTCTCCGTATCCCCATATCCACATCCCGAACGCGATCTGCAAGCCTTTGTTTTCGATGATTTCCCGCGGAGTCCGCCCCGAGGCTTCCGCGCGGGAATTTAAATAGTTGTCGACGCAATACTCAACGATGGCCAAAGCGTCGTTTTCCCATGCCGTGTCAACGCAAGCCCACACAGCGGCCTGCTGTTCGGGAGTCCAATTATCCTCGTCTGTTTTTTCATATTGTTTTCCGAGGGCGTAAATTTCATAAAAAAGATCGCGATATCGGGTATAGACCTTATCCGTCGTTTGATGCTTATAGTTTGAAAGGCCCTCGATGGGCAGCTCCGCGACCTTTACGGGGCCGGTGTAGCTGTAGTCGCAAAGGACGTAATATGAGAAAATAATGTCGTCCGCCGTCATTTGTTCTCCGTCGCTGAAAAGAATATCGTCCCTTATGCGCCAAGCATAAGATGTTTTGTTGTTTTGCTCGTCATAACTGACCTCGAGATTTGCGATCCCGGGATAAAGCCTGTTCACGGCGGCGTCATATACTGTATTGCCTTGCTCGTTTATTGTGTGCAGTTTTGCTGACGTCAGAGCGACTATATCGGAGTCGGCCTCGAGTTTGGCGTAAAAAGGGCTGAATTTTTCGCCGAACTCCGAATATCCGACGGCGAGATGATCCCGGTTTGTACCGGTGTTGTCGGGCTCCGGCTCGGGCGTCGCGGCGGGCGGCGGCGGCGTCGGTTCGGACACGTCGGCTATTTCGGTGAAACGGGAACACGCGGGCAGGATCAATGCGGATATGAATGCGCAAAGCAGTATCGATGCAGAGTTTTTTTTCGATTTCTTCATTGTTTTTCTCCCGGGTGAAAAACTTATCATATTGTATCATAAATGCCGCGCATTTATGATACAATCGGCCATGCGGCGCGTCCCGCCGCCGCGGCCTGAATATAATATCAAGCGCGCGCCGTCGGAAACGGCGCATGCGCAATATAATAACCGCTTTGCGGTTATTATATCATGTTTACATGGTATAATGTGTCATCTTTCGCGGTTTCCGCGCAAACGGAGAGCGAAAGGACTTAAATAAGCGTATAATGACCGCTTTGCGGTTATTATATCATATTATCACTTCGGGTTGCGGATGTCCATTGTTATCGTCGTGTTCGGCAATGTTTATTGAGTGTTTCGGTTTGGCGCCTTTTGATTTTCGGTTGCGCTGTCCGTTTTTTTGTGACATAATACTGCAATGAGAATTGAAGAAAAAGCGCTGATATTGCCGGCGCTGTACATTATAAATGCACATGAAGCGATCTCGACCTCAGAATTGATAAGAGAATTGACCGGTGTTTTCAATCCTTCGGGTGAAGACGCGGAGATTCTGTCGGGACGAAAAGACACCAAATTTTCACAAATAGTCAGGAATTTGATGGGGTCTCATTACAAAACGAATGAAATGGCGGCATTGACGCAAAGATCGCCGGCCGGCCGCAACGCGAAATTTTCGCTGACGGAAAAAGGAAAACAGTATTTGGAGGCAAATTCGGAAGCTGTTTTATACTTGTTTGCAAATCCGTTTGAATATAACGATATGCAAGAACTCTCGGAAAAAATTGCTTCTTCGGGGAAAAGCAAAAAGAGAATTGTTGTTTACGATGAAAATGATATCACATCCGAAGGGAAGGCGCGAAGAACGTCAGGCTTGACAAGACAACGCTCCGCGAAGCTGAGAGAGATGGCCGTTCAAGAGTATAAAACCGCCGCCGGCGGGACAGAGTGTTTTGTTTGCGGATTTAACTTTGAAAAAGTTTACGGAGAAATCGGGAAAGACTATATTGAGATCCATCACGAACGTCCGGTTTTTCAATATCCCGGCGAAGGTTTCGAAGAGTTCTCAAAAGAAGCCGTTAAGAGGATGAAACCGTTGTGCTCGAATTGCCACAGCATGGTCCACAGAAAAATGAAAGAGCCGGTCAGCGTTAGGGAACTCATTGAAATTGTCGGGAAACCGGGGGCTTTGTGATCAGACGATCGGCTCCGGCCGGCGTTTCGGGCGGGCGCTTTAAACCTCTCTGTGTCATACAGGGAGGTTTGTTATTATCAGATGCTCGGCGCTGCGGTCATTACGGCTGCGGACATTGTATGTGTATCGGTTGTCGAACGACAGTATATTGAAATCATCCTTATAAAGGCTGTGGATAAAATCGGTGTTTTTTATGACTAATATGAATTGCGCGGGTGTTTTTTTCAGCCGGCGAGCCAGCCTATCTTGGTCGGATTTGGTAAAATCCGATCCTTCATAGTCCGAAAAGTCTGTATCATACGGCGGGTCGAGAAACATAAAATCGTCGCTTTTTATTTCACACAGGTCAAAGAAATCTTCAAAGTCCGAGCACAGGATCTCGGTATTTTTAAATATGCTCTCAGCATCTTTGCAGAACATGTTTTCAATTTTCTCCGAAAAGTTCTTTTTGTTGTATGACATGCCCCCGTAAGGGATATTGAATTCTCCGTTTTTGTTGTATCTGAACATTGAACCGTAGCAGTATTCGCGGATAAAATAAAAATTTGCCGCTTTGTATTGGACCGAAGGGCTTGCGATACGCCCCAAATTCATATCGTTAAAAACTTTTCTGAAATACATATAAAACCCGCTTGTAAATCCCGTTATCAGATTGTTTTTCAGATCCTCATCGCAAAACGGTTGTTTCAAGTCGTTTTTGACGGTCCTTCTGATTTTATCAGCTGCCGTTTTATTGATATGCGATATAAACTCCCGGTCGTCCGATAACAGTATCTCACTGACGCCTCGGGTGATCTCGCATTTGAGATTTGACGTCAGTTCCGATACCGCTCCGGCTGCTTTTTGTCCGTTTTGCGCCGATAATGCGTATATGCTCAGCAGATCGCCGTAATGCCGGTCGCAAACGGATATGATATTTGCAAAACCGGTGTCGTAACATAAAAGCAGGCTGCGTAATTCTTTATCCTGTTTTTTTATCAGCCTGTAATACTCGATCAGGTCCTTTGAAATATCGTTAATAACGGCGTTTTCGGGCTTCAGATGAAAAAATAAAGCTCCGCCGCCGAAGAAAGGCTCGATATACCTTTTAAATTCGGGGATTATTCGTTCGATTTTCTTGATTTCACCTGACTTTCCTCCGGGCCATTTAATTAAAGGACGCATAAAAAACCTCCCCGGTGAAAATCATAGCGCCGCCGTCGGAAACGGCGCATGCGCGATATAAAGACCTCTCTGCGGGTATTATATTCTGTTCACGGTTTTTCTGCAACCGGCGAAGAAAAAGCAGCGGGCAGCGAGGTAAATTTTCGTTGTAAAATCTCTGTTTTTTTGCTATACTCACAGCGTAAGGGAGTGTATCTGTGACGAAACTCGAATACACCTTGATGAATGACGTTCTCGCCAAAATGCTCTTTGTGAAATATCCCGATTTACTGAAGCGGCTCGTATCGACGCTGCTCCGCATACGGTATGAGAGCATAGAACAGTTTGAGATCACAAATCCGGACATACCGCCGGATGCGTTCGGCGATAAATTCTGCCGACTTGACATCAGCATGGCGGTGGACGGCGGGAAAATCGACCTTGAACTGCAAGTCGCCAACGAAGGCGACTACCCGGAACGCTCTTTGTACTATTGGGCGCGCGAGTATTCCTCCGCGCTCGGTGAAGGCGGCGAGTATGCAGATTTGCCGCGCACGATCGTAATAAGCATCATTGCGTTTAAGCTGTTTGACTGTGAAGAGTTTCATTCGGAGTTTCAACCGCTTGAAGTGACGCGCAAAACGCCGCTGACGGACAAACAGGTTTTGCATTATTTTGAATTGCCCAAGCTGCCCCGGACGATAAGCGCGGATGACGAGTTGAAATTATGGCTGAAGCTGTTCGACGCACAGACGGAAGAAGAACTGAAACAGATTGAAGAAATGGGGGTGCCGATCATGAAGCAGGCTGTAGGGGCGTACCGCCATGTCAGCGCGACCGATGAGTTTAAGGAAATAGAGCGACTGCGCTCGCGTGCCCGGCATAACGAAGCGTCGGCGCTCGGTAACGCGCGTCGCGAGGAACGCGAGAAATGGCAGGGTGTGATTGCGGAAAAAGACGCGGAGATAGCTCGGCTTCGTGCTGTGCTCAACGAAAAATAACCGCCGCAAAGGCAGCGCAGCCGGTTAATGATCTCTCTGTTCCGGTTCGGCCTCTGCCGACCGAGTTCCGTCCTGCGGAAAAACCGCCCGATTGCCGAACGGCTCCCGGACGGTTTCTCTCTGCGGGTAAAAAGCGGCTGCGGATATTGTCAACGCGGGGTATATTCATCTTTAAAAAGGAGATCGGCATGAAAAAAACGCGGCTTTCCGAATATGCGAAACTGATCGTCTCGGTTGGGGCAAATATTAAGAGCGGCCGGGACGTTGTTATCCGGGCGGGCTTGGATCAGCCGGAGTTCGTTATACTCGTGGCTGAAGAGTGCTACAAAAAAGGAGCAAGGAAGGTATCGGTCGAGTGGGCTCACCCGCGGCAAACGAGGGCTCGCGTCAAATACGAGAGCCTTGAAACCATGTCCGTATTTGAAGACTGGGAAGTGTCGAAACTCAAACACAGGGCGAAGACGCTTCCGACGAGGATATACCTTATATCGGACGATCCCGACGCTCTGCGCGGGGTCGACCGGCAAAAACTCGCGGCGGCCGAAAAGGCCAAGTATCCGATATTGAAACCCATCTGCGACGAGGAGGAAAACAAATACCAATGGTGCATAGCCGCAGTGCCGGGCGTAAAATGGGCGAAAAAACTGTTTCCGGAGGATACGGCCTCAAGAGCTGTCGAAAAACTCTGGGAAGCCGTTTTATGCGCTTCGCGCGTCGGCAAAGACCCGCTTGCGGATTGGGCGGAGCATAATAAAGACCTTCAAGCAAGGTGCGACCGGTTGAACTCCCTCGGTCTTAAAACGCTTGAATACTCATCGGGCAACGGGACGAAACTCAAAGTGGGGCTGATAGAAAAAGCCCTGTTTCTCGGCGGCGGGGAATATACGACGGAAGGCGTGTATTTTAACCCGAATATACCCACCGAAGAGGTATATACAAGCCCGAAGCGCGGGGAGGCGGAGGGAACGGTTTATTCCGCGCGGCCCCTGTCATACAACGGGGAGCTTATCGAAGACTTTTCGATCAGGTTTGCGGACGGCAAAGCCGTTGAACTGCGCGCCGGAAAAAACGAAGAGCTGCTCAAAACGATGGCGTCCATGGACGAAGGGGCGCCTTTCCTCGGCGAATGCGCGTTCGTGCCGTGCGATTCGCCTGTTTACAAGTCGGGGATACTGTTTTACAATACCCTTTTCGATGAAAACGCGGCGTGTCATTTGGCCCTCGGCAGAGGCTACACGAATTGCATCAGGGAATACGGCAAATACTCGATAGAGGAGTGCCGCGCTTTCGGGATCAACGATTCGATGATACATGAGGATTTTATGATCGGAACGCCGGATACGGACATAGACGGAATAACGCGCGAAGGTTTGAGCGTCGCGATCTTCAGAAACGGGAACTGGGCTTGGTGAGCTGCGGCTTATCTGCGGGGTTTTATGGCTGATATCAAAAAAAAGAAGAAAACAGAAAAACGGTTAATTATTCCGGGCTTGGCAGTTGCGGCTTTTGTGATGATCGCATTCATATTTTTTTGGCGTTTTCCGATCGGTTACAGAATGTCGGTATCTCTTCATGGGTTCACTGAGGAAGCCGGCAATATTTATATCAATAATGACTACGGAGCAAGCAAAAAAGAAGCTGTGAGGATCGTAAATGAAGCAAGGGAAAGGGTCGCCGGGTATTTCGGCGAAATCAAAAGCGACCCTGTGGTTATCGTCTGCGACAACAAGGCGAAATTAAAAAAACTGGGCGGCGACCATGATACGAGTACGATCATTGTTTATAATGTAAAGAGTTATACGGCAGTTTCTCCGGAATATTTAAATGTCGATATTATCGCTCATGAACTTACGCACGCGGAAGTACACGCGCGTGTTTATAAAGGCAAATTCCGTTTTCAGTTATCGATACCGACATGGTTTGACGAGGGCATTGCCCTTCAAAATGACTATCGTGACGCATACAGTGAAGACGCTTGGAAAGAAGCGACCGATAACGGCAAAACAACAGTCGATCTGAACGACATCGATACCCCGGCAAAGTTTTATGCCGGTGAAGCCGCCGACCGCAGATACCGTTACATTGTCAGCAAATACGAATTGAGCGGCAGGATCGAAGAATACGGGCTTCCGGCTCTGCTTGAGCTCTTGGATAAGTTAAATCAAGGCGAAGATTTCAACAGCCTTTACCACCGCCGGTAGCCTCTGTCCCCGGCCCGGGGATCGGGGTATTCCCCCTTTACCCGGGGGCATCCCCGGAACTATCCGAGGGCCTGCGGCCATCGGGGATTATTACCCTGCCGGGGGACGGGGCTTGTCGCGCCCCGGGGGGTTCCCCCCCGCGCGCCCACTTTTTCCCCCTTCTTTTTTCTCGCCCAACAAAAAAATCCAAATTTTTGCAACATTGAAAAACTGCTCCAATCCGGCTCAAATCGGCAATATTTTAGAATATTTTCTAAAACAGCAACCATTATTGGCGTGTTTAATCAAGATATAAAAGAAAATGACGCTTTCTTTTCTTTTACTCAATTCTTTTTATCACAAAATATTAACGTTCCTAAAATAATTACTGTTGATGAAACTCAACAATACTATCTTTTGGAAGATCTTGGAAATGAAACGCTATTTTCATTTTTAACCTCGCATAGAGATAATGAAAACATTGATAAAACAGTGATTGAATATTATAAGAAATCGCTGAAACAACTACCTCTGTTACAACTTTCCGGAAAAAAAGAAATTGATTTTTCAAAATGCTATCCTCGACTTGCTTTCGATAAACAATCTATGTTGTGGGATTTGAATTATTTTAAGTACTATTTTTTGAAGTTGTTGAATATCCCTTTCAATGAACAACTTTTAGAAGATGATTTTCATTGTTTTATAAATTTTCTATTAGAAGCGGATCATGATTATTTTATGTTTCGCGATTTTCAGTCGCGGAATATTATGCTTTACAAC
>WRJA01000011.1 GCA_009782435.1 Oscillospiraceae bacterium
AAGTGAGGGGGGATTTTTCCACCGGTTTTTCCACCATATTATGGTGGAAAGTGGTGCTTTTCGGTGCTTGAGACGTGTTAAGATTTGAGAATAGAAAAATCCTGTAGCCGTTGAAGCTACAGGATTTTCTGTTGGCAGGGGTTGAAGGGATCGAACCCTCGACCTACGGTTTTGGAGACCGCCGCTCTACCGGCTGAGCTAAACCCCTGTATGTATTGCGCCGCTTTTTGAGGTTATTATATAGGATGGTTTTCTTATCGCGAAACAGCGTATCATAAGCCGGCTGCAAATGCAAGGAAAGTTTCCGCTTCGCTTTAAAACATGCCGAACTGTTTGCAGAGGAAGGTCCATAAAAACATGGTGACGCAGGAAACAACCGATGTGGCGACCACTATGCCGGCGGCGAGGTCGGCATCGCCGCCCATGCTCTGCGCCATGACAAAGGATGTGACCGCGGCGGGCGAGGCGAAAATAATCAAAGCTGTAATGAATTCGATGCCGCGAAAACCGAAAAACGCCGCCGCGGGCAGGCAAAAGGCCGGAATGATGATGAGCCTGAATAAAGAGGTTACGACGAGGTCGCGTCTGTTTTCGCCGACGCCTGTCGCGCGAAAACACGCGCCCAGCAAAAACAGCATCAAAGGCGTAGCCATGACGCTGACGTCGCTCACGATGACGTCAAGGATATAAGGCAGTCTGACGCCCGATATAAGCGCCGCTATGCCGCATACGGCGCTGACTATAAGAGGGTTTTTTACAATGGCGATCAGCACTTCCCGTATGCTTGTGCGGTTGCCGCGATAGTGTTCGAGCGTTATGACCGCCAAAACATTGAAAAGCGGCGCGGCCACTGCCGTCATAACGGCGGCAACGCCGAGATCGCCGCCGCCGGTTAGAGAGGAAGCCAAAGGCATGCCGAGTATGACGTAATTGCTCCGAAACATGCCCTGTATCATTACCCCTCTTTTTTCCGGCTTTTTTTCGACTGCCCGCGTTATCAGCGACGACAAGGCGTATACGATAAGTATTCCGGCCGCGCAGAAAATTATCAGCTTCGGTTTGACTGAGGCGGCAAGGTTTGTGCGGTATATGATATTAAACAGAAGACACGGCAGTATGACGCGAAAAGCCGCGTTGTTTATTTTCAGCGCGGATGCGTAATCGATGAGCTTCATTCTTTGAGCCAGATAGCCGAGCGCGATGACGCCGAACATAGGCGCAACGGCGTTTACGGAAATGATCAGATTCTCCAAACACACACTTCTTTTCTGAAATCGTTATTTACAGTTTACAACACCGGCCGCCGGAAAACAAGCGCCGGCAAAGCGTGAATGACCGGCTTTTCACGGTATTTGTTCCCGTTGCATAAGTATCGGGCGGGTGCTATACTGAAGCAGGAATTTAAACCGACCGGTATCAAGATCTGTTTCGAGCCTCGGCATAAGATAAAACGAAGGGAACAAGCGAAAAAATGAACGAGGGGATTTCCGTTCGCTCCGTCAGCCGGGCGGCGGCGCTCGCGGCGGCGGAGGTCGCGCTGTCGCGTTTTTTGTCTGTCAACACATTCAATATGAAAATCGGTTTCGGTTTTGTGCCCATAGTGCTGTGCGCCGTTATGCTCGGCCCGGTATGGGCTGCGGCGGTATATGCGCTGTCGGATTTTTTGGGCGCCGTCTTATTTCCGATAGGACCTTATTTTCCGGGATTTACGCTTACCGCGGCGCTTTCGGGGCTGGCGTTCGGCTTTTTCCTTTACAGGCGGGAGGTGAGGATATTTCCTCATGTCATCGGCGCTGTGTTTACCTCTTGCGTTGTGCTCGGCCTCGGACTTAATACGCTGTGGATAGCATTGCTTTATGAAAAAGCGATTTGGGCGATAATACCGGGAAGGCTGCTTCAGTGCGTTATTCTGATATCGGCGCAAACGGCGCTCATCCCTTTGATCTGCAGAGTTTCCGAAAGGCTGAAAGGGGCGGCTTGATTGAGGATCATGGCAGTGGATTACGGCGACGCGCGTACCGGGATCGCGGTTTCGGATCTGACCGCGACCATTTGCGGCGAAGCTCTGACGATCGAAGAACACGACATGAGAAACGCTGCGCGGCGAATCGCGCTCACGGCTGCGGAAAAAAACGTATCGCGTATCGTTTTGGGATTGCCGCTCAATATGGACGGGACGGAAGGGCCGCGCGCGGAAAAAAGCCGTGAGTTTGCAAAACTCTTGACCGACGAGTCAGGGCTTGAGGTGCTGTTTCGCGACGAGCGGAAAACGACTGTCGACGCGCACAGGATTTTGAGCGAGAACGGTAAACGCATGAAAAAACATAAAAAAAACGTGGACGCCGTCGCCGCGGCGCTGATTTTGGAAAGCTATCTGCGTGAACCGAAGCGATGAGCGACCGCGGCGATCCGGCTGTTTGAATTGATCGCAAAGGAGTTAACATAAAATGAATATGCGAGATATATTGAGTCGCTGCGACCATACCCTCCTGCGCCCGGAAGCCCGGGCGGAGGAGATCATCAGACTTTGCGATGAGGGGATGAAATACGGCACAGCCTCGGTGTGCATACCGCCATGCTGTGTCCCGGCGGCCAAAGAGCATGTCAAAGACAGGCTGAGAATATGCACCGTTATCGGATTTCCGAACGGTTATTCGACAACAGCCGTAAAACTGGCGGAAACGAAAGACGCGCAAGAAAACGGCGCCGACGAGATCGATATGGTGATAAACATATCGGATTTAAAAAGCGGGAGGTTTGAATCTGTTGCCGGCGAAATTAAAGAGCTGAAATCGATTTGCGGCCGGCAAATATTGAAAGTGATCATAGAAACCTGCCTCTTATCCGACGATGAAAAGAAAAAAATGTGCGAGATCGTCTCGGAGTCGGGAGCGGATTTCATAAAAACGTCGACCGGTTTTTCGACCGGCGGAGCGACCGGAGAAGACGTGGCGCTGCTTCGTAAATACTGCGCTTCGCATGTTAAGATCAAAGCGTCGGGGGGAATTTCAACGATTGCGGACGCTGAAAATTTCATTGAACTCGGCGCTGACCGGCTCGGCACGAGTCGTATTGTCAAGCTTGCCGCCGAAGCGGGATTGTAAGAAATATCAAGAATCGCCGCGCACATTACACATATGATTATACATATGATAACAGCGCGTCGCATTTACAGCGCCGTGCTGTTTGTTTATGATAATTATTATCGACATTTGTCGGATTTACCTTGTGCCGGCGTAAAAAACGTGTATAATAATATTTGAACTGTTATGCTTTATCGTTGCCCGAAAGCGCGCTTTCGCCGGTTGTTCGCCGACGAGCGGGAGAGGTAACCGCGAAACTGATGGATATGTCCGGTGATTTTTTAAAAAGACGCGCGGAATATACCGAGGCGCTGCACAGATCGATCGGGATATTTTTATCTGAATCCGGTGAAGATTTGGACGCTGTTATGTCAAACGGATTGCGCCCGGTTGCCGTCGCGGCGGAATTGGATCGCATTATCGTTTACAAACTCATTGATACAGACTGCGGAAAGCGTTTCAGTCAAGTCTGCCGTTGGGTCAAAACGGAAGACGGGACGGCGGCGCTCGACGAAGAATTGATAATCCTGCCTAATGACCCGGCCATTGAAAAATGGATCGAGACTATGTCGAAAGGCGGTTTCGTAAACATACAGACCTGTAATATGACTGCCGGGGAAAAGGTTTTTTTAAGCACTTACGGCGTATTGTCGATGTTGTTGGCGCCTGTCTTCGCAAACGGCGAATTATGGGGCGCTATCGCTTTTCAAGACCACACTAACGAGAGAACTTTTGATGACATAACGATTGAACTCTTATCTTCATCAGCTATCGTTTGCGCCGACGCTTATATCAGAGCGGAGAAGACGGCTATTGCCGATAAAGCCGCTGCTGATCTGAAACGCGGTAAAGAACACACCGACACGCTGAACATGGTGGCGGAACTGCTTATCGCGCAAAGCGGAGATTCGATCGAGGATGCGATGACAGAGGGAATAAAAATGATAGCCGATCTGATCGATGCGGACCGGTTTTCAATTTTCCGAAATTTTCCCGGGGGTGACGGACTGCACTCGTCACAGATATACCGCTGGGACAGAATGTCAGGCGGCACCACTGAACCGAACAGCGCTTTTTCCGACGTCAGGTACGTTAAGATAATGCCGACTTGGGAACAGATTTTCATCGAAAATAAAACGGTCAACAGTCCGGTGAGATTATTGCCGGAAACGGAGGCCGCCGTTTTTTTTGCTTCCGGCGCCGTATCTGTCTTTGCCGCTCCCGTGTATATAAAAGACGTCTTTTGGGGATGCGCGATTTTTGAGGACCACGAGAACGAGCGTGTTTTTGATGATGATTTGGTAAAAATGATGCGTTCGGCGGCTTATTTATGCGCGAATACCTTGATACGCGCCGAAATGGAACGCGAAATAACCGCCGAAAAAAATCTTGCCCGCGATATGGTCAACGCCGCGCCCACCGGGCTGATTGTTTGGGACAAAGACCTGAATATCCTCGATTGCAGCGATGCGATCACTGAAATATTCGGCGTTTCAAAACAGTATTTTATCGACCGATTCAACGAGTTCTCACCCGAATACCAGGCTGACGGGGCGCTGTCTCACGAAAAAAAGGATGTTATGCTGAAACGGGCGCTCGAAGGTGAAGATGTGGTTTTTGAGTGGATGCACCGGTCGTTCTCAGGTGAATTCATACCCTGCGAGGTCATGATGACCCGCGTTGTATACAATAATGAATTCCTGCTGCTCATATACATATATGATTTGCGCGAGATCAAAAAAATGGAAAAAGAAGTCGCCGCGGCGGAACACACTCAGCTTATGATCGACGCCACGCCGTTAGGCTGTATATTAGCCGATGAAGGTTCCGGCATTGTGACCTGCAATAAGTCGGCGGTGGAGCTGTTCAAAGCGGCTGCCAAGGAGGAGTTGATCGATTCTTTTTATTCTCTCGGGCCGGAATACCAACAGGACGGCAGTTTGACTCGCGAGGTTATCGAGAAGGCTATCGGGAAAGCTTTCGGAGAAGGTTACAGCTCTGTAGAGGTCACGCTCAGAGATACCGCCGGCGAATTCATTCCGTGCGAAGTCACGACAGTGCGCGTAGAATACAAAGGCGGGTATGTCGCGGCCGTATACATACGCGACCTGCGTAAGCTGAATGAACTGCTCAAAGAGATACATGATGAGAAAGAGCGATTTACGCATGCGGCGCATTGGTACGAATCGCTTCTTGACGCAATGCCGTTTGTTGTCACGGCTCAGGATATGAATGAAAAATTCACATTTATAAACGCGGCCGCTGAGGATATCTTTGAGAAGAACAAGCATGATGTTATCGGCATGCCGTGCAACCTGTTGGGGCTGAATATCTGCAAAACGGAGAATTGTGCCATAGCCTGCGCCAAAAGGGGTCGGATGCGAACTTATTTCACGCATGAAGACAGCTCCTATCAGGCGGACGTTAAGATAATCAAAGGATTGAGCGGCGAGGACATCGGGTATATCGAAATCATTCAAAACATAACAAAAACTGAGCGTATTTCAAGACAGCAAGCGGAAGCGGAAGCGGCCGGTAACGCGAAATCGTCTTTCTTGTCCGCCATGAGCCACGAAATCCGAACCCCGTTGAACGCGATCATCGGTATGACGAATTTTGCGCGGGGAACGGACGACTCGGAGAAAAAAGAAGAATTTTTGAGAAAAGCCGACACTGCCGCTCGCCATCTGCTGCGAATGGTCGATGAAATGCTCAGCATTATCGACATAGAAGACGGCCGGTTCGAACTTGCACGGCGCGATTTCAGTTTCAGCGCTCTGCTGGACCGCGTAACAGCCGGGATTTGGTTTCACGCCGACGAGAAACGCCAAACCCTGTACGCCGACATTGACCCGAATATCCCGGACATGCTCAGAGGCGACGGAGAGCGTTTGGCGAAACCATTGGATATCATTTTAGACAATGCAGTGAAATTCACGCCTGAGAATGGGGATATCCGGTTCAGCATCCGCTTGATCGGCGAAGAAAACGAAACGGTCACCTTGCAGATCGAGGTCGCCGACAACGGCGTTGGAATATCGGATGAAAAGAAAGAAGTGATTTTTAACCTGTTTGAACAGGCGGACGCAGGTATCGACAGAAAATACGGCGGAACCGGGCTGGGGCTCGCGTTAGCCAAGCGCCTTATTGAGCTTATGGGAGGCGAAATTCGGGTCGAATCCGAACTCGGAAAAGGCGCAAAATTCATCTGGACGGTAAAAATCGAGACTGTAAATAAAAAAGAGGACCGACGCTTTGACACAGAAGGACCATCAGATGCGAATGATACGGAAATGCCTGTTGAAAGACCGCTTCCCGTCGAGATCCGGAACAATGCATCGAGGTCGGCAATGACCGTGACATTCATTGCTCCGGATGCCGACGCTCTGATCGTTGACGACATAAGCACCAATCTCAGTGTTGCCGAGGGATTATTGCAGCCGTATAAAATCCGTGTCGATACGCGAAAAAGCGGACATGAAGCCATTGAGGTTGTTATGACAAAGCGTTATGATATCATATTCATGGATCATTGGATGCCGGAAATGAACGGTGTGGAGACGACGCGGCGCATAAGGACTTTAGATGAAAACGACCCCTATTTCAAAAACGTACCGATAATAGCTCTGACCGCCAATGCTGTTCCCGGCGCGCGGGAGATATTTCTTCAAAACGGTTTTAACGACTATTTGCCTAAACCGGTGGATATGAATGCACTGAACGGAATCCTGGAAAAATGGCTTCCGGAGGGAAAACGCACGGCAGTCGATACGGAAACGGGACCGGACGACCGTTCCGGGTTGGCTGACGATATTGATATTGAGATCGAGGGTGTTGTCGTCAATACGGGAGTCTTGCGATCCGGAGGGTCCATCGAACTGTACTTAAGAACGCTTGCCGCATTTTACGAAGACGGAACAGAAAAATATGACGAGATAAAAAGATGCCTTAAAGACGGAGACATATCTCTTTATGCATCCTATGTCCATGCAATGAAAAGCGCCGCCGCCAACATCGGAGCCGAGAGGTTGTCTGAAGCGGCGAGGAAATTGGAAGCGGCGGCAATCAGGGGAGATGCGACCCGGATCGAAACAGATACGGAAATGTTTTTAGATGACCTTGATTTTTTACTCGGAAATATCAGAGTCGTTTTGTCTCAAAAAAAGAGAACGCGCGAGCACCGGGACGATGATACGGATGATAACGGCAGGTTTGCCGCCGGACTTCGCGAGTTGAGAGAGGCTCTTGAGATTTTGGATGCCGGCGCCATACACGATAATATAGAAAACCTTCGCGAACTTGCGCTGACGGACGATGATGACGCCGTTGTCAACAATATCGCATTAAAAGTTCTGATGGCCGAGTATGATGAAGCCGAGGCGCTCTTGGATTCATTGATACCGCGGGAATAAAAGCGAGCGATTTTATGAAAAACCCGTCGCCGGCTGAAACCGTTATAAGTTTCAGCCGGCGACGGGTTTTGATATTTGCGGCGATCGCCGTCGTTGTTTCGGAAATCTTGAGATTCAGGCGTCAGCGGGTCAAGTTGCGTATCCAGCGATATCGGTTGACGACGATGGAATTAGGTATGCACTTGAGGACCTGATCGGACTTAAGCAATATAAAAGTGACAAGAGGCGGGAAACGGAAGACAAAAGCGGATAAAGCGGACAGGGGCAAAACCCACAGCCATATGAATAATGTGTCCACAATAAAGGCGTAGCGCGTGTCGCCGCCGCCTAAAATAATACCGGATTCCACCGGAAATTCGTATGAGGTGAACACGACCGTCACGCACAATATTGTTATGAAGACTCGGGCCAGTTCCCGTGTTTCGGGGCTGAGGATGTAGAACCTGAGAACAAAATCACGCGCAAGAAGCAAAACGAGTGAAGTGATAAGTCCGTTGATCACAAACAAAAGCTGAAATGTACGCGCATACGGCCTTACAAGTTCCGTTTTTCCCGCTCCTATGATGTTGCCCATCATAACGCCGCTTGTGCTGCAAGCGCCCAGGGCGTACACGCCGAGAATCTGAAAAACGACTGTAGCAACGCTGTTTGCAGCGATGACGCTTTCTGTCAAATGACCGAGGATGACAGTTTGCATAATCGTTCCCATGCCCCAGGACGCGCCGGAGGCGATTACCGGAAAAGCCGCTTTCGAATAGTCGGCAAGATAGTAGGCGTCCGGTTTAAAGAAAGACAAAAGACGTATATGCAGCTTTTTATCAAAAAAGCGAACGTATACAAGTACGATCGAGAGTTCAAGAACTCGGGAGATAAGCGTTGCGATCGCCGCTCCCCTTATGCCCATCTCCGGCGCGCCGAGATTGCCGTATATGAATATCCAATTCAATATGATGTTGCTCACAAGGCTGACAGCGGAGATCACGGGACCGACACTGACTATCTTAACGCCGCGCAGGGCCATAACAAGCGCGCTTTGCGGCGGGAAGACGAGATATGTGAAACACATCAGGCGAAGATAGATGACCCCCTCCTCCGACACGGCGGGCTGATCGGTCATAAGAGAGATAACGGTCCTCGGGAAAAAGAAAGTCACGGCGAAAAACAGGAACCCTGTGACGACGGCAAATTTCATGGTGAGAGCAATGATTCGGCGTATCGGCTCCGTTTCTCCTTTGCCGCGGTATTGGGAGATCATTGCCATGGCTCCGGTGCCTATGCCGGCCACGCTTATCATCTGCAGCAGATACTGTATTTGGTTGACGAGAGAGGCGGCCGCGATGGAAGTTTCGCTGTAGCGCCCGAGCATGATATTGTCCGCCAAATTCACGCTGAAAGCCAAGAGATTTTGTACAGCCATCATAGCAGTGAGTGTTACAAAGGTCTTATAAAACTGCTTATCTTTTACAAACATACAATTGCCTCTTTAAAACAGGATTGAGGGATCGGGATACGGAGCGGCCGTCGCGGTATTTCAGAGTGTTTTTGCCTTATACTTCTTATCGGAAGCGCACAGCAGGTATGTGACTAAAGCAACCGTTACCAGCGATGCGGACACAAAGAACATGACTGTGTAACCCATAGCGTCGATCACCGAACCCAACAGAGGGGCGCCCGCGGCGTAGCCGAGGTCTATAGCAGCGAAATAGGCGCCGGAAGCCGTTCCGCGGCGCGACGGAGAGCACCTTATAAACAGTGTCGAGTTGACAGTCGTCGTAACGGCTCCGCGGGACATGCCGATAGGAAACGCGAGAACGATCAGCGCCGCAGCTGTTTTTTGAAAAGGGATAAGCGCAAGGCAGACCACAAAAACCGCAAGCGCCGGTATGATTACAGGGTCCGGGCCGTGTCTGTCGACCGCTTTGCCGAGAAACAGTCTGGAGACCAACATGCCCAAAGCGCTGAACGTGAAGAAGAGCCCGATGTTGCCGAAATCATTCCGGATCGCGAAGGCTGTTGTAAAGCTCAGTATTGAAGTGAAACCGACGGAAAATAACAACAGGACCAAGCAGGGAGCGAAAACCGCGTATTCAAAACCCAGTAAGGTCTTTCTGTTTCGATCTTCCGGAACCGGCGGCTTTTTCGTAATGCTTTTGAGTGTTTCTTTCTCACCTTCCGTTTTGGCCTTGCGCTCATATGTTATGAAGCAGCCGAAAGCGCCGCTGACGGCGCTGATGGCGGTCGCGGTCAGGAACATGCTTCTGTAATCGCTTATTTCTCCGTTCGCCACCATATGCAACGCAATCGCCGGCGCGACCATTTGCGCCACAGTGGCATAAAGACCGAAGTAGCCGACGCCTTCCGACAGTCTGCTCTTAGGGACTATGTCGGCAACAGCCGCGCCGGCGCAAGTGGAATTTATACCGTAACCTATCCCGCTGACCGCCCGTATGACGATAAGAAGAGCAAGCGACGTCGTGAATCCGAAGCCCGCGGTCGCCGCAGCGCATATGAGCGCTCCGGCGACGATCATTTTTACCCGCCCGTATTTATCGGATATTACGCCGGACACGGGACGCACCGCCGTTGACGTGAGAGCGTATGCCGTTATCATTACACCGCCGTAGACGGCCCTGCCGGTAAGAAGGTTCATGTAAGGAGTTATGGTGGCTACGAAAAAGTTGTTCAGTACGCTTGTGCCTAAAATGGAAACGATGACGAGTATATAGTCCGGGGTCAAGAGACGCTCTTTTTTCTCCGCGTCAGCCGGTTTGTGCTTTCCGAACAGTTTCAGTCTCATTATTGCCTTCCGCCCCGTTGTTTTGTCCGATCGGGAAAATACCGGCAATTACAGTTTATACCCGCTGTCAATAGCGGCGCAGGCGTGTTTTGCCCATGCCCTGCTCAACTGTTATTGCTATTTTTTGTTTACTGTATTATAATTATTGAGGAACAACTTTCATTGGCCGGGAAAGAACCGTCCCGCCGATCATACATATTTTGAAAGGAGTGTTTCGCATGATCATAACAATCAGCGGTCAATACGGTTCCGGCGGCAGCGACGTCGGCGTGCGACTGGCAAAACTGCTCAATTACAGGATACTTGACTCTCAGTTGGTCATTCGGGCAAGAGAGATATACACGGCCACGTGCGGCAGCAGCGAAAAACCCGGGTGGTGGCCCAGCCGCTATAACATCCCGTTCTATGAGGGAGACGATACCCCTTCCGTAGGCACCGCCTACGAGCAGGCGGAGTTTAAACTTAAGACCGATCTTATCGATCCGAATGTGGCTTACGAGGATTTGGGCTCGGACGCCGACGGCGTGCGTAAAGCTATGTTAGACGCCCAGTCCAAGGCAATCATTGAGTGTGCGGGGAACGGAAACTGCATCGCCTTGGGTAAATGCTCCAACTTCGCGCTCAGGGGCCGCCCGGACGCCGTGCATGTGTTCTCAACTGCTGACCTTGATGTGCGCGTCAAACGGATCATGAATCTGTATAACTGGTTAGACAGCCCGGATATGCCCGAAAGCGGCAGCGGCGCCGCATGGATGCCGCCGTCTTATATGCTCCACGACGCCGGGCTTTTTGTAAATATGAGCCGCAGCACTGTTGAAAACCTCATTCACACCACCGATAAGCGGCGCGCCGCCTGCTATGAGTTCATAACCGGTGAAAAATGGGGCGATTTGGAGACTTACGACTATCACCTTTCCGGCAACGATCTGAATCTGAACGAGCAGACCGAAAAACTGCTCCGGATCATCAGGGAACGCGAGGCCGCGTTGGGTTGATTTCCGAGTGAGATCAATGCTTGTTTTTTGAGGAACCGTCTGTGGAAATAGTAACCGTAACAAAAGAAAACTTGGACGAAGAGCATATTTGCTGCGCCATTTCAAACAACAAGGACAGCCAGGTGTCCGCTAAGAAGTCATGGCTTGCGGAGCGCTTTGACGACGGGCTTGTTTTTAAAAAAGGCGATGTGCGGGGCAAGTGTTTCATAGAATACATACCTGCCGAAAAAGCGTGGTGTCCCATAGAAGCGGCCGGATACATGTTTATTAACTGTTTTTGGGTGTCAGGGCAGTTTAAAGGACAGGGCCGATCCAATTTGCTTTTGGATGAATGCATCAAAGACAGCAAGGGAAAAAACAAAAAAGGACTGTGCGTTTTATCGGCAAAGAAAAAAATGCCGTTTTTGTCAGACCCTCAATATTTGAGATATAAAGGTTTTGATACGGCGGATACCTGCGGACCTTATTACGAGTTGATGTATCTGCCTTTTGTCGCGGACGCTGCGAAGCCCCGGTTCAAGCAGTCGGTAAAGAAAACAAAAACCGATGATCGGGGCTTCGTTTTATATTATTCTCATCAGTGCCCCTTCACGGCGAAGTATGTGCCGATGATCGAAGATGTTGCGAGGGCAAAATCGATTCCCTTCAGAGCGATACGCTTCGAAACCGCAGAAGAAGCGCAAAATGCGCCCGCGCCTTTCACTTCATACAGCCTGTTTTATAACGGGGAGTTTTTGACCAACGAGATTTTATCCGATAAAAAATTTGAAAAAATATCAGCTGAAAAGACTTGTCCGGCATAAGAGAAAGCGATGAAATGACGATTTTTCGATGAAAATCGAATAATATCAGTAATGACGGGAGAAAGTATTATGAACAATGCATTCGGCTGCAACACCTGCCCGAGCGCGGACAAAAAATTGGAATGCTTTATTGCCGGTCTGCCGGCAGAGACTTCTCATCATCGCGTTGAATCTCAGGAGACGAAATGCGCTTTCGGCCTGTTGGGCGTATGCTGCAGGCTGTGCGCCAACGGGCCTTGCCGCATAACGCCGGATTCACCTCGCGGCATTTGCGGCGCGGACGCGGACACAATGGTTACGCGCAATTTTCTTCGTGCGATCGCGGCGGGTTCGGGCTGCTATATACATGTTATCGAGAACACGGCCCGAAACCTCAAAGGCACGGCGCGCGACGGCGGAGAGATCAAAGGCAAAGACGCGCTGAAACGTCTCGGGGAAACCTTCGGCATCGAAGAGCCCGATCTGCACAAGCTTGCCGAAAAAGTGACGGATGCCGTTCTGGACGATCTGTACAAGCCTGATTTTGAGCGCATGGAACTCACAAAAAAGATCGCCTATCCTCCTCGTTACAAAAAATGGGAGGAACTCGGCATACTGCCCGGAGGGGCAAAATCCGAAGTGTTCAAGGGCGTCGTGAAAACCTCGACAAACCTTAATTCAGACCCCGTCGATATGCTGCTCAACTGTCTGCGCCTCGGCATTTCCACCGGCATATACGGGCTGACCCTGACAAATCTGCTGAACGACGTGATGCTCGGCGAGCCTGAGATACGCATGGCGCCTGTGGGCTTGCGCGTGATCGACCCCGATTATATCAATATAATGATCACGGGGCATCAGCATTCGATGTTCGTACACCTTCAGGAGAGTCTTGTTTCACCGGCCGCTCTTGAAAAAGCGAAAGCGGCGGGCGCAAAGGGTTTCAAACTGATAGGCTGCACTTGCGTCGGGCAGGACCTGCAGCTGAGGGGCGCGCATTACACCGAGATTTTCCCCGGGCACGGCGGGAACAACTTCACAAGCGAGGCTATTCTCCAGACCGGCGCGATAGACGCCGTTTTGTCGGAATTCAACTGTACGCTGCCCGGCATTGAACCGATCTGCGACGAGCTTTGTATCAAACAAATCTGCCTTGATAATGTTGCAAAAAAAGCCAACGCCGTTTCCAAGGAATTTTGTTTTAAAGAAAAAGAGAAAGTAAGCGCAGAGGTAATCGATGAAGTCGTCGCCTCATACGCCGCCCGCAGAGGTAAAGTCACTCTCAGATTGCTGCCGGATCACGGTAACGACAACACTCTGACAGGCGTAAGCGAGGTTTCGTTGAAAAAATTCCTCGGCGGCTCATTCAAGCCGCTGATCGATCTTATCGTGTCAGGGAAAATCAAAGGCGTCGCGGGAGTTGTCGGCTGCTCAAGCCTGTACGGACCGGGGCATGACGTGCTTACGGTCGATCTCGTTAAAGAGCTTATTAAACGAGACATAATCGTCTTAACGGCGGGTTGCAGTTCGGGCGGTATCGAAAATGTCGGCCTTATGACGCCGGAAGCGGCGGAGCTTGCCGGCCCGGGGCTCAAAGAGGTATGCCGCTCGTTGGGTATCCCTCCCGTATTAAACTTCGGGCCCTGCCTTGCAATCGGTCGTCTTGAAATCGTGGCGACCGAACTCGCGGCGGCGCTCGGTATAGATATGCCGCAGCTGCCGCTTGTGCTTTCGGCCGCGCAATGGCTGGAGGAGCAGGCATTAGCGGACGGCGCATTCGGATTGGCCCTCGGTCTTCCGTTGCATCTCGGTCTTCCGCCTTTTATGACCGGCAGTCCTGTGGCCACGGCTGTTCTGACGGAAAAAATGAAAGAACTTACCGGCGGTCAAGTGATAATCAACCCCGACGCCGAAAAAACAGCGGATATACTCGAACAGATCATCTGTGAGAAAAGAGCCGGCTTGGGCTTGGCAAACCCTAAATCCTGAAAGGGGGGAGCGAGTGAGCATGAAACGGATCATGATAGAAATCGACAAATGCGACGGCTGCAAGAATTGCTCCGCCGCTTGCATGCAGGCGCACCGCGAAGATGAGGGCGATATCTACACGCTTGACCTTCGCGATATAAAAAACGAATCGCGCAACTATATCCTCAAAGACGGCGCGGGGCGGTATGTGCCGATATTTTGCCGCCACTGCGAAGAGCCGGACTGCGTTATGTCCTGCATGAGCGGCGCGCTCACTAAGGATGCTGTGACGGGGCTTGTTTTGTATGATAAAGAGAAGTGCGGAACATGCTTCATGTGTGTGATGAACTGTTCTTTCGGCGTGTTGAAACCCGATCGGGCGGAGCGGAATAAAGTAATAAAATGTGATTTTTGCAAGGATGACGAACTCGGGCCGAACTGCGTGCGCATGTGCCCGAAAAAAGCCATCAGGGTAGAGGAGGTGAAGGCGCAGTGAAGCATGTAATAATCGGCGCGGGAGCTGCGGGTATCACAGCGGCCGGGGTCATCCGTAAGCTGAGGCAAAATGATGAGATCGTTGTCATTTCCGAAGACAAACTTGTCACTTCACGCTGTATGCTGCACAAATACATAAGCGGAGAGCGCGAGGCGGAAAAACTCAGTTTTGTTCCGGACGATTTCTTCGTGAACAACAACATTAAGCGGCTTGCCGGAACCGTTGTGACCGGAATCGATACCGCGGCAAAGAAAGTTATCAGTGCAGACGGAGAGACAGATTACGATAAACTGCTGATAGCCACGGGGTCGCAGAGCGCCATCCCGCCCGTCGGCGCGCTGCGCACGGCGAAAAATGTGTTCGGGCTCAGGCATTTTACCGACGCGAAAGCCATAAGAGAGGCCGCCGCCGGCGCGCGCAAGGTAGCGGTCATAGGAGGCGGGCTTGTGGGCCTTGACGCCGTGTATGCGCTTCTTGATCTGAAAAAAGACATATCGGTGGTCGATATCGCGCCTCGAATACTCGCGATAAACCTCGAGGAGAAGGCGGCGGCGGCCTATTACGAACGTTTTGTTGACGCGGGCTGCAAATTTTATCTCGCCTGCGGGGTGTCCGGGACGGCTGAAGACGACAAAGGAAATGTTACGGAAATAAAATTGGCCGACGGACGGTCTTTACCCTGCGATATGGTGATAGCGGCGGCGGGCGTGCGGCCGGCGACGGCTTTTATCGAGGGAAGCGGCATAGACTGCGACAGGTCGATAAAAACAGACGAACACCTGAAAACAAATTGCGCCGACGTATTTGCCGCAGGGGACGTTACCGGGCTCTCGGGAATCTGGCCCAACGCCAAACGCCAGGGCGAGGTCGCCGCGCGCAACATGTGCGGGGAAAAAACAGAGTATAAAGACCGGTACGCGATAAAAAACACCGTCAATTTCTTCGGACTTTTAACAATGTCGATAGGCGCTCCCGAACCCGAGGAAAACGATACGGTCCTCTTGCGCGAGGATCACAGGATATATCAAAAAGTGATCTTGCGCGATGGCTGTGTTGCCGGAGTGACCTTGCAGGGCGATATATCAAACAGCGGTTTTTGGCAGTATCTTATCAAAAATAAAATCCGTGTCGACGCCGCCGGCAAACCGGTGTGGAAACTCTCGTTTGCTGACTTCTGCTCGCTTGATGAAAAAGGCGAATATCTTTGGACGACAGCGGGATAGAGTTTTCAGACAAATATAAGGGCAGAGCCGCAGCGATAAAGGCTGCGGCTCTGCTGACTCAAAAAGAAAACGCTGCAGGTCTCAGCCCCCGGCGGGAGCCGTTTCGGTCGTATACTCGGGATTTACGCCGACCGAAAAATGGAAGACCGGCTTGTCGATTTTTAATATGGCTTTAAAAAGATGCCTGACGCCGGCCGGCATGTAGATAAGCGAGCTTTTAGTCAGTATGTGGCTTTCACCCTCGATGGTGAATTCGATCTCGGCGCCGAGGTCATAGGGGTTTTCGGGATCGGAGCCGTAAAATCCGACCATTTCCGGGAAATCATGGCTGTGTTCGCTTTGATTTTTCATTGTAGGGCTGTGATACCAAGCGGTATTCATTTGGAAAGCGCCCGGCACAACGGTCGTATCCATGTACAGCAGTCTTTTGGCGAATTTCGCGTAATTAGCTTTTTGCTCATCGGAAGAACAATAATTCGGATCTGTCAGCTGCTGGACGATATATTTTCCGAATTCGCCCTCATTGTTTTTTACCATAACTGTTGTCCTTTCATTACCGGCTTTATTTAACGGTCCGGGTCCGCTTTTATCAATACCTTTACTTACCGCCGTTAAATTTTTATTGCGTTTATTATAACATAATTAATATGTTATATGTTATTATAATGTTATTATGAATTATGTCGAAAATTAGCGGAAACGCAAGGAGGTATATATGAGAGAACGCTTTGCCGGTAATTGGGATCATACTGCCGACGTTGTTATCGTCGGTTTCGGAGGCGCCGGCGGATGCGCGGCTATCGAGGCGCACGATGCGGGCGCCGGCGTCGTTATATTGGAAAAACAACCGAAAAGCCGCCATTACTCAAATACGCGAATGTCGGGCGGAGGGTTTCACAGCCCCGATCCGGCCGGCGACCGGGAGGCGCTTAAAGAGTATGCCAAGGCTATGTTCAGCGGTGAAAATCTGCCTTGGAAATTTGAAGGCGATCAGACGGAGTATTCGGACGGACTGGCTGATATTTGGGCGGACCGCGCGCCTCAGAACGAGTCGTTCATGCGCGGGCTGGACCCGAATTACAAGACGACGTATTCCGGGGACGCCGCCTTTCCGGATTTTCCCGGCGCCGCCGGTTCAAAATACCGTCTTTGTCTGAGCGGCTATGACTGCGAGATCTCCGCGGACAGCGATTTGCCGGACGGACCGAAAGAAAAACCGGAAGAAGGCGAGGCGTTTCACGCCTGTGTACTCAGAGGGCTGACCGACCGCGCGATCCGGATCGACTACGATACGCGGGTCATGAAACTGATAGAGGACGATAACGGCGCCGTTACAGGCGTTAAGGCGGAGCAAAGAGGGCGATCGTTGTATTACCGCGCGAAAAAAGCCGTGATATTGGCTTCCGGCGGATATGAATACAACAAGGCGCTGCGTCTTGCTTTTCTTGACGGCGCGGGCGCTGACGGGTGGGCATTCTACGGGTCGCCCGCCAATACGGGCGACGGTATCGTCATGGCTTTGGAAACGGGCGCAGCCCTATTAAAAGCCGGCAGCGCTGCAGCCCGCCTGATCGCGTCTTTTCCGGATTTTCGGACAAACGGCGTCCGTATCGGCGTGCCGATTCCTTCCGTCGGCAGGGGCAACGCCTTTATCACGGACAATTACGGCAGACGTTTTTGCAATGAGCGTGAAATCAGTAAAGATCCCACCCGCTATATAACTTATAAACATGCGCTCGCCTTTGACGTCAGCAGCTGCCGGTATCCGCGCATCCCATCCTGGTTTATTTTTGACGAGAACCTGAAGACAAGAAAATCGATCACCAATAACAATATAGCGAGATATTTCGGTTATCCTTGGTCCGATGACAATCACGAAGCCGTCGAGCGCGGATGGATACTGAAAGGAGACACTCTCAGCGAATTGTGCCGAAATATAAAGACTCACCCGGATAACAAACATCAGATGGATGAAAAGACATTTTTTGAGTCGGTCAACAGGTTCAATGAGTTATGCGCGCTGGGTGAGGATGAGGATTTTATGCGGGACAGCAGTTCGATGCAGCCGGTGGAAAGACCGCCGTTTTATGCCCTTCCGCTCTTTCCGGGAGGCCCGAACACCAAAGGAGGACTCAGAGCCAACGAGAAAAGGCAGGTGGTGGACTGGGACGGAAACGCTATCCCGAGGTTGTACGCCGCCGGCGAGATCGCGTCTGTTTTTAAGTTCGTATATCAAGCCGGCGGGAATTTGGCCGAATGTATCGTCTGCGGCAGGACGGCGGGCGCGAACGCCGCTTCGGAGCCGGCTTCGGACTGAGCCCGGGCGACGGCTTTTGGGGACATAATTGCCGGGAACAAATCGAACATATTGATTTGACAATTCATCTTTCAGGTAATATCATTTCATATATACAGCCGGGGATAGTGCAAAGAAAGTAATCGAACGGTTAAAACGGGTAACAGTTATCATATAAGGAAACGGTTTTTGATATGAGCGGCGGATTGATACTATTCTTTATTTCAATGCTTGTCTTTGGAGGAATCGTGCATTTTCTTTCAAAGCTGCGCAATGCGGGCAACCCGAGACGGAGGATGAAAGGTTTTTATCCTTTGGGAATCATCGTGCTTGTCTGGATCATACTCAACGCCGCCACCGCCGTCTGCGCCCCCGGATATTATACAGTCATACACAACGCGAAAATTGTTTTTGTATGCATAGTTCCGTATTTAAGCGTTTGGTTTTTCTTGAATTTTATCGAATCCGGCCTGTTGAAATCGCGCGTAATCCGGTACACGCTGTTTATTCTGCCGGCGGCGGATGTTTTGGCGTTGCTTACAAACCCTGTTCACCGGTTGTATTTTTCATCATACGATTATCCGTTTTTTGCGAAATCGACGCTGTATTGGGTGCATATTTCCCTGATAGCGGCTGTTATCCTGACGGCATATGTGCTTTTGTTCCGATACATCATAAGAAATTTTCGCCAAAATCCGATCTTGCTGCTGACCGGCATCGGTGCGATAATACCGTTTGTACTGAATATTATATACTCTTTCAGTCTTTTCGGATTTACATACGATCTGTCTCCGCTCGGCTATTTCTTCACGATAATTATTTTTATTTTTTATTCCAACGCTTCCGGAATGAGAGACTCAGGCAAGCTGAGCGACGCCCTGGTCAAAATCACCAAACAGCCTGCTTTTTCGGCAGGCATATTGGAAGACGCCGCGCATGTTATAGCGGAAATCGGCTGTCCGGCGCTCAGAACCAACCGCGTGGGGATTTGGAGAGCAACAGAGTCTTCGCCGATATTGACCAGTTTGGCGTATTATGACATATCGGAGGGTGAATTGGGAATTCAGGCGGATTTGGATATATCGGACTGCCGGGAATACGTAAAACTGCTCAAGACAGAGCGATTGATCGTTATTAGTAACGCCATGCTGCCCAATCCTCTGACGCCGATATTGGACGGATACGGCCCCGGTATACGCGCTTTACTGGACGCGCCGATAAGAATCGGCGGCAAATTGGCGGGGATAGTCTGTATTGAGCAGGATCGATGCGAAGAATTCCCCGAAAAGCGCGAATGGACGATAGAGGAACAGAATTTTGCGTCCTCTCTCGCCGACTTCATGGCGCTTGCAATTGAGAGCGCCGAACGGCGCGCTTTAATGCGCCGCACCGAAACCATGATGAGCAATCTGCCGGGCATGGTCTACAGGTGCCTGAATGATCCGCCCGAATTCACGTTTACTTTCGTCAGCGAGGGCAGCCGTGAGCTTGTGGGTTATGCCCCGGAAGAACTCATCGGAAACAGCGCCGTAAAATTCTTCGATATGGTGCATCCCGATGATGTGGGTCCCCTTGAAAAACTGAACAAAGCGACTCTGTCCGCCGGGCTTCCGCTTGAGACCACTTTCCGTATCGTTTTAAAAGACGGCGAGGAAAAATGGATTTGGGAGCGCAGCCGCGCGGTCGAGTTTTGTCCGGACGGCACTCCGTATCTGCTGGAAGGTTTTTACACCGACATAACCGAACAGCGGCGTCTTGAAGCTGCAGAACTCGCCAACCGCGCGAAAACGGAGTTTTTGGCAAACATGAGCCATGAAATAAGGACCCCGATGAACGCGATCCTCGGAATGACCGACCTTGCTCTGCGCACTTCCGTTTCCGGAGACGTCTTGCCCGGCTATTTGAGCAATATCAAAAGCGCCGGGAATCAGCTGCTTTCGATTATCAACGACATACTCGACTTTTCCAAGGTGGAAGCGGGAGCGCTGGAGATCGCGCCGGATAAGTATAAAGTGCATTCGATGATAAACGATATCGTCACAATGATTTTTGTACGTATAGGAAACAGGCCGATAGACTTTATCATAGACGACGACCCCGAGCTTCCCGTCGAGTTGATCGGAGATCAGACAAGGATAAAACAAATAATAATCAATCTTCTGACGAACGCGGTTAAATTCACTGAAGAAGGTCATGTGATCGTATCGATAAGCGCAGAGCCCTGTGAAGGCGATGATCTGTGCAAACTGTCGGTTTCGGTGAGAGATACCGGCATAGGCATACGCGATGAAGACCTCAAATCTTTATTCGGCAGCTTTTCGCAGTTCGATACACGTAAAAACCGAGGCATTGAAGGGACCGGACTCGGGCTTGCCATTTCCAAAAACCTTGTGGAACTGATGGACGGGGAAGTCTATGTGGAGAGCAAATACGGCGAGGGAAGCTGTTTTTCATTTTATATTATCCAAAAGACTGAAGATATCCGCCCCATGCAAAAGCTCCCGAACAGCGAATTGATCAAAGCGGCTGTTTTGAGATCCGAACGAATCGAAACGGCGAGCTTGCTCGCCGGGAAGATACGGAAATTGGGCGCGGCTTGCGATATTATTGATGACCTTGATGATGCGAATCGATATACCCACGTGTTTTTTGCGTCGGCCAAATCATATGATATGTCAAATGTCCTGTGTCCCGAAACAAAACTGTTTGCAGTCGCTCGCGAACTCACTGAATATAAAAACGCGCCGCCGAATATGAAAATCATACGCACGCCGTTTACAAGCCTTCTCGTTGCGCGGCTGTTGGATAAGGAAACCTACAGCCGCTACGAGGACGACGCGCAGGCGGGAGAAGCCTCGATCAGGCTGCACAACGCGCTGCTTTTGGTCGTTGACGATATAGACATCAACCTGGTCATCGCGGAAGAAACGCTGGTTGCTTACGGCGCTTATGTTGAAACGGCGGATTCCGGCGCCAAAGCAGTGGAAATGATAAAGGAAAATAATTACGACATTGTTTTCATGGATCACATGATGCCGGAAATGGACGGTGTGGACGCGACCAAGATCATACGCGCCCTGCCCGGTGAAAAATATAAAAAGCTGCCTGTCATCGCGCTTACCGCCAACGTGGTGGGCGATGTGCGTGAAATGTTCATTGAGAGCGGCATGAGCGATTTTTTGTCAAAACCGCTGGAACTCACTGAAATTGAGAGAACGCTGCGGGAATGGCTGCCCGAAGAAAAATGGAGCATGATCCGTCGCTCCGATGAAAATGAAAAGCCATGAAACCGCGCTTGAGGGAAAACCGAATTGCCGGATAACAATAATCCCGAAGCGATTTGAAAAGGACAGGAGATGAACAAGTTACGGAAATTCAAAAATTTTTTGATGAATTGGACGGTTTGTTTGCCGCGAAGAGATTTGCTGATGCGGAAGCGTTTATGATTTCCGGCGTTTCGACAGCCGAACGGGAAAACGACTTGGAAGCGCTGCTTTCGATATGCAATGAATTGGGCGGATACAGCCGGGTGGCGGCAAAATTCGATCAAGGCGAGCTTGCCTTCGAAAAGGCCTTAAAAGCCGTGGATATATTGAATTTACGCGGCACGGAGCACGAGGCCACGACAATGCTGAATTACGCGACGCTTTTTGTCCACTCGAACAGGCCGGATGAAGCGCTGGAAAAATACCGGATCGCCGAGGTCATATACGCGGGGCTTGATAAAGCAAACGATTACAGAATAGCCGCCCTGAATAACAACATGGCGTCTTTGCACATTAAAAAACACGACTATGAAAAAGCCGAAAAATGCGCGGACCGCGCTTTGGAAATAATAAACGAAACGGGAACGGACGGGGATGAGATCGCCGTTACGCTTTCCCTGAAAGCGCAGATTTTCGCGGGCGTCGGCGAATATGAAAAAGCTTTGGGTGAATTGGAAAAGGCGGAAGCGGTCTATGCGAGCGTCGGCGATCCCGGCGTTATGCACACGGCGGTCACCGACGCGACTTTCGGAGAGGTCCTCGGCAAGCTCGGCAGATTCGACGAAGCCTTCGCCCGTTATGAAAAAGCGCTGTCCGCCGTAAGCAAAAACTTCGGAGAGAATCAAAATTACGTCTCAGTGCTGCGGGGTTTCGCGGCTGTTAAAGGAGCCGCGGGCGATAGTGAGGGCAAAAGTAAATTAGCGGACGAAGCCGACCGCGTCGAGGCTGCGCTGCTCGGCCGGACACTGTGAAAGGGAACTCAAAATGAACGGCTTGGAAACAGCCGAACGCTTCTATGAGACATGCGGCAAACCGATGATAGACCGGGAATTCGCGCAATTCGCGGATGTAATAGCGGCAGGGCTTGCCGGGCAAGGCTCGGAGTGCTTCGGCTTTGACGATGAGTTCTCGCGGGATCATGATTTCGGACCCGGTTTTATTTTGTGGATACCGGAGAGATACAAAGAAAAAATAGGTTCAGAGCTGCAAAGAGCCTATGATCTTCTGCCGAGTGAAACAGAGGCCGCCTCGGGGTCAATAATAACGCCGGAGCGCGCAAAACGTGTCGGCGTTATGACAACGGAGCAGTTTTATACGAATTTTACCGGCAGACCGACCGCGCCGGAAACAAACGCGGATTGGCTGAGGATACCGCAGCGTTTTTTGGCGGAAGCGGTCAACGGCAAGGTTTTTTACGATCCTTTGGGGGAGTTTTCGGCGGTGAGGAGCGCCTTGCTTTCTTATTACCCTCCTGATGTGCTGAAAAAAAAGCTCGCGGCAAATTGCGCCGCGATGGGACAGGCCGGACAGTATAACTATGTCAGGTGCATAAAACGGGGGCATTATGAATCGGCGTACCTCGCATGCTGCGAGTTCGTCAAGTCCGCTCTCGCCGCTTTGTATTTACTCAACGGGACCTATATGCCGTTTTACAAATGGGCGTTCAAAAAGGCGGAGAGTTTCAGGTCGCCCGAGGGCTCATTTGAGCGCATAAAAAAATTGCCGGGGGCTTCGGATAAAACGGAAGGCGAGAAAAAAATCGCTCTTATCGAAGAGATATGCCTGAGTGTGGAGAAAGAACTTGTTCGCCGCGGCCTGTCGGACGCGTTTGATGATTTCATCCCGGCACATGCCGAGAGTCTGACGAAAACAATAGAAGACCCTTTTATCAGAGGACTGCATATTACAGCAGGGGCGGATTGACCCTGTAAAGGAGTGACTGTAAACGTGGAATCCATACTTCATGATAACCCGAACGCGGAAATAATAAGAAACATCATATCGACCGAGTGGGATATGTTTGACAAGGTCTGCAATCTCGGAGGCAGAGCCGCGTGTCAGGATGACAGCGCGACTTTTTTCATTATGCGATGCAGTCAGTTTTTACCGTGGGAAAAAGCCGTTCTTCAAAGCTATGAGGAGGACCTGAAAAAAGCGAAAGAGACAGGGGAAAATCTTGTTGAGATGAAATATGCTTACATGATGAGCTTTGATGACCCCGAGTATTTTGACAAATACCTCGCGAGCGATATGCCGGCAACAGGCGAGGAAAAAAAAGCCGCGGCAAACGCCGCGATGGATATGATACTCAAAGGCTTCAGGGAGGCGGCGGAGGAATACCCCGCGTTTACGCGCTTGGGGAGACCGGAGTCAGGAAGCCGAAAGGACAATGCCGGGACTTCGTTTGAGGTATATATGCGCAGCGAGCTTTTAACGTATTCGGAAAAAACGCTCGGGCTTTTTCTTGAAATGATAAAAAACAAGATCGAATCGCATGTGAATTTTGCGTGCGAGATATATGAAAATACCGCGAAATTCTACGGCTTTGCAAGCTTGGAGGAAGCGGAATCGGTCATTGAATATAATTCTTCGCGTTCACCGGAGTAAGCGATTTCATTTTTTTATCTCATCAGCGAATCTTTTCGCTGCCTGTTCGTTTTTATTCTCGCCGAACTTATAATAAACAGTGCCGGCAAGCTCATCAGGCAAATACTGCTGTCGTACCCACCGGTTCGGATAGTCATGCGGGTATTTGTATCCCTGTTCGCGCTCGAAGCCCGTGCCGTCGGCGTGCTTGTTCTGCAGTTCGCGCGGAACGGGACCGGTCTTACCGGCGCGTACATCGGCCAGCGCCGCGTCTATGCCCAAATAAGCCGTATTCGACTTGGGCACCGTGGCAAGCAGAACGACGGCGTCCGCCAAAGGGATCCGCGCTTCCGGAAGCCCGAGCTGCAAGGCCGAATCAACGCAGGCTTTGACTATCGGTATCGCCTGAGGGAAAGCCAAGCCTATATCCTCCGCCGCCATTACAAGCAGCCGTCTGCACGCGGATATGAGATCGCCCGCTTCCAAAAGCCTCGCGAGGTAATGGAGCCCGGCGTCCGGGTCGCTGCCGCGAACGGACTTCTGAAGAGCCGACAGAATGTCGTAGTGCGCGTCGGAGTCCCTGTCATAACGCATCGCGCTCCTCTGTGACGCCTGTTTCGCGTCCTCGAGCATAAGGCGTATCCTGCCGTCTTTCCTCGGACCGGCGGCAAAAAGCAACTCGACCGCATTTATCGCTTTCCTGACGTCTCCCCC
This sequence comes from Oscillospiraceae bacterium, assembly GCA_009782435.1. Lineage (GTDB taxonomy): Bacteria > Bacillota > Clostridia > Oscillospirales > Oscillospiraceae > WRJA01. The sequence continues at coordinate 24,619 of WRJA01000011.1, forward strand.
GCAGGCGGCTGCGATGAACTCCGGCAGATTCGGTTCGATATCGGCTGTTATGTTCTCCGTCTCTCGGGCGATGCGAATGGCTCTGTTTATTGCCGTTACTGCGTCGTTTGCCGATATCTGCTTAAACTCAAAAACTGTGCTGCGGCTCAAAATGGCGTTGTATACATAAAAATAAGGATTTTCAGTCGTCGCGGCGATCAGCGTTATTTTGCCGTTTTCGATGAATTCCAAGAGTGACTGCTGCTGCTTTTTATTAAAATACTGTATCTCATCGAGATACAAAAGCACCCCCGCCGGAGCCAATAAGGTGTCCGGCTCTTCCGTTATCGCTCTTATGTCCGCGATGGAAGCCGTGGTGGCGTTAAGACGTTTGAGCGTGCGATCGGAGTTATTTGCGATAATGCCCGCCACGGTCGTTTTGCCGGTGCCTGAAGGCCCGTAAAACACCATGTTCGGGATTTTACCGCTCTGCGCTGTCCGGCGTAATAGCCCGTTTTCGCCGAGAATATGCTGTTGTCCGACAATATCGTCGAGCGTTGTCGGCCTTACAGCGTCAGCCAGCGGTCTGTACATATCCTAACTCCACCCCCGGTCGCGCTAAAACTATGCGTAGACGGGGTATTTCCCGCAGAGAACACGCACCCTTTCGGTTATTTCGGCGCTTGAAGCTTCAAAATCGGTCGCGGCAAGACGGATGAGTTTTGCGGTCTCCCTCATGTCGTCCTCTTTAAAGCCGCGTGTTGTCACGGCAGGGGAACCGAGCCGCAGACCGCCGGTTTCCATGGGCGACGACGTGTCGCCCGGTATCTTGTTTTTGTTTACGGTTATATGTACTTTGTCAAGTCTCTTTTCCATTTCTCTGCCGGTGACGCCGAGTTCCCGCAAATCTAAAAGCATGAGGTGGTTTTCGGTGCCGCCGGAAACTAATCTCATACCGTTTGAGGTCAATTCGGACGCCAGCGCCGCGGCGTTTTTGAGAACCTGCCGCTGGTATTCTTTAAAGCCGTCAGTCAAAGCCTCGCCCAATGCGACAGCCTTTGCCGCGATGATATGCATAAGCGGGCCGCCCTGTGTTCCGGGAAAGACCGCCGAGTTTATTTTTTTTGCGATGTTTTCGTCGTCGGTCAAAATAAGTCCGCCTCTCGGGCCGCGCAGAGTCTTGTGGGTGGTGGTGGTAACGACGTCCGCGTACGGCAGGGGATTGGGATGAAGGCCCGCGGCGATCAGACCCGCTATATGGGCCATGTCCACCATAAGAAAAGCTCCGCATTCCTTCGCGATATCCGAGAACGCGGCAAAATCTATGATGCGCGGATAGGCGGACGCGCCCGCCACTATCACTTTCGGTTTCATATCGAGCGCCGTATTACGCAATTTATCATAATCGATAAAACCGGTCTCTTCATTGACCCCGTATGATATGATATTAAAAAGCTTGCCGGAAAAATTGACCTTGCTGCCGTGTGTAAGATGTCCGCCGTGGTCGAGGTCCATGCCAAGCACCGTATCGCCCGGGACGCAAAGCGCCATGTATGCCGCGTAGTTGGCTTGCGCGCCCGAATGCGGCTGGACATTGACGAACCCGGCACCGAAAAGCTCTTTGGCGCGGCGGGCGGCAAGGTTTTCGACAAGGTCGACATACTCGCAGCCGCCGTAATAGCGCTTTTCGGGATAACCCTCTGCGTATTTGTTGGTCAAAACGCTGCCGGCAGCCGCCAAAACCGCCTCCGACACAATGTTTTCAGACGCGATAAGCTCGATGTTATCCCTTTGACGGTTAAGTTCAAGCATTATGGCGCTCGCCGCTTCCTTGTCCCGCGCGGCTATTATGTCTATGAGTTCTTGTACCATGAGTATTCCTCCGTGTTCCGGCAAATAGTGTTAATGATTATACATGAGGCGCCCGATGTTTACAACCGGAAATCTTCCGGAAAATCGGGCCGAAGAAAATAAAGAGGTGCGGGAATATGCGAAGCCCGAAACAGATCGGCGAGATAATAGCCTGTCTTGAAAAAGAATATCCGTTTGCCGAGTGTTCGCTCAGATATGAAAAGGACTATGAACTGCTTTTTTCCGCGCGGCTGTCGGCCCAATGCACGGATGAGCGCGTCAACAAAATAACGCCCGCTCTGTTTACCCGTTTTCCGACGCTTGAAGCGTTCGCAAAGGCGGATCCGGAGGAAGTTGAGCGGTATGTGCACTCATGCGGCTTTTTCAGGTCGAAGGCCAAAGACATAGTCCTGTGCGCCCGCGCGCTGACGGAACGCCACGGCGGGCGTGTGCCGGACACGATGGAAGAACTCACCGCCCTGCCCGGCGTCGGCCGAAAAACCGCAAACCTAATGTTGGGCGATATTTTCGGGAAACCGGCAGTTGTGGCGGACACCCACTGCATAAGGCTCTCCGGGCTTATGGGACTGACGGACGGCGCGAAAGACCCGCTCAAAACGGAAACGGCTCTGAGAAAAATACTGCCGCCGGAGAAATCGTCGGACTTCTGTCACAGACTTGTACTCCACGGCAGGGCGGTATGCCCGGCGCGCAGGCCCCGATGCGAAGCCTGCTGCGTCAGGCATGTTTGCGAAACAGGCTCCTTATGCGTTTAAAGTGCAATAATCCTCAACCCATACGCCAAACATGCAGTTTTGCCGCAGGGCGCTACTGTTTGCCTCCGATTTTTTTGAGGATAAGCCCGGCGCAGTCTATTTGGTTCGGTATATTTCCGGCCTCGTCTCTGACCCGCCAGATATCCGGAGTGATTTCATCCGCGACGCAAATGTTCCGGTTTTCATCAAAACCGAACTCGACCTTAAAATCGATCAGAGTCAGCCCGAGCCGATTCAGTTCCGTGCGCAAAACGTCGCCCGTTTTGATCAAAAGGTTCAGCGCTTTTTCATATTCGCCGGGTTTTAAGAGGTCTTTCATGAGACACAGCCGCTCGCTTATAAGCGGGTCTCCCATGTCGTCGTCTTTCAGCGTTACTTCCGTATACGGCGGATCGAACGGTATGCCGGATTCAAGCGAAAACCTGCGGCACATGCTGCCGGCGGTATAATAACGTAATACGAATTCAAGCTTCGGGACCGTGACGCCGCGCACCTTCATAAGGCGGCGTTCAAGGTCGACGCCCAGACAGTGGGTAGGAACGCCGTTTTTTTCCAACAGATCGAAAAAATATCCGGATATGACAAGCCCGGTTTCGCCTTTACCGGAAACGCTGCCCCCGACGGTGTTCGCGCCGGGATCGAAAACGCCGTCTTTGCCTGTGGCGTCATCTTTAAAAAACAAATATCGCTCACCGGTCACATCGTCCGATAATACGGTTTTTGTTTTGCCTTCATAGATCGTATTCATTTTTTCCCTCCGGTCTTTTATGCTCGTATGCTCGCGCGAACGGGACGGCAAGAGCCGCCGCGTCGTCGTCGCCCTTCCCTTTATGTTCAACTTATCACAGCCCGGACAAACTTTCAATGAAAAACCTGTCCGAGAATCTCCCGCCCGATAAAATCGCATAACAAAGACAGGCAAAAAGACGCTTTTTCTTGACAAATCCAAACCGGTACATTACGATAATAAACAAGACAATGCCGATTTCGGTTAAAATAAAAAAAGGGGTTAACGCAATGAAAAGCAATAAGGAAATCTTTGGTCTTTCTTTGTTCGGAATCCAAGACGGGCTTGACTGCGGGAAAGTTGTCGAACTGATAATCAACATCGAAGAAAAGAGCGCGGAGTATGTCGTTTTGGACAACGGACGCGGCGTTTGCGGTTATAAAGTCCTGCCGTTTTCCGAAGTTACCGGTATAGGCAAAGACATTATCACAACGCCGATAAGTGAGGAATGCAAACTGCTTTGGGAGGACAAAGAGGCTCTCTCGCTCAGCCTGACGTCCGTAAACTTGTTGGGAACGAGCGTATTCAGCAACAACGGAAACGTGATCGGCACGGTTATCGAGTTTTTTATCGACGAAGACACGGGCGCCATCGAAAAGCTTATTCTGGACAACGGCGGAGCCATCGACGGGGAAGAAATACTCACGCTGTCTAAGGACAAGGTATTTACCACCGGTACCGTATCAGCGCCGCCGGTCCCCGCCGCCGCTCCCGAACCTGCTCCCGCCCCTGAGCCGGAACCTGCTCCGGCAGCTGAAATAACGCCGCCGCCGGCACCCGCGCCTGCTTCGGCGCCCGCCCCGGCCGCACCGGCGGAGAACAAGAATGCTAAGCCGAAAGCCGAACCGGAACCGGCGCAAATAAGCATTGAGCCCGAAGTGACCGACAACAAAGCCAAGGCGGAAAAAGGCCCCGCCCCCGCAGCCGGAAAACCTGTCGCGGACCCGTCGGCGGACCCCGGCGCAAATCGGCTTGAGCATATTTTAGGGAACGAAATAATGAGAGAGGTCAAGGATAAAACAGGAGCGGTCCTTGCGAAAGAAGGGGATATCGTTACTGAGGAACTCATTATTAAAGTCAGAGACGCAGGAAAACTGATCGAACTGATACAGAATGTCAGAAAATAACGCATGTGATTTATAAAAAAATAAAAAAGACGACCGGAGATTAATATCTCCGGTCGTCTTTGCAGGGGCTTGTTTTCGTCGCCCCTGTATTGTTCTCACAATTCGCTTTTTTTGATCGCTTCCTGTGTTTTTTCGGATATATCGGAAATATTCTGATAGGCTTTTTCCACTTCCACGCTTATCTGGTCTATCATTACATTTATTCCCTTGATCGCTTCCGTCGCCTGCTCCGTTACGTCTTCTGTTTCCGAAACCGTGTTTTTTGATGTTTTCGCGAGGTTTCGTATTTCTTCGGCAACCACCGCGAAGGTTTTGCCGTATTGTCCGGCGCGGGCCGCTTCTATTGAGGCGTTGAGTGAAATGATGTTGATATGCATGGCGATAGAGTCGATATCCGTCGCCATCTTGTTATATTTATCTATAGCGCCGTTCACACCGGTAACGCTGCGGGTTATTTCATCGGACAGCCCTTTTATTTTTGAGATGTCCTCCAATATCCATTTAATGTCTTTCAGGTTTTCGGACGACAGTTCCAAAACCGTGTTGTGCTCTCTGTGTATGTCGTTACGGGCTTTTTGTATGCAATTATTCGGAATGTTCAGATCGCATACGATTTTTTCGGCCATTTCCAAACAGGTTTCGGAACCGCAAGCGGAGCAATCGAATTTGCGCTCCGATTCGGTCTCTTTTCCCAGACGTAAAAAAGCGTTTTCCACTTGTTCGGCCGTCGTTGTATACGAACGGGCGAGTGCCGGCCTGTAGCTGCGGATAAAATCGTCCAATCGCAGCTTGTTGTCGTAATATTCAAGAATCGCGTCGAAATCCGCCTTGTCGCGCCCTTGGGTCGCGGTCGAGCGCTCAGAGTCCATTATGGAGTTTATTTCAAATATTTCACGCTCATGCAGACATCCGGTACCGAGATTACAGCCCTCCGGGCAATTCAATACGTCGAATATCGCGGGCAGATGTTCCGTGCGCGCTTCGGCAAATCTGTCCAAAGCTTTATATACGATATTCTGCCCTTCGGATTTGTCGATCCGTAATGATTTTCCGAGATACAGCTCAATGTTTTCCTTCAAACCGCCGGGCATGGAAAACACGCGCCCCAAGGAAGATTCCGCGTGATCGAAACCGCTTTCTTCCGTGGGAAGTATGATGCCGTTATTGTTAATGTATTCATAGAGTTTTTTCAGCGTTACGTTATATTCCGCGCATCGCGTCGACTCAAACTCGTGTGTTTTTGCGATGCAAGGGGAGAGCGCCGCGAGCTTGTCGGTAATGCCTTCGTATTTTCTCATGTATACGGCGGCGCAAAACATGGGGCTCTGAGCGGGAGAGAGATACGGCAGCAGAGCGTGATTGTAGATCGTTATATAATTGACGATGGCGGGACATGGCTGTGTTATGACAGAAACAGGGTTTTCTCTTTGGATATATCGTATATAGGCCCATATGCAAATATCGGCGCCCAAAGATACGTCGTATATCTTCCTTACCCCTTTTTGTCTGAGCCAAGTAAGAAGCCTTCCCCAGTTTTCTCCGTTTGTACGGTTCGCAGGAGCTGCAAAAAGGGAAATCGGCACGCCCGACCGTAAATCAGACAAAAACCTTTCGGTATCATCGACATAATCGCGTGAATTATGCCGGCATGCCGAAATGCAAGCGCCGCACGCTATGCATTGGTCATTATCGATTTTGATTTTAATGTTTTCCCCTTCTTCATAGGCGATATTCGCGCCTATTGCCGGACAGACCCTGATGCATCGGTTGCAGCCGACACAGGTTGACGGATCGTTTAAAATCAATTCACGCATATCAATACACCTTAGCTTATCTGCAGTATTGCCTTTGCTTCACAGATTAATAAAAACGGCGCTTATTGTCAAGTTATTTCGGATTTACCCGCGGATTTTTTTGGATTTCCCGCTCATTTTCCGCTGCCCTTTGCTTTTCGCTCCGCAAATTCGCGAAAGAATGAGCGATCCCGAGCGAGGGAGAGCCCGATGAGGATATATGCGGCGGATGCAAAAACAAGAAGCAGCAGCGGTAAAGTCCACGACCCGGTCAGATCGAAGATAAATCCTATAAGAACGGGACCACCGGCTCCGAAGAGATAACCGACGGTCTGGCCCATGCCCGACAGGGCGGCGCTCTCTTGCGCGTTTTCGGTGCGCAGAGAGATGAAAGTGTTGGAAAAACCCAATGCCGAGCCCAGACCCAAAGAAAATACAGCGAGCGTTATCAGCGTTTTTATCGTTCCTCTTACGAACATGAAACCCGTAAGCCCGGCGAAGAGCATGCCGCAGAAGATCAAAATCAATCCGCGCTGATCGCGCCGCCGGGCGCACAGCACAGGTACGCAAAGTGTGGTTGGGATGTTTAGCGCCTGAACATAAAGGGCGGTCGCGGCAGCCTGCTCAAGCGAATACCCCCTGCTTTGCAGCATGGAAGGCAGCCAAGCCGACATTACGAAAAAAAGAAGTGTCTGGATACCGAAAAAAGCGGAATAACACCAAGCCATGGGCATTCGGCGGGCTGTGCGCGTGAGGGAGGACTTGCTTCCGCCGCCTTTTTCAACTCGTCTGATTTCCGGGTCCTTTTTCATCCGGACGCCCCACAGAACAACGCTGAGACCGGCGAGGAGCATCCACACAGCGAGCGCGTTGCGCCAGCCGAGCCCGAGCCCGACCGCCATCGGCACGCTGATTCCGACGGAAACCGCCGCCGAAAAAGCCATCGAAGCGGAATAAAGCCCCGTGACAAAGCCGATCCTGTGCGAAAACCGCAGTTTGATCATGCTGACCACCAAAACATTGCTGAAGCCTATGCCGACCGCCAACAGCCCGCTTCCGATAAAAAGGCCCGGCATACCGCAGTAGGAACGTACGGCCAAGCCCGCAAATATCAATAAGAAAGAGACCATTAAAGTTTGCCCCGTGCCGAAACGCCGGCTGATGCCGGGCGCCGGATACGAGACAAGCGCAAAAATCAATATCGGCAAGGTCGTGATCAAACCGGCCTGTGTTTTTGACAGACCGAAGTCAGCGCCGATCAGAGGAACAAGACTTCCCACACCGGTGATGCAAGCGCGCATATTGGCCGCAAACACTGCGAGGATGAATATCATCATTCGCTCGCCGGCTCGCGCGTTTGTTTGCCCGACCGGTTTGATGTTTCGTGTCAAGAGATGCATTTCTCCTTTATAAAATAAACTCGGGATTCAGCTCTCTGAGATCGATATATCATCCACCGATAAGAAGTAATAGGTCCTGCCGAGTTCATCATAGCTTCCGAACACGCCGACCACTTCTATTATCGTTTGCTCCTCAGGATAATCCTCGGGATAGTCGTGATTGCCGTTCCAAATAAATTCCAATCCGCTTTGGCAGCAGGCGGCGGCGTCTTCGACAATGACATAATGGTAGTACAGACCGGTTTCGCTGTAATATGAAGCGTAATACGGGCCGCTCATTTTTACTGTTTTCCCCATATAGTCACCGGGGCTTGAAGTTATATTATAAACTTCCGCATAGACCATTGTGCTGCTTAAAATCGTCAAATCAACATCAACGCCGTCGTCCGTTTGCGGCGTCTCCTTGCCGGAGCAGCCCGCGGCGAACATGCAAATCAGACAAAAGAACAAAATAAATGACAGATTTTTTTTCATGTATTCCTGAACCTCCTTGCCGTGAATCCGACTGCGCTGAATATGAAAAAGCCCGCGATATCCACAGCCGCTATGGTGGAGCCGACCGGTGTTCCGGCTGTTATGGCGACTATGATGCCGATGACCGCGCAAGTAACCGATATGATCACCGAGCAAACGGTTACGGACTTAAAACTCTTGAAAACCCTCATGGCGGACAAGGCGGGGAAGATTATCAGGGCTGAGATCAAAAGAGCGCCGACTAAATTCATAGCCAATACGATGACCACGGCGATAATTACGGCGAGGACAAGGTTATGGGTTTTTGCCCTGCCTCCCGTCGCCGCAGAAAAATCTTCATCGAAGGTGACGGAGAATATTTTGTGATAAAAAAGCAGAAACACCGCGATCACCGATACCGACAGAGCGATGCAAAGCCAAACTTCCGTCAGTGTCAGCGTCAAAATTGACGTTGAGCCGAACAGCGTTGCGCAAACATCGCCCGAGAGGTTCGAGGATTTTGAAAAGAGATTCATAATAAGATAGCCGACAGCCAAAGCTCCGACAGAAATCATGGCGATAGCCGCGTCGCCTTTTATTTTTGTGTTCTGCCCCGTGCGCAGCAGCAAGACAGCGCAGATCACCGTTACCGGCAAAACTAAAAGGAAGCTGTTTGTCAGGTCCATTGCCGCGGCGATCGCCACGGCGCCGAAAGCAACGTGCGACAGGCCGTCGCCGATAAACGAGAAGCGCTTGAGTACCAGGGTTACTCCCAAAAGCGAGGAACAAAGCGCGATCAGGACTCCGACTGTCATGGCGTATCGGACAAAGGGGAACTGAAAATAGAAGGCGAGTTTTTCCGCGATCTCCGTCATGCCTGCGCACCTCCCGCGCTGCGGTATATCCGCCACGTTTCACTTTTCAGATAATCCGCCGTCGTCCCGAAAAACAAAGCGGATCGCTCGCCGATGTGCAGGATGCGGGATGCGTATTTGACTGAGGCGGCAATATCGTGCGAAATCATAATGACGGTTATTTTTTCGGAATTCAGCTTGGCTGTCAAAGCATACATATCTGCCGACGCAATCGGATCGAGTCCTGCCGACGGTTCGTCAAGCAGCAGTATCTTTCGGGTGGCGCACAAGGCCCGCGCCAGTAAAACCCGTTGCTGCTGACCGCCGGACAATTCGCGGTAACAGCGTTTCGCGAGATCGGCGATCCCGAGTTTTTCCATGTTATCTTCCGCGATTTGTTTTTCCGCTTTGTTGTAAAAAGGCCGCAGACCGCAGCGATTAAGGCAGCCGGAGCGGACGACCTCTCTGACCGAAGCGGGAAAATCCTTCTGTATCACGGTTTGCTGGGGGAGGTAGCCGATTTCGTCATGCTCCAAGCCGTCACCTGTCACTATCTGTCCCGACATCGGAGCTTTCAGCTTCAACAGGGTCTTCATAAGCGTGCTTTTACCGGAACCGTTCTCTCCGACTATACATAAATAATCACCGGCGTTAACTTCGAAGGATAAACCGGAGACAACCGTAATTCCGTCATATCCGAGGAACAAATTCAAACAGGACAGCTGCGGCATACGGCCTCCTTATTACTTAAGCGCTTCTTTCAGCACTTCCAAATTATTCTCCATAACAGACAGATAGGTTACGCCGTTTTGCAGATCGACGGATGAAACCGATTGCATGGAATCCAAAACAAGTATTGTACAGTTTTGCGCCTCCGTGTTTTGTATGACCGTCCGGGCCACGGATCGGTCCGAACTTTCCGTGACCATAACGTAAGAAAGCTGAAGCTCATCCGTTTTTTGGGCGAGGAACGCTATGGTTGCGAAAGAGGCTTCGGTTTCGGCGGAACACCCGGAAAAAGCGGCGTAATATTTCAGCCCGTAATCATCCGCAAGGTAACGGAACGGAAAACGGTCGCCGAACAGCAATGTCTTGCCGGGAGACGAGTCTGCCGTTTTACGGTACTCAGCGTCCAAAGCCGACAGCAATTCGACGTATGCAGTTTTGTTTTTTTGATATACATCGGTGTTATCGGCGTCCAAAAACGAGATCGCGTCGGCGATGACGTCACAGAATATACGCGCATTATTCAAAGAAAGCCAAACGTGTTCGTCATATTCGATTTCGCCGTCATGGTCCGTATCTTCCGCGCCCTCTATGATTTCTTCCTCTTTTGCAGCGTCGCCGAGCGTATCCAGCAAATTGATCACCGTCATATTTTTGTTTGTCGCTTCTCTGAGAGCGCCGTCGACCCATTCGTCGGATTCGCCGCCGACATAGATAAACAAATCGCAGACGTATATTTTCACGATATCATCGACAGAGGGCTGATAGTTGTGAAGGTCGATCTTGCTGTCCGAAAGAAGGGTCAAATCGAAACCGGCCGCTTTGTCGCCGAGAATCCTGAGCACCCAGTCATATTGCGGAAAAGTCGTACAGACGACGCCGGGTTTTTCGTTTGAGCCGGCCTGCATACAGCCGGGCAATATCATAAACGCCGTTAAAAGGAGAGGACCGGCGATAAAAAGGACGCAAGCCGTAAAAGTGATTTTTCTTTTTTCGGATCGCTTTTTGATCGATTTTACCGGAAGGTTACCGCAATTCATTCCGGAGCCTCCTGTTTGAGTTGTTACGCCGGGTCATTTCAAGCATTTTTCACACTTCCCGTAAAAAACAGTCTTGCTGTCGTTTACTTGAAAAGCGTGGTCTTTGAATATGTGACGGGAAACATGGTCGACCTCGTCGCATTTCAGGTCTGTTATTTCATTGCATATCTCGCATTTCAGGTGATACGTATCCCGGTCGTATTTGCCCGGGTCGTTGTACCTGTAGCTTGTAACGGAGGAGTCGCCGAAAGAATACTTGCTTACCCTGCCGTCGCATACGAGCTTTTCAAGCCGTCGGTAAATTGTCGGCCGGGATACGGAGGTATGTTCTTTTTGCAGGTGATCCGCTATCTGTGCCACCGTAACGAATGTGTTTTTTGCTGACACGAGGCACGCGAGAACGGCGTCGCCCTGCTTTGTGCTGTATGTTGCGGGCCTATGCAAATCACTTCACCTCCGTCGCGAAAATGAAACACTGTTGCATTTTAACATACAAAAACCGATATGTCAAAAGTTGAGTTGTTTTGTCGGCATTTACACATTTAATTCGCTGCCCGGAACGTCGTTTGTGTCTGTCGCACCGCAGAGCCTTGCGCGGGAAATGTCACGGCAGAGCTGTTCCCCGCCCCGATCGATGCCGAAAAATACCGCTCCGGAGATTATTATGAAATATCTTGCATTATTCGTGAAAATGATGTATTATACATTATCGCGGTGAAATGAGGTGTTGTAATGGAATGGATGACCGTAAAAGAAGCCGGCTTATCGTGGGGCGTTACAACACGGAGAGCGCAGTATCTTTGCGCCGGCGGAAAAGTCGAAGGTGCGAATAAACTCGGCAGTCAATGGGTCATTCCGAAGGGAACGCCCAAGCCGGTCGACGGAAGAACAAAAGCCGTGAACCCCCAAAAAACATGACGATTCTTCCGAGAAAACACCGTTGCCGGCCATGCGAAACTACGATAATATTTAACTAACCTTGTGACAGAGTTCTCTTAAAAGAACTTAATAATCGACCTCGTTGCCCCGGCAAAATACTGAAAAGCATTGGAGGATTTCAAAATGAAAAATATGAAAGTATCCATGAAACTGATCGTCAGCTTCGTAATCGTGCTCGTCCTTGCAATAGCGGTCGGCATAATCGGGATGATCGGCATGAACTCCATCAACAACGCGGATGACGCTCTCTACAATGAAAACGTCATCGCCATCAGCTCGATGGGCATTATCCGCGAAACATACGCGCGAGAGCGCGTCACGCTCAGAAATATGGCCCTCTACGCAGGCGACGGCGCCAAAATACAAGAAAACCAAAACACGCTGACCACGCTGGAAAAAACTATGGCCGAGCAATTTAAGCTGTACGACGGCACCATCGTCGACCCTTCGGTCGAGGAGGCGTACTATAACGCAAGAAAGATATATGAAGATAAATTCACCGACATAAAAACAAGAGTGAAGGAAGCGAGCCTCATAAGCTTTGAAGCCGCCCATGAAGCACTGTTCGCCCCGGAAGTCTCGGAGGTCGCAAATGAAATAATGAGCGGGTTTGATATATCTATGGCAAATAACGAACGATGGTCAAAAGAAACGGTGGACAACAACACAGGCTTGTTCAAAACCATGATGATAATTGAGATCGCTATACTTGCGGCCGCTGTGATTATCGCGTTATTTTTAACGTTTTATATTTCCAGCCTGATCAGTAAGCCGCTCACGGTTATTTCCGGGTTTTTAAAGAAAGCGGGCGCGACAGGTGATATCAGCCTGCGTCCCGAAGATGTGAAAAGTATCGAAACCCTTGCAAAAGTCAAAGACGAGATCGGTGACTTGAGCAATGGCGCAGCTTTGTTTGTCAAGCATGTAACACATATTTCAGAAGAACTCGAAACCGTCGCAAGCGGCGATTTGACGACCGAGATAGAACTGCTCTCCGAAAGAGATGTGATGGGGAGATCTTTACAAGATATGGTTGACAGCCTCAACAAAATGTTCAGAGAGATCCACGTTTCCACAAATCAAGTATCGAGCGGCTCAAAGCAGGTCGCGGACGGCGCGCAGTCTCTCGCGCAAGGTTCGACAGAACAAGCCGCATCCATAGAAGAGTTGTCAAGCTCTATCGCCGAGATCGCACAAAAAACCAAAACTAACGCGGAAACTGCCGAAAGAACAGCCGGTCTTGCGACAGCTATTATGAGCAACGCTGAAAAAGGCAGCCGTCAAATGGATGAAATGATAACTGCGGTACAGGAGATCAACCGGGCCAGTCAGGAGATCAGCAAGGTCATTAAAGTTATAGATGACATTGCTTTCCAAACGAATATCCTCGCCCTGAACGCCGCCGTGGAAGCGGCCCGCGCCGGTCAGCACGGCAAGGGGTTCGCCGTCGTCGCCGAGGAAGTACGGAGTCTCGCGCAAAAGAGCGCGGAAGCCGCGAGAGAAACCGGCGAAATGATCCAGAATTCAATGGAAAAAGCCGAACTCGGAACGCATATAGCCGAAGAAACTGCGGCGAGCCTCACGGATATTGTATCCGGTATCAACGAAAGCAGCAGCTTCATTAAAAAAATCGCCTTTTCGTCGGAAGAACAGTCACTCGGTATAGACCAAATCAATATCGGCATCGACCAAGTGGCACAGGTCGTGCAACAAAACAGTGCAACGGCTGAAGAAAGCGCCGCTGCGTCGGAAGAAATGAGCGGACAGTCAGCTATGCTGGAAGAATTGATTTCTCAATTCAAACTCAAAGATGAAATGCAAAGGAGTTTGACGTCCGCCGCAACCGGCAGATCAAAGCATACCGCTGTGCCGCATGAAACCGTTCCTGCTTATACACCGGGCAAAAGTGATTACGGTAAATACTGAGAGCTGACCGCGCAGCGCCGGTGTACCGGTAAAACTCCCGGCTCAAAATCCGAGTTATGCCGCTTTTCCTGTAAGCGCGTTCATGAGCGGGATTTCATGTAAACAATGAAGAAAGCTGCGTATAATATCTTAAAAACCGCGCCGGCAAAAAGTCTGTTTTTTGCCGGCGCGGTTTTTTAAGATATAAAATCCACTCATTCACTATGCTAAAATCAACACTCGGTTTTATTCGGTATATGTCCGGCTTTTCGGGTAAACTCAAGACAAATTGTTATTGACAAATCAAAAAAGCTGTGTTAGCTTTGCTTACAGATCAACGAGCGGAAGAAACCTCGCCCGCCGGAAAGATCCCGCAAGAGATTCGGCGCCGCGGCTGAAAGCGCTGTTCGGGAAAATGGCGGCGCGGGCAACGCTCTTCCGATACGCTCAAAATTAAACAGTAAATGAGTCGGGCGCTTCGGCGTCAATGTGGGTGGCACCGCGGGTCTTGTCCCGTCCCTCAAAGAACAGTTTTGTTTTTTGAGGTTTTTTCATTGAACGGGAAAGCATTGAACAGGGAGGAAGCGAATTGAACGGATACAGGACGCACAACTGCGGAGAATTGCGCAAGGGAAACGTCGGGCAATGCGTTAAGCTGGCCGGCTGGATAGACACGATAAGAGACCACGGCGGAGTCATATTCATCGATCTGAGGGATCATTACGGAACGACCCAAATCGTGGTCAACGATGAAGACCTGATAAATGACGCCGGACGGGAGAGCATCGTTACAGTTGAGGGAATCCTGCGTGAGCGCTCCGCGGACACTGTCAACAATAAACTCGAAACCGGAGAGGTCGAAGTAAAAGCCGCGGATATCAAGCTTTTGAGCCGCCCGCTTATCACACTCCCTTTTGAGGTCGGTGAGTCGACGCAAACCCGCGAGGAATTACGCTTGAAATACCGTTTTTTGGATCTGCGCAACCCGGCGGTTCACAAGAATATCGTCATGCGGGCCGATGTAGTGCGCTTTTTGAGGGCCGAAATGGAAAGGCTCGGATTTGTCGAAATACAAACTCCGGTTTTGACCGCGTCGTCACCGGAAGGGGCGAGGGACTATCTTGTGCCGAGCAGAAAGCATAAAGGCATGTTTTACGCGCTGCCTCAGGCTCCGCAAATATTCAAACAGCTGCTGATGGTCTCGGGTTTCGACAAATACTATCAGATAGCGCCATGTTTCAGGGACGAGGACGCCAGAGCCGACCGTTCGCCGGGGGAATTTTATCAGCTCGATTTTGAGATGTCATTTGCGACTCAAGAGGATGTATTCGAAGCGGCCGAGACGGTCTTGCATAACACATTTTCAAAATTTTCCGGCAAGAAGGTGAGTCCCGCGCCTTTTTTGAGAATACCTTACGCCGAAAGCATGCTCAAATACGGCACGGACAAGCCGGACTTGCGCAATCCGCTGATTATCGGGGATTTGACGGATTTTTTTGAGGGAGTGGACTTCGCGCCCTTTAAA